>JAHECW010000208.1 GCA_024641545.1 Acidobacteriota bacterium
CCCGATTCGAAGCCGTCGGCGAAGATCGCCAGCGGCGCGACGCCGTCCCAGCTGACGGCGTCGATCCGGGTGAGATCGTTGGTGACGGCGTAACCCGCGCCGAGGATGCGGTCCATGGAGTTGTCGAGATAACCCCGGAAAGCGCTTGAAGGGTCGTCCGGCGTGGCGGCGGGATAGGGCCACGGCGGGCTGAAGCCGTTGGCGATGAAGGCCGGAATGAGGATCTCGGTGGCGGACCAGAGATCGGCCGCGACCGGGTCGGTGCCGGCGACGAGCTGGTCGAGCCGGGTGGCGCCGCCGTAACTCGTCCCCGGACCGGTATAGGGGTCGGCGTTGACCCAGATGCAATCGAGGATGTTGAGATCGGCGAGCCCAACCTCCGCGATCACCTCACCCAGGAGACCCGAGCCGATGGCGCTGTGGGAGTTCGTGCTGAGCTCGCGGGTGACCACGCCCATGTAGTGCTTGACGCACGCCGTGACCCCGTAGGTGGCGTGGTGGGATTTGAGCACCGGGAGATTGATGAACTTGAGGCTCTCGCGGTCGTAACTCGAGACGACCGGGTCCCAGATGCCGTCCCTCAGACTGACAAATGTCCCGTCGTCGGTCTGGAACTTCGGGTACGACACGCGGCCCGAGATCTGCGGATCGTAGTCGTAGACGATGTAGCCGTCGCCGGTGTCGCCGTCGGAGTACTCATCGACCGCGGAGTATCGGATCGCGGTCCAGTCGTAGTGGGAGACCGTGTATCCCTGATTCCGAAAACCGACCACCACGTCGTGCGGTGACAGCGAGGTGTCCTGAGCGTTGTTGGCTGCACGATCGAAGTTGCTCACCGAGTTGAACTGGGCGTTCTCGCACACCACCACCTCACCCGTGAAGGTGTCCGGGTGGTCGACGATGGCGCGGATCAATCCACGCAGGAGATCGGTGTTGGTGCCGCCTCTCTCGTCCCACTGGTAGTTGATCTTGATCACGACGACATCATCGGCGGCGATGATGCCCCCCGGGCCGGCGAGCGCCGACGAGGTGCCGGACCGGTAGAACTTGAGCCCCTGCGATCCCATGAGCGTGAGCAGATTGTCGAGTCCGGGGAATCGATCCCCGACGGGATCCTGCGGGCAGTCGGTGACGCGGAAGACCCGGGCCCGGTAGTCCGCCGGCGCCGACGAATGCTTCGCCGCATGGTCGCCGGCCAGTGACGAGTGACCCCACATCCCCATGGTCACCAGCAGACCCACCATCGCCGCGGCGACTCCCGCCGGGGTCCGCATGCCCTGCACGACGCCGCGCCGCGCAGCCACCAGGGTCGAGATCAACGGCGCCGCAAAGGCCAACGACGCGGCGGAAAAGGCCGCCTGCTGGCAGGGGTAGGTAAACCGGCTCGGTTTGGGTCCGCTGCGAAGCACCAGCCAGGTCAAAGCGAGGATCCCCGCCACCACCGAGTTGATCGAGAACCAGGTGCGGAGCATCCGGCCCGACCGAGGGGCGGAAGATCGTCGAGGACAGTCGTGGGGTTTCACCTCGAACCTCCCTTTCAATCAACTATGTGCAATCGCCGGCACCGCGATGGTGACCGTTGTCACCCCGCCGACCGACGCCGCGGCCAACCCGGCCGAAACGGCAGGCTGGCAGTCGATCCCAACGACAATCCCGCATCGGCCCCTTGCCGGCGGGGCGCGCGCACCATTGCGGCCGAGGTCACGATCAAGAGGGAACGATGGCGAATTGCGGGGTGCGCTTCGCGCGCGTAGAGCGGTTGTCGAGAATCGAGAAGCCCGTGTCATTCCGCGCGTGGTCGCCGTCTCGGAGCGCGGCGGCGCTCAGGGTGAGGAATCGGGACGGATTCGTTCCTGCTCCCACTCTCGAGTGTTTCGGGGGGTTCGCCCGGCACCCGACGTGAGAAGATGAGGCGTGCCATCCGCCTTCACTCTCTTTGTCGGGATTCTCACCGGCTTCGTCGGAGTGGGGTATTTCATCTATGGCAAGCGGCAACAGCGAATCGGCTTCCTCGCGGCCGGGGTGGGTCTGTGCGTCTATCCCTATCTCGTCGAGAGCCTGATCCTGCAGATCGTCATCGGTCTCGGATTGATCGCCGCCCCGTTTTTCGTCGATCAGTGAGGAATACCCCCATCATCCCCGCCGCCACCTGCCGCATCTTGTCCCTCATCCCGCCGATGACCCAGTTGAACGTGCCCTATCCGTCGACCGCCTACCTCACCGGTTTTCTGCGCTCACGCGGCGTCGATGCGGTGCAGGAGGACATCGCTCTCGGCCTGGTCCTGGAGCTGTTCTCGCCGGCCGGTCTGCGGGCGATTCGCGACCGCGTCGACGCCCTTCCGGCGCGCCAACGCCCGCCGGTGGTGGTCGGTTTCTGCGAGCATTTCGACCGCTATTTGGCGACCATCACACCGGCCGTCGCCTTCCTGCAGGGCCGCGATCCCTCCATCGGCCACCGCATCTGCGGCCGCGACTTCCTGCCCGAGGGGCCGCGATTCACGGCGCTCGACAACTTCATCGACGAGGACGACGGCGACCCGCTGGCCTGGGCCTTCGGCTCGCTCGGGGTTCAGGACCGGGCCCGGCACCTGGCCACTTTGTACCTCAACGATCTCGCCGACGTGGTGCGCGAGGCGGTCGACCCCCGCTTCGAGTTCGTCCGCTACGCCGAATCGCTGGCCCACAGCCAGCCGAGCTTCGAACCACTGGCAGCGGCCCTTGCCGCTCCGAAGACGCTGGTCGACAGCACGATGGAAACCTTGACTCTGCTGGCCGTCGAACGCAGCAGACCGGGTGTCGTCCTGCTCTCGGTCCCCTTCCCCGGCTCGGTCTATGCCGCCTTCCGCATGGCCCAATCCATCAAGGCCAGGTATCCCGAGATCGTCACCGTGCTCGGCGGCGGCTGGGTCAACACCGAACTCCGCGAGCTCGAGGAACCGCGCGTTTTTGACTCTTTCGACTACGTCTCGCTCGACGACGGCGAGCGGCCGCTGCTGGCCCTGCTCGACTTCCTGGAGGGCAAGCACTCGCATCTGAAGCTGGTTCGCACCTTCACCCGCATCGACGGCCGGGTACGCTACTGCGACAGCAGCCAACCCGACGTGCCTTTCGCCGAGGTCGGCACGCCGACCTGGGACGGGCTTCCGCTCGACCGCTACCTGTCGCTGCTCGACATGCTCAATCCGATGCACCGCCTGTGGTCCGACGGCCGCTGGAACAAGCTCACCGTGGCGCACGGCTGCTACTGGAAGAAGTGCAGCTTCTGCGACGTCGGCCTCGACTACATCGGTCGTTTCGACGGCGCCCCGGCCGGGCTCCTGGTCGACCGCATCGAGGCCGTCATCGAGGAAACCGGGCAGAGCGGATTCCACTTCGTCGATGAGGCCGCTCCGCCGAAGGCCCTCAAGGCAATGGCCGAAGAGCTCAAACGGCGCAACCGCGCGATTTCCTGGTGGGGCAACATCCGCTTCGAAAAGGCCTTCACGCCCGAGCTCTGCAACCTCCTGGCCGACAGCGGCTGCATCGCCATCTCCGGCGGTCTGGAGGTCGCTTCGGACCGCTTGTTGAAGCTGATGAAAAAGGGCGTTTCGGTCGCCCAGGTGGCCCGCGTCACGCGCGCATTCAGCGAAGCCGGGATCCTCGTCCACGCCTATCTGATGTACGGCTTCCCGACGCAGACCATCGAGGACACCGTCGATGCGCTGGAATACGTCCGCCAGCTCTTCGCGGAAGGCTGCATCCAGTCCGGCTTTTTCCACCGCTTCACGTGCACCGTGCACTCTCCGGTCGGTCTCAACCCGGCGGAGTACGGCATCACCCTGAAACCGCTGCCGCCGATCACCTTCGCCACCAATGACGTCGACTTCATCGACCCGACCGGCGTCGACCACGACACCCTGGGCACGGCGCTCGACAAGGCGCTCTACAACTTCATGCACGGCGTCGGGCTGGACGAGGATGTGCGCATCTGGTTCGACCAGCGGGTGCCGAAAACCCGGGTCGGCCGGCACTTCATCGCCAGGGCGCTGCAAGGAAACCTCGTTCCGTAATCGTCATAAAGACGGCGTCTTTCGACGAAAAGAAGATCCTCGTCGGGCGGCCGACCTGTAGCGATCGGCTGCCCGCGTCTCGCTCATCCGGTGGCCGCCCCGCGCTGGGCTGCCGGGTCAGGGGAACCGCGTCACCGTCGCCTCGACGCTGATCCTTTCGCCGCCCCTATCGATCAGCAACGTGCGCCGCTCGCCCGGCGCGCCCCGCAGCGCGGCGACCACTTCCCCCATGGTCGCGCCCTCAGTGTCGACCCGGTCGATGCGGATCAGCCTGTCCTCCGCCTCGACGCCGTCGACCGCGGGAATCCCGCCCCGCTTCGCCACGGCCGCCACGGCGAAACCCCCGTCCGCTTCCGGGCGAAGGGTCAGCCCGACGATGTCGAGGTCTCCGACCGCGGGCGCCTCGCCGATCTCCCAGTAGGTCATCCGATTGGGAAAGTCGATCTCGAGGCGACAGCGGCTGAGAGCGTTGGCGCCGATGAAACCGGACACGGCGCCGGCCGATTTCTGCGAGTACCAGTCGAAGAGACCCTGGCCCAGTCCCAGCACCGCCACGTCAGGTATCCGCAACCCTCCGATCTCGAGCTCGGGCAGAACCATCAACACGCCTTCGGCTTCGAACGGAAAGCCGAAGAAGTTGGCCGAACCCACCGCACCGACGGCACGCGGCCACCGCGGGTGGCGCTCCACCCAGCCGCTGGTGAGCGCGGTCGACACCCAGGTGCCGGCGGAGCCGGTGTCGACACCCAGCGGGACGCGCTCGCCGTCAATGACCACCTCGATCAGAAACAGCCCGGTGTCCGAATTCACCCGGCAGGCAAACGCTTTCCCTCGCGGCGTCAGCACGCCGGGAAGCGCCACCGTCATCTGCCTCGCCGGATAGTCGAGCACTACGTGCAGGCGGCGCAGCGCGCCGGCAGGCAGGCACAGCTCGGCGGGGATCCCGGGCATCACCCACTCACCGCTGCGGACCCGGACGCCGATCCCCGCCATGTCGAGGGCCATCCCGCCGATCTCCGCGGCCGGAGCCGGCGACGCCGACTCCACCGAGTGCCCCGGACCGGCATCTTCGAGTTGGGAACGGTCGAGCCCGAGCTCCTCCGCCAGAGTCTCACCGACGATCAGGTACTGGTTGCCGGTGTCGACCCAGGCCGCCGCCCGCCGCAGGCTGCCGTCGGGCCGCGCGAGGCCGACCTCGACGATCACCCGGTTGTGATCGAGAGTGAACGGCACCGTCGCCGAACCGGCCGGCTGCGAAATCTCCTTTCCCGCCGCATCGGACCCGTCTCGAGAGACTCCCTCACACCCGAAAAGGCAGATCACCGCAACAACACCCGGGAACACAGACCACCGTGACGACCACATCCCAACACCTCCCCTGTTTTCATCGCCATCCGCACCCGCGCCGCCGCGGAGTTCGGCGACTGATGCCGACACCTCAATCCGACAACTCCAGGCCGCGAGGTGCACTACGTTCGGCGCGAACCGAGGTTGCGGAGAATCCGCACGCGGTGTCCTTCCACCCCTTCTCCTATCTTGGCGCTCGTGTCCATGCCTTTGTCGCGAAACGACATTCCTTCTTCCCACATTCTGAGCGACACTTGCCAGCTCACCGTGATCGGCGCCGGCGACACGTGGGCGCAGGCCAGGGTGTCGCAGAAGATCGCGGCCAACACCTTTGTCATCCAGACCAGCGCCCCCGACACGGAGGTCTCGTGGCAGGTCACCGGCATCCGCCACGACGCCTTCGCCGACGCCAACCGCATCCCGGTCGAGGAGGACAAGCCCGAGCCCGATCGCGGCCGCTACCTCCACCCCGAAGCGTTCGGTCTGCCGGCCGAGCTGGCCCTGAGGAGCGACGCATCAAACTAGGGTCCCACGATCCTCGCCCGAAGTACTCACGAGGTTTCGCCGCGAGGGCGGCGAGGGCGCCGGCCCTCACAATGAAAGTCTGCCTTTGGGGGCGCCGGCGTCGCCCGGACGGCATCAGTCCCCGGCGGGAATTTCCCGGCCGCAACGCATGACCACCGCCACCAGAACTGCCCACAATGCCGCCGCCGCGGCCATGGAAGCGGCCGGCATGACGATCCCGTTGTCGGGCGTCGGCATGAGGACGCCGACGATGGTCGCGATCACCAACAGGACTCCCGCGATGGTCGTGTCTCGAACCAGCAGGGGGCGGTGTCGTTGCGTCCTCCACACCCGCACGACGAGAACCACGATCAAACCGCTTGCCAGCACACCGAATGCGTAGCGAAGCAGGTACAACCACCCGTAGAGATCCTCCGGCCTCCCCAGTCCGACGGCGCCGGGCCAGTTCAGACAGCGCATCAGTGCGCCGGGTCTCGAGACCAGAACCCCGCTGACGAGAACCGCGAAAACCGTCGCGGTCGCCGCCGCCGCCAACCCGGCGATTCCATGTGTCAACGACGGGCGCAGCACCACTGTGGCCGATCGAAACCGAGCCGAGACCCCGGTGGCGGCCGTCACCATCAGGGCGAGCGCCATCAGAGCGGTCCCGAGATCAACCGCGGCCCAGCCGCGCGGCAATCCTGTGAGGATGACGAGGGCGCCGAAGAAAACCACCACCGCCAGGCACGAGATCGCCGCGATCGCCGGGATGAAGATCCACCGCTCCGAACGATACCGGCGCCAGGCGACGGCCGCGGCTGCGATCAGAAACGGCAGCGTCAGCGGTGTCAGAACCCGGTGGGAGTATTCGATGATCGAGTTCGCCTGGTTGGGCGGGAACCACCGCTCATGGCAGGTCGGCCAGTCGGGACAGCCGTGCGACGAATCGGTGATGCAGACGATACCGCCCGACAGCACCAGCACCCAGACCATGACCGCAGCCCAGAAAAAGAGCGTGCGGTGCCACCTCGGAACCTCGGAACCCGGCGAGACGTCTTTCATGTGGGTGCGCGTCCCTTCGACTCGCGTCCGTGCGCGCGGTCGTCAACCGGTGGTCGTGATTCCAATCGAATATCACTCCTCCCGCAGCACGCGATTGATGACCTCTTGGAGCTTGGCCATTGTATATGGTTTGATGGCAATTCCTTTGAATCCATAATCAGCGTATTTCGCGATTACGGTATCGTCGGAAAATCCGCTTGATACGATGGCCTTCGCATTTGGATCGATCTTTAATATCTCGACAATTGTATCCTTGCCACCAAGGCCGCCTGGGACTGTGAGATCCATGATAACGACGCCGAATGGACTCCCGGAATTCATCGCCTTTCTATATTTCTCGATTGCGACCTTTCCATCATTCGCAGCCTCGGTTTTGAACCCGATTTTTTGAAGCATTTGACACACAACATCCAACACAATCTCATCGTCATCCATTACAAGAACGCCAAGATCATTTGGTGGCGTTATCTTATCCGATATATCGTCCTCGACATTCACCTCTTTGCGAAGATCAGACGCAGGAAGATAAACCGAAAATATGGTTCCGGTTCCTTGAGTCGATTCAACCGCAATAAGGCCTCCGTGGTTCCTGATAATCGAATACGTCGTTGCGAGACCGAGGCCACTGCCTTTTTCCTTGGTGCTGAAGTACGGGTCGAAAATCCTATCAATATAATCCGGATCGATGCCGGTCCCTTCATCCGCAATAGTGATCTTGATATATTTTCCAACCTTCAGGAAGTTTGTGATCGCTGTGTCGACGGAAAAATTGCTGATCGAAATGAAGATCTTACCACCGTTCGGCATCGCTTGAATCGAGTTGATTATAAGATTCGAAAATGCCTGGTGTATCTGTCCCTTATCTACGTTGATATTCCAGAGATCTTCGTCAATCAAAAAAATCGAATCTACATTGCTACCTGAGAGGTTAAATCGAGTAATTTCCCTGACCAATTCCGCAATGTTCGCGTGTTCGAACACCGGAGCTCCTCCTTTGGAGAATGTCAGGAGTTGCTGCGTAAGACCGGTTGCGCGAGCCAGTGAATATTCCGCTTCTCTGATCGAACCAAAGGCGGGGTGATCTTCTGAAATCCTGCTTTTGGCGATGGAGAGATTTCCATAAACACCCATGAGAATGTTGTTGAAGTCGTGGGCGATTCCACCGGCGAGGATCCCGACACTCTCGAGTCGCTGGATGGTCTGCATCCCTTCTGTCGCCAGCTTCCGCTCGGTGATGTCCCGGTCCACCCCGCGGTAACCGGTGGTGGCACCGCTGCGGTCGGTGATCGGGACCCCGCTGGTTTCGAGAACCACCTTTCGGCCGTCCCGGTGCTGGTTGGTGTTCTCCATGGCGACGATGGGCAGACCGCGGCCGATGAGGTCCTGGAAGGCGGTCTTGACTCTCGATGCTTCGGTTGCGGGCATGAAGTCGAACGGGGTCTTGCCGACGACCTCGTCGGGCGTGTACCCGAGGATGTCCTCGACCTGGGGGCTGGCGTAGGTGTAGATCCCCTGGCCGTCCACCTCCCAGATCCAGTCGCTTGACGACTCGACGAGATCCCGGT
>JAHECW010000043.1 GCA_024641545.1 Acidobacteriota bacterium
CTACCTGCAGCTCATGTCGGGCGGTTCACGTTTTTCCAGCCGCAACGAGGAGGTGTCGGCGATTTCCCGCGGTCTCAAGGCCATCGCCAAGGACCTCGATGTGCCGATGCTCGTCCTCTCCCAGCTCAGCCGGCAACCCGAACGCCGAGGCGGCGACCACCGGCCGCAGCTCTCCGACCTTCGTGAATCGGGGTCCATCGAACAGGATGCGGACGTGGTGATGTTCATCATCCGGCCGTCGGTCTACGATCGTGAGGCCGAAGACCCCCGCAAGGCCGAGCTCATCATCGCCAAACAGCGCAACGGGCCCATCGGTGACATCGACCTCGTCTTCCAGCACGAGTTCACCCGTTTCGAAAACGCGGACACGTCCCGACACGAGGGCGACGCTCCGTGGTAGCGCGCTCCGGCAAGGACATCATCTTCTTCTGCACCGACTGCGGCCACGAGTCGAGCAAGTGGCTCGGCCAGTGTCCCGGGTGTGATGCGTGGAACAGCTTCGTCGAGGAGCCGAGAGCGCCCAGGGGAGGCGGTCAGCGCGGCTCGACGAAGTCCCCGGTCCGGCGCGGCGCAACCGCGGTGCCGGTGACCGAGGCCGCCGCGGCTGCCACCAGCCGCACCCCCACCGGGCTCGACGGCGTCGACCGGGTCCTCGGCGGCGGCCTCGTCCCCGGATCCCTGGTCCTGGTGGCGGGCGAGCCTGGGGTCGGCAAGTCGACTCTCCTGCTCCAGGTCGCGGCCGCGACCGCCGCCAATCGCGGGCCGGTCATCTATGTCACCGGCGAGGAGTCGTCCGAACAGGTGGCGCTGCGCGCGCGCCGAATCGGCGGTCTCGAGCCCGAGCTCCTGCTCCTGCCCGAGACCTCCTGCGACGCAGTGATCGCGCAGCTCGAGGACATTTCGGCGGAGCTCATCGTCGTCGACTCGATCCAGACCATGACCGCCGATGATCTCGACGCCGTCGCCGGTTCCGTGAGCCAGGTCCGCCAGGTGGCCGCCCGCTTCCAACACCTCGCCAAAACCCGCGGGATTCCCGTGGTCCTCGTCGGCCATGTCACCAAGGAAGGCCACATCGCCGGTCCAAAGCTGCTCGAACATCTGGTCGATGTTGTGCTCTCTCTCGAGGGCGAACCGAGCCACGATCTGAGGGTGTTGCGGGCGGGGAAGAACCGCTACGGGACGGTTGCCGAGCTTGCCCTCTATTCGATGACCGAAAACGGGCTCGAGAGCGTCTCGAACCCGTCCGCCTGGCTTCTCGAGGACCGTCGAAAAGGGGTCCCGGGATCCGTCGTCGCCGCGGCCCTCGAAGGCACGGCGCCGCTTCTCGTCGAGGTCCAGGCGCTGGCGGCGCCCTCCGCCCTCGGCACCCCGCGGCGGGTGGCCCAGGGCTTCGACGGTTCGCGCCTCGCACTCCTGGTCGCGGTCATCGAACGGCACGCCGGGATCTGCTTCACCGACCGCGACATCTTTCTCAACCTCGTGGGGGGGCTGTCGCTGAGAGAACCCGCCCTCGATCTCGCCGTCGCCGCCGCCCTGATCTCGTCGGCGGCGGATCGACCCCTCGCCACCGACATCGCGGTCTTCGGCGAGATCGGTCTCCTCGGTGAGGTCCGCGCTGTGAGCCGGACCGCGGAGAGGATCCGCGAGGCCGCTGCATTGGGCTTCGGCAGGGTCGCGCTGCCGGCACGGTCGGCGGATGCAAAGCTTCCGCTGTCGACGATTCCGATCGCGTCGGTCGTGGATCTCGTGGGTCTCCTGCACTAGCCCGGACAGCGGCGGATCGGAATCGGCTTGTCTTTGCGGTTTCTGCGATCGACCGACCGGCGCCCGTGCGGTTCACTCACCGCTGTTCAAGATCCTCGATCCGCTTCGGCCAGTCGGCTTTGAGCAGCCGCGACAACGAGCGGTCGGCGAGTACGCGCCCCTCGGTCTGGCATCGCGCACAGTAGTTGGCCTCTGAGTCGGCGTAGCGGATGCGCTGGACCGGAGCGCCGCAATCGGGGCACGGCTGACCGAATCGACCGTGGACCGCCATCTCGGCCCGGAAAGCGGTGACCACTTCCGGAAAACCGTCGCCGACGTCCGCCCGGAGTCGATCGGTCCACTCCGAAAGAACACCGACGGCGGCCTGGTGGAGCCGCCGGGCCTCCTCATCAACAAGTCCCGTCGAAAGCTTGAAAGGTGACAGCCGCGCCCGGTGGAGAATCTCGTCCGAGTAGGCATTGCCGATCCCGCTGAGAATCCGCGGATCCGTGAGCGCGCGCTTGAGGGTGTGGCGTTCGCGCCTGACGGCCGCCAGAAACGCCTCGTATCCCGCCTCGAGCACCTCGAGGCCGCCGGGGTCGTGAGCCGCGAGCCGGTCGCGCCCGCTGACGATGTGGATGGAGGCCCGGCGCTTCGACCCGGCCTCGGTCAGCAGCACCGTGCCGTCGGCGAAATCGAACGCGGCCAGCCCGCCTCGTTTCGGCGGCGCGGCGCCGGGCACTCTCCATTTCAGGCGGCCCGCGATCATGAGGTGGATCACCACGAAACACTCGCCGTCGAGTGCGAAGACCACCCGCTTGCCGAGCCGCGAGACCTCGAGCAGGCGTCGACCTGCCGCCTCGTCGGGCGACGGCTCGACCGTTCGCAGCACGAAGGGGTTGGTCACCCGCAGCCGTTCGAGGCGCGAACCCCCGACCAGTCGGTTGAGACACTCGACATAGACCGTGACATCGGGCAGCTCGGGCATGGACCCATGGTACCGGCTCCAAGGAAATCAACCACGAAGACGGGAAGATCGCGAAGCATCACAATCGAGGTTCTTTCGGACGCGGCGAACGGCCTTCGAAAGAACCTCGACCGGATCTCTGCGATGTTCTTTGCGCCCTTGCGGTGAAAACCCGGGCTCTATTCTTCGGTGGCCCCCGGTGCGGCTGCCTGGTAGATCTCGGTGAACATGGCGTAGAAGGCCATGGCCGGCTGGAGCTGGGCGAGGGCGATCTGGTCGTTGACCGTGTGCGAGTGGATCTCGTCGGCGGGTCCGAAACCGATCGTCGGGATGCCGAACAGCCCCGCCGTGGCGCAGCCGCTGGAGGAGAACTTCGACCGGTGCATCCGCGGCTCGCGACCGAGCACGCGGCGGGCGGTCGAGACCGCGGCCTTCACCGCCGCGCTGTCAACGGGTGTCTCCCACGCCGGAAAGACCTTGTCGGTCGGGTAGGCAAAGCCCCGCCAGGACGGTTTGTTGTAATCGAGCAGCCTGACCTCGGCGCCGCAGGCCTTCACCGCGGCCAGATCGTTGATCTCGGCGATGGCGCCCTCCGGGGTCTCGCCAATGGTCAAGCGGCGATCGATGTGAACCCGGCACTCATCGGGGATCGCGGTCAACGACGGGGATTGCGAGCGAAACTCGGTCACCGCGATGGAGCCGCGCCCCAGGTTCGGGTGATCGGTCGAGAGTTTGCCGTGGAGTTCGGCGAGCGATTCGACGATGGGGTTCATCAGGTAGATGGCGTTCGTGCCGCGGTCGGGCTGCGATCCGTGGGTCGACACCCCCCGGGTGACAACCTCGATCTCCATCCGGCCGCGCTGCCCGTAACAGACACCGAGGTGGGACGGCATGGTCACCACCACCGCTTCGGGTCTGAGATCGGTCTCATTGACGAGATACTGCCAGGCCAGACTCACACAATCCTCGCCGTTGACGGTTGCCGTGACCCAGATCGAGAAGTCGTCGGGAAGGCCGATCCTGGCCGCCAGGGCGACACCATGGATGACGGAAGCCACGCCGCCCTTCTGATCCGAGGCGCCGCGTCCGAAGAGGATGCCGCCCGAGACCACGCCCCGGAACGGGTCGTACTTCCAGTCGGTCGGATTGCTGATCCCGACCGTGTCGACATGGGCGTCGAACGCCAGGACCCGGGGGCCGCTGCCGAAACGGCCGAGCACATTGCCCATCTCATCGAGGTGGACATCGCGATACCCCAGCTTTTCCATCTCCCGCATGACCCGTTCGCAGACAAGTCGCTCACCGCGACTCGGCGACGGGAGGGTCACCAGATCCCTGAGAAACTCGATACACTCCGGCGCGCTTTCTTCGGCCAGCCGAAAGGTGTGCGCCGCCTGTTCCGGCGGAATCACGTTGTCGATATCCATGATGTGCTCCACGACCTTCGTCGATGAGAATTTTTTCACAATGCTCGGCGGGGAGCAAGAAGAAATTGCCTCCCGTTCAAGGGTCGCCCGCTCCGGCCTCGGTCGGCACCATCTCAGTCGCCTCGCGGCCCGAAAATCGCCGTGCCGACGCGGACAAGGGTCGCTCCTTCGGCCACCGCGACCTCGAAATCGTGGCTCATCCCCATGGACAGCTCCGGCAGGGCGTGACCGGTCTCATCCTGGAGTCGATCACGAAGCTCGCGCAGCCCGCGGTAGTACGGCCGTGAGGCTTCGGGATCGGCGGTGAACGGCGGGATCGCCATGATCCCTCTCACCGCCAAACGATCATGCCGGCAAACCTCTTCAAGGAGCTCCCGCGCCCCAGCGGGGATCACGCCGGCCTTCTGCGGTTCGCTTCCGACATTGATCTCGAGCAGGACATCCATCACCCGTTCGGGCCAGTGCTTCTCGAGGAGAGATTGGAGACGGTCTCCGATCTCCGGCCGATCGACGGTGTGGATCACGTCAAAGACCTCGAGGGCGGCTCGGGCCTTGTTCCGCTGCAGCGGACCGATGAGGTGCCATCTCGCCGAACGGACGCCGGGTTTCTTGGCCTGTGCCTCCTGGACGCGATTCTCCCCGAGATCACGAGCACCGGCGGCCACGGCCTCGTCGACAACCTCGGCCGGATGCGTCTTGGAAACCGAGATCAGCGTGACCTCGTTCGGGTCGCGACCGGCGGTCTCGGCCGCCGCGACGATCCGGCCCTGCACCGCCGCCAGCCGTCCGGTAAGATCGTTCGTCGCCATCGCTGCCGGCTCAGACGCTCCCGGTGGTCTCATTCACCCCGTCGAGGGTCTCTTGCATGAACAGAATCCGGTGGCAGGTCTCACAGGCGATGATCTCTTCACAACGCCGCACCCGCTGTTGGAGATGGGGTCGCAGCGCAAAGTGGCAGAGCGAACAGGAACCATCCATGACCGCCGCCATCGCGGTGCCCTTCTTCGACGCCAGTAAACGCAGAAACCGCGCGCGGTTCTTGGGTGCGACATCGGCTTCGAGGGCTTTGGCCTCGGTCACGAGCGTGTGGACCTGCGCCATGATTTCCTTTTTCCGCTTCTCCCACGCCTGGACCACCTGTTTGTGCGCCGCCTCTTCTTCCGGCCGCGCACTGCGACGCTCCTCGAGCTCCGCGGCGAGGTCACGGTTGGCATCTTCGAGTTCACGCCGACGCTTGGACGCCTCCTCGAGGGCCTTGGCGGCGTAGTCGATCTCTGAAATCACAGCGGTGAACTCCCGCTCGTTTGTGACCATCCCCTTCTGCCGCTGGAAATGTTCGAGCTCGAGCTTCCACTCCTCTTCCTTCTTGCGGACCTCTCTGAGCTCGGTTTCGTGCTCCTGCACCTGCTCTTCGATCTTTTCGAGCTCAACCTGACGGTCAAGATTGGCTTGTTGGAGTGCCTGAACCTCGATCGGAGGGGATTGGCGCTCTCGAATCGCCACGGCGATGCGATCGTACAGTTCCTGGAGCCGGACCAATATAGCGAGATCTTGACGTACGTTGTTCACCGCTACCCCTTGTTGCAAAGTTCGAAAGAACCAGTTCGATACCGCTGCCGTCGAACCCTTTCGACGGGCCATGGGCCCACCAGGATTCGAACCTGGGACCGACCGGTTATGAGCCGGCGGCTCTAACCGCTGAGCTATGGGCCCAGCGCATTCTAGCTCCGACGGCATCGAAGAACAAGGCGCAGGTTGCAGAGGGGAACGATTCTCGGGGTGAGCCGGTCACCTTGATTCGTGCCGAATCAAGGGCAAGCGTGCGTCGAGAGTCGTCAGTCAGGGACGCGCCTGATCAGTTGTTCCCTTCCGAGAACGGCTTGAGCAGGTGCGCCCGCGTCGGGTGGCGGAGCTTTCTCAGCGCCTTGTACTCGATCTGACGAATCCGCTCGCGGGTCACGTTGAAGGTCCGCCCGACCTCCTCGAGGGTGTGCTCGGTGCCGTCGCCGATTCCGAATCGCAGCTTCAAGACCTGCTCTTCGCGCGGCGTCAGCGACTTGAGCACCGACTCGGTGTGGTCCTTGAGGGTCCGCATGATCACCGCATCGATGGGCGAGACCGAGTTGGTGTCCTCGATGAAGTCGCCGAGGTGGGAGTCCTCTTCCTCACCGATGGGAGTTTCCAGCGAAATCGGCTCCTGTGAGATCTTGTGGATCTTGCGGATCTTGGAGACCGGCATCTCCATCCGGCCCGCGATCTCCTCCACGGTGGGCTCGCGGCCGAGCTCCTGGACCAGCATCCTCGTCGTCCGGGTGAGCTTGTTGATGGTCTCGATCATGTGGACCGGAATCCGGATCGTCCTCGCCTGGTCGGCGATGGCGCGAGTGATGGCCTGTCTGATCCACCACGTGGCGTAGGTTGAAAACTTGTATCCGCGGCGGTATTCAAACTTGTCCACCGCCTTCATCAATCCGATGTTGCCCTCTTGAATGAGATCGAGGAACTGGAGCCCGCGATTGGTGTACTTCTTGGCGATGGAAACCACCAGGCGCAGGTTGGCGACGATGAGCTCCTGCTTCGCCTGATCGGTGTTGCCCTCGCCCCGTCGGACCTCGGCCAGAAGGAGCTTGAGATCGTCGTACGGCGTCTCGAACCGCTCTTCGAGCTTCTCGAGCTCGTCTTCATAGCGGCCGACCCGGGCCTGGTAGAACTGGCGCCGCTCCTTGTTGCGTTCCAGCTGGAGCTTTTTTCGATCCCGGTTGATGGTCTGGATGGGAATCGAGAACTGGCGTTCGACCTCGCCGAGGAAGGTGAGAAGCCGGTTCCTGGTCGTCGTCGTGAAATCCGCCCTGCGGACCAGCAGCGCGATGTCGGCGGTATTGTCGTCAATCTTGTCCGACAATTCGGTGTGTCGTTTTCCACTCCTCTTGCATCGCCGCAGACGACGCTTGAGCTCCTTCGACTCTTCATCAAGACGGTTGATGGTCCTGAAGATGCCGAGGTTCTCGACTACCCGATCCTCGGCCTTTTCGTCGATTTCGGCAATGTGGCCCTGGAGCAGCTCGCGAACGCCGCGGCGCTCGCGCCGAGCCCGCTCGTTGGTCCTGAGGAAGAGCTCGAGCAGTTCCGGCTCCTTGGACAGCGCGATAAAGACCCTGGCCTCGCCGGCCTCGATCCGCTGCGCGATCTCGACCTCACCCTCGCGGTCGAGGAGCTTGACCGTCCCCATTTCGCGCAGATACATGCGCACCGGGTCGTTGGTCTTTTCGAGTTGGTCGGTCGCTGCACGAGCAGGAGGCTTGGCCTGAGTACCTTCCTCCTTGTCATCGGCGTCGGCAGAATCTCCGGCGTCCTTCGGCTCGGCCTCGACGCTGTCAGCCTCGACAACGTCGATTTCGAGTTCCCCCAACCGGATATAAATGTCATCAAGCTTTTCGGCGATGCCGGTAACTTCCTCGGGGAGGTGCTCGAAGAGCTCCTCGTACATGATGAACCCGCGATCCTTACCGGTCTGAATCAGCTTGTTGAGCTCGGGGTACTTTTCCTCAGCCAGTACGCGCGGCTGCTCCATGAATTGTCACCTCAAATCGTATGCGTATTTTCGTTGTGCCCTCAGTCCCGATTTGACCGAGCGTTCGGCCTCTGCACGCGGTCGAACAACAGATTCTGACCGCAGTCGCTTCCCACACGGAGGTATTCACTGGAAATCGTCCATCGGGTACGAGAGCGTGGCGGGCACATCGCGATCGAAACAGACCTTCTCTTGAGGTCCTGTCGCCATCTGACGGAATATGGGTCCCGAACCTCGTTTTGGCAACCCCCTGAGACCAGAATCAGCAAAAAAACTCCAAAATTGGCCGAATCTGCACCGGAACGGTGAATATCATGACAGGCTCCGTCCCGAGAAACCGGCCGATGGAGGGTCAGAAATCGGGCTTTCGGGACTTCAACTCAACGAGTTTCCTCTGCAGGTCGGCCACCGCCTCGAGGTCCTCGCGATCCGCCGCGTGCCGGACCGCGGCGGTGATCTCATGCGCCTGCGCCTTCCACTGCTCGAGCATCACCCGTTGAAGCTGGAGCCGGATCGACTCCTCGCTGAGCTCGGGCCCCGACCCGGCGCTGACCTCGGCGACCAGAACCATGAGCTCGTCATCCACGGTGGCCTCCTGCAGCCAACGGATGAAATCCCGGTCCTCGTTCGCTTCGTCGGCGCTGAAGATTTTCAGCTTTTCGATCAGACGGCCCAGCCGCTCGTCGCCGCGATGTGCCGGGTCGACCTGATCCGCCACCAGCCTCCGCCATCGAGGCCCGCCGTCGAGGATGATCCGGGCGAGGAAGAGCTCACCACTGCCGAGGCTCGTCCCCGCCCTCGGCGAACGATCGGCGCCCCGCTGCCCTCCCATCCGCCGCGCGAGGTCGCGGAGCACGTCCTCGGAAAAGCCCATTCGCTGGGTCAACTCCATGAAGAGCTCGTCGCGGATATGTGGATCTCTCGCCGAACCCACCAGCACCGCAAGGTCAGCCGCTCCACGCTGGCGGGCGGTCCTCTCGTCGGGCAGATCCTGGACCAGGAATTCGACCAGGGACGAAGGGTTGCCGAGCATCTCGCGCATGGCGTCGCCGCCCCGGGTGCGAATGATGTCGTCCGGGTCGGTTCCCGGCGGCAATCCGACCACCGCCACCGCGACCCCCGCCTCGAGGAGAACCCTGGCCCCGGTCGCGGCCGCCCGCCTCCCGGCGGAGTCGGCGTCATAGCACAGCACCACCCTGCCATCGGCGCCCAGGCGGCGGCGCAACAACCGTGAATGGTCCGAGGTCAGGGCGGTTCCAAGCGTGGCGACGACGTTGGTGATCCCGACGAGATGGAGCGAGAAACAGTCGAAGTAGCCCTCCACCACCACCGCCTCGGCGTCGTCGGCGATGGCGCGGCGGGCGCGGTCGAGACAGAAGAGGGTCGAGCGTTTGTGAAAAAGGGCGCTCTCCGGGCTGTTGAGGTATTTCGGCTCGCCCTCGCCCAGGACCCGGCCGCCGAAAGCGATGAGCCGACCCTCGCTGTCGCGAACGGGAAAGGTCAACCGGCCACGGAACCGATCGTAGGGACTCTTCCCGGAGTCGGGCTGGACAGCGAGCCCGGCCTCGATGATCACGCCCTGTGGGTGACGCCGCTCCAGGTGATCGAGGAGTTGACGCCAGTCATCGGGCGCGTAACCGAAACCGAAATCGCGCCAGGTCTCCTTGCCGTAGCCGCGGCGCTCGAGCTCGGACCGAGCGCCGGCTCCGGCGGGAGCAACGAGCTGCTCCGTGAACCAGTGCTGGGCCTCCTCGAGTACGGTCCGGAGCCGGTCCGATGTCTGACGCCGCCGCCGTGCATCGGGGCTCGCCGGCGGCAGGTGGACCCCGAACTGGCGGGCGAGCCGTTCGACGGCCTCGGGGAAACTCAGGCGCTCCAGCTCCATGACGAACTTGATGGCGTCCCCGCCGGCGTGGCAGCCGAAGCAGTAGAAGAGTCCCTTCTCAGGATCGATGGAGAAGGACGGCGTCTTCTCCTCGTGAAACGGACACAGCCCCTCGTACTTGCGGCCTCGCTTCTTGAGCTTGACATGATCGCTCGCCACCTCGACGAGATCCGTCGCGTCGCGGACCTGGGCGATGACCTGAGGGTTGAGATCGGCGTCGATCATTGCTGAGGCATTCTCGCACGCTCCATCCCGCGTCCGCGTCCGTTTCCGTCCCCGATACGATGTGCAGCGGCAGGGACGGCGTCCGGGGCAGCGGCAGACCTTTACCGGGGCGGGACGCCCGCACCACAAAGGCGGCCCGGAAGGCCGGGGTTGAAGGAGCCAAGGACCGCGACCGTGCACGATCGCCGCTGCCCAGGCCCTGGCTCCGAACTCTCCCCGCGGCGACCTAGCCGCTTTCCTCGAGCTCGACCTCGGTGGCGCCGGTGCCACCCCGGTTGCCGGGCGGGTGCTTGAATGACTTCACCGCCGGGTGCTCGCGGCAGACATCGGCGACCATGCGGCGGAGCGTCCCGGTGCCATGCCCGTGGACGATCCGGATCGCCCGCTTGCCGGCGGAAAAGGCCTGATCGAGAGCCCTTTCCAGGTCCTCCCGCGCCCGTTCGCTGTCCAGTCCGATCAGCATGAGCTCCTGCGGGGCCTCTTCGCTGACCTCGACGTGGACGATCCGTTTGCTCGGTGCTTTCGTCGATTGACGGAGAACCTCGACATCGCTGGTGGGGACCCAAACCCGCTTGTTGCCGATGACCACCGAAACCCGCGATCCCCGAACCGCCTGGATCTCGCCCTCGCCCCCCAGACCGACGAGACGCACCCGCGCGCCGATCTGCGGACCGTCGGGTTCCGGCGGCGCCTCGGGCCGAGGCTGCGCGCCGAGATCGAGCGCTTCGTCGCGCAGCTTCTGGATGCTGCGCCTACCCAGGGGTTTGAGTTCCTTGGTGGCCTTCTCGAGCTTGGCGGTCGCCCGATCGAGCTGCTGCTTGGCCCGGAGTCGAAGCCGCTCTCGTTCGGCAGAGAGTTCGACCGGCACCTGCGCGCGTTCCTTCTCGAGGCGGGCGAGTTCGGCCCCGGCGTCGAGCCTGAGCCTCTCGATTTCGACCTCGCGCACCGCGAGGTCGGTCCGCTCTTCGATCAACTCCTGTTCGAGGGTCTCCAACCGTCGCAACCAGCGGTCGAGCTCGAGGTGCTCGCCGCCGAGCAGCTCCTTGGCGCGCGCCAGAACACCACCTGAAATTCCCATCCTCGAGGCGATTTCGAGGGCCCTCGACCTCCCGGGACGACCCACCGCCAAATGGTAGGTCGGTCGTTCGTTGGCCTCGTCGTACTCCATGGCTGCGTTTTCGAAACCATCGGCCGACGACGCCACCATGGCGATGGAAGCGAGATGGGTGGTGGCGACGGTCAATGACCCACGAGCGGTGAGCGCCTCGAGGAGGGCGCAGCCGAGCGCGGCGCCCTCGAGGGGATCCGTTCCCGCGCCGAGTTCATCGTAGAGCACCAGGGTTCGCTCGGCCGCATCGCCGAGGAGCCGGGCGGTCGCCGCCATGGCGCCCGAGAACGTCGACAGATCAGCCGTGACGTCCTGCTCATCGCCGACATGGCACCACAGATCGTCGATTTCGGGAATCGTGGTCCCCGCGTCAACCGGGAGCGGAATCCCGTGGTAGCACATGAGCACCATCAAACCGAGGGTCTTGAGCACCACCGTCTTGCCGCCGGCGTTGGGACCGGAGATGACGAGGGTTCGCACGCCGGCGGGCAGGGCGAAGTCGAGGGGCACCACCGGTCGCTGGGTCCGGCTGCGCTCGGGATCCCCGAGAACCTCGATTCGAAGATCCCGGAGGCGGCCGTCGAGGAGAGGGTGACGGGCGCCCTCCAACCGGAGATCCGCCTCGCCTTCGGGAAACACGATGCGTCCGCCCGCGGCTTTCCCGAAGAGGACCGCCGCCTGGGCGGCATCGAGCCGACCCAGGGTTGCAACGGCGGCTGCGAGCTCCCCGGCCGCACCCGCGAACGCATCGCCGATCACCCTGAGAATGCGTTGCACCTCGTGCCGCTCTTTGGCCGCCGTCTCGGCCAGCGCATTGTTGAGCTCGACAGCCTCGAAGGGCTCGATGAAGACCGTGGCTCCGGTCGAAGAGGTGTCCAGGAGAAGCCCGGGAACCTCCGATCGGCCCCCGGAACGGACCGGGAGGCAGTAGCGGTCGCGGCGCACGGTCGGAGGCGCGTCGGCGACCGCATCGCCGTGCGCCCGGCGAACCCCCGCCAATACCTGGAGAAGATCCTGTCGGCGGCGGCCCGTGGCCCGTCGGAGCCGCGCGAGCTCGGGAGACGCATCATCGGGGATTCGGCCGTCGCGACCGAGCAGGGGCGAAACCACGGCCACCAGAGCCGTCGTATCGGGAAGTTCCTCGGCGACGCCGCGGAGCACCGCCAACTCATCGGCGACATCACCCAACCTGCGGCGAACCGCGGCGACCCGCTTCGCCAACGACAGCAGGGCGAGAAACTCCTTCGGCTCGGTCGGTGTCGGTGCTTCGGGTTCGAGCCATGCGGCTGCCTCGTCGACGCCGTCGAGCGGCAACGGCCCATCGACGGCGATGAGTTCGAGCAGCGCGGAGTTGAAGACCGCACGTCGGAGCGCCTCAGCGACCCCGGGGAAGCGGCCGGAATTGCCGAGAAGAAAGCGGCCCATGCGCGTTCGCGCATGGGCCGCCACGAGCTTCATGGTCGTATCGAACTCGAGCTCGGCGTACTGAGAACGTCGCAAGAGCTAGAGCAGACCCGCCCTGCGTTGCTTCGCCATCTTACGCAGCATTTTCTTTCGGGCTTGGATCATCTGCCGCTTGCGCTCTTCCGACGGTTTCTCGTAGAAGCGGCGGCGTTTGACCTCGGAGAGGATGCCAGCCTTTTCGCACTTGCGCTTGAAACGGCGCAGCGCTTGTTCAAAGGATTCGTTATCGCGAACGTAAACTCCTGTAGGCATTGGCGGTCTCACCTCCTCTCCGTGCTTTTCGCGCAGGCTCCGCGGCCGACGCACGCATCAGGACGCGCAGGCTATCATCCCGCAAGGTCGGCGGTCAAGATCGAACTCAGCAACCCGGGGGACTGCAGCCGGGAAGTGAACCGACGCCGAAACGGCGCCCGAGCTCAGTCTTCGACGACCGTGGTCGCCGCTACCGCGTCCCAGTTCTTGTCATAGGCCTTCCCGGTCTTGGTCTTGAAGTAGAAGGCCGCGGCGCCGCCTTCGCGCTTTTTATAAAGCCAGGACTCGACGCCCTTTTCCGGGATCTCCTGGATGTTTCGGAAATAGACCTGACCCACAACCGACGTCACCTCTTCCTTGGTCATGCCCTTGGTGACGGCGTCGAAGCGTTCCTTGGTGATGTAACGCCAGTCTTCGAGTTCAGCGATCTTGGCAACCAACGGGTGGTAGGAGGTCAGACCGGCGGCTTCGAAAAAACCTTTCGCGGTGCTGAGGTTATCGATGGCCTTCTTGTAGTCCCCGGCCTTCGCGACCATGTCGTCGGCGACCAGAATGGCTTCATCGGCGTAGATCATCAAGGCGCTCGCGGTCTCGTCGGATTCGGGATAGTCGTTGATGCCGACGTTGAGTAGATCGGCGAGTTGGCCCTGAACACCCTCGAACGCCGCTTCGTTCTCGTCAGCGGATGATTCGAGTCCGTTTTGGATCTCTTCGAGCTCGACCTTTTGTTCGTCGGTGCGCTTGTTCTCGGGGATGGCTTGCAGCTCGGCGAGTTTCGCCTTTGCGACCTCGATCTCGGTACGCATATTCACCAGGGCGTCGTACTCCACCTGCAGGGTGGCAAACTGCTCCTGGAACGCGGCAAGCTTGAGCTCCTCCTCGCTCGGCCCCCGAGAGCAACCCTCTACGAGTCCCAACACGGCGACAAGGACGACAAAAACGGACAGTAGACGGAAACTCCTCATGGCCTCTCCCTTCGGCAAAAACGCTAGCAGAACCGACGACGCGTGACAACGCCTTTCCCAGCTCAGAGATAGACCTAATCTCATCATCAACCACCCGGCCGGTGTTATGCTCATCGGGTCCAGACCACACGATCGAATCCGTCCGGCGAAAGGTCCATTGAACGCGCTGGCGGATCTTGACTGCTGGACCGGGCGCCGGAGATAATAAAGTTACGTGTGGCGAGTCAGTCAGGAGGCACCATGGAGCGGTATGACGCGATTCTTGAACAGCTCAAAAAAGCGCAGAGTCGTGGTATGGAAACCATCACGAACCGTCTCGACTTTGTGGTGCAGAGCCTCGAGGAACTGATCCACGAGGCCAAGTCTTCTCTTCAGGGAGCGCTTCCCGAGTCTGTCAACGAATTCCTTCCCGTGGCCGAGATCGAGGCGGCGCTGGACACCTATCGTCAAGAGGCCGATGCGCAACGGAAGCACTGCGCCGAACTCGAAGCCCAGATCGGCGCGCTCAAGCACGCCACCGCCAGCCCACAACATTCCGCCTCCATCAACCTGTTGCGGACTCTCGACAAGGCCAGGAGCCAGTCGGAACTTCTCAAAGAGCTTCTCCCCGCCATTTCCGAACACGCCGCACGTGCCGTCGTTCTCGTCCTTCGTGAGGGCAAGGTGACGGCGTGGAGTGGAATCGGTTTTGCCGACGGCGAGGTCCTTCGATCCTGGCAGGGGGATGTCGCGGAGAGTTCGGCGTTGTCCAAGCTGTTGGAGGTCTCGCGGCCGGTTCGTTTTGCTCCCGTCGAGGATGACCTCTTCCGCACATGGTTCGCCGAAGAGGTGGAGCCCCGCGAGATTCTGTTGATCCCGGTGGTGCTGCGGGGCAAGCTGATGGGCACGATCTATGTCGACCGGCTCGACGAACACCCGTGGAACCCCGAGACCGCCCAGACACTGGTTGCTCAGGTCTGCTGGCTCATCGACACGCTGCAGTATCGCCAGACCGCCGCGCCCCCCCTCGCCGAAGCGGTTGAAATCGGTCACACCGCCGAGGTGTTCGTTCCCGAAACACCGCCGACGGTCGAGGAGGCCGAAGCGGAGAGTGAGATCGGGGCCGAGGCACAGATCGACGAAGCCGAGGCGGCAGCCGAGCCCGAAGATGCGGCCGCAGACGATGCCGACGACGGCGATCTCGCGGGCGCCGCGACCGCTGCACCCCAGATCGATCCTTCAGCGACGATCAAGATCGACGTATCGGGACTGGGCGCCGCTGAAATCGCGGGTGACGACGATGTCGTGACCGAAGCCGTCGATGAGATCGGGCGCCATGCCGAGATCACCACCGCCGGCTTCGAACCCGAAGAACCGGCAGTAGCCGAATTTGAAGAGTCGGCCGAGCCCGAGAGCTTCGATCCGGACGCGCTCGCCGAGTCCGCAGCAGAGGCCGAGTCCGGGTTCGAGCCCGAGCCCGAGTTCGCCCCCGGGTTCCAACCCGAGCCCGAGACCCAGTTCGAACCCGAACCCGAGTTCGAACCGACCGGGGCCGGTGACGAGATCGGTGACGAGGACAGCGCCGAAGCCGCACCGCCTGAAGCGAGCGCGGTACCGAGCCGGGTTCAGATGCCTGTGACCCCGCCCGAACCGGAGGAAGAGGAGCCGGAACCGTCGGGATCCCGCTTCCTCGACGAACCGCCACCGGTCCAACCGGTTCAACCCCCGCCCGCAGAGCCGGAAGAAGAGGTTTCCGAGGACGAGGCACAACGGGAGGAGGCGCGCCGCTTCGCTCGATTGCTCGTCTCCGAGATCAAACTCTACAACGAAGAGCAGGTCGAACGCGGTCGCGAGTCGAAGGATATCTATCATCGCTTGCGGGAGGACATCGACCGCAGCCGCGAGATGTTCGAGAAGCGGATCTCCACCGAAGTCCGCGAGAACCAGGACTACTTCCAGGACGAGTTGGTCAGGATTCTCGCCGACGGCGACCCCGATCTCCTCGGTATGTGAGGGTTCCGAGACCGCTTCTTTCGCGCGCGCTGGTTGTCACCGTCATCTCCTCCATCCTGGCGGGGGCGTGCGGCGGCGGCCCGCCAAGGATGCCCGACGCTCGGCGTCTCGAGATGCTGGAGCGCGCCTGGCGGGCCCGGGACAACGACCCAGCCGGTGCGTGCGATCTCTTTGCCGCAGCCGGACCGGGACCCGTTCTCGAACACGCCCGTCTCCAGGCCTGGTACGACACCCTCCGCCGCGCCGGCGCCGACTCCGGCCGGTGGCGCGCGTTTCTCGATGCCCGGCCCCCTGCCGATCTCAGAGATCGCGCCTTCTTGGCCCTCGCCACCACCCTCAACGCCGAGGACGACCGCGATGGAGCCGTTGCGGTTCTCGTCGACGCGCCCGATTCGATTCGCCAGCCGGCCGATGTCGAGCTCCTGGATCTCGGCGATGAAGCGACCGCGGCGCGCGCTGCTTTCCGGCTTGCCCGCGAAGCCCCGCAGCGCCTCCGGTCCCATTCTCCCGCCCTCGAACGCAGCGTTCTCGCGACCTTCTCCCACGGCGACTGGATGGTGCGCGCCGCTGCGTGGCGGTCGGCCGGCCTCGGTGCGCAAGGCGCCGCCGAGCTCCGGCGGCAGCGCAGGCAGGGAGAGGAAGAAAAGGAGAGGCGCATCGAGCTCGCACGCTGCGAGCTCGATGCCGGATCATCGACCCGGGCTCTGAACGCCCTCCCTGCGAGCGGCGAATCGGATCCTCTGGAACTCACCCTCAGGGCCGAAGCCCACCGGCGCCGCGCATGGGGTCGAATGCCGGATCACGCGGCCTCGACGACCTTCCGCACCTGCCTCGAGGAGGCCCGGCGAGCGGCTGCCCGGGCCCGGGGTCCCAACCGGGACCAAGCGTTGACCCTCGTGCTCGAGTGCGGCACCGAAGCCGGTGAGCTCGCAGAGGCGCTCGCCGCCTGGCGCCAGCTCGAGAATTCGAGATGGGACGACCCGCGGCGAACCTGGTTGGGGCGGCGGCTCGGCATCGCGCTCGCTCGATCGGGAACGAAACCGGACGTCATCGACGGGATGGCGAGTGCGTTGCCGCTCCACACGCGCTGCCTTCACTTCTGGCGATCGGTCTCCGCCGCCGACACCGTCGGTCTTGCCGATCTCGCCGAGGTGGAGATCGCCGACATCTACGGGCGATGGGCGAGGAACCACACCGGTCTGGACCCTGCCTCGTTGCACTTCACCGCGGCCGATCCCGTCGGCACCGTGGATCCGTCCTTTTCGGTGGCCTGGCTCCTCGCCAACGCCGGTCCTTCCGAGGCCTCCGATGAGTGGCAGCGTCAGCTCGCGCAGTACCGTCCATCACGATCGGAAGCGCTCACGGCCGCTGTCCTGGCCGCCGACGCAGGACGGCTCAACACCGCCATTCGGGACCTCCTCTCGGCGTTCCCGGGAATCGACACGGTCGCCATCGCCGAGATCCCGTCAGATGCCGCCCTTGCCTATCTGCCTTTACGCTGGTCCGAGCACATCTTGGCGGCCTCCCGCGAGACCGGCCTCGATCCCTGGCTCATCGCCGCCGTGGCGCGCCAGGAGAGCACTTTCGGCGCCCATGCCCGATCACCGGCCGGTGCCCGCGGCGTACTGCAACTGCTTCCGTCGACCGCACGGCTCCACGCCCGCAGGCTGGGGCTCGGCGGGCAGCCGAACCTGGAAGACCCGGAGACCAACATCCGGCTCGGCGCCCACGAGCTCGCCTGGTTGATGCGCCGCTTCGGGGCGACGGAACCTGCCCTGGCCGCCTACAACGCCGGTGATCTCCGGGCACGGCGGTGGTGGAAGAGATGGCCTGAGCCCGAGATCTTCACCGAGTCGATCCCGATTCCGGAAACCTACAACTATGTCCGGCGGGTGGTCTTTCTCGCCGATGCCTATCGCCGAATCCACGCCGACGCATGGAGAACGACACCGTGAAAGAGATCGCTGTCCGCACCGCCCAACACACTCAGCTCGTCAACATCACATCGATGGTCGCCTCGGCGCTCGCCGATCTCGATCAGTCAGCCACGCTGTGCCATGTCTATGTACCGCACACGACCGCTGCGGTGGTGATCAACGAAGCCGCCGATCCCGACGTCGCCGCCGATCTCGCCGCCGCGTACCAGGCGATGGTCCCGAATGTTCCTTTCGCCCACGCCGAGGGCAACTCCCCCTCGCACCTCTTGGCCACCCTCCTGGGAAGTTCGGTGAGCATCCCGGTGGACAACGGCCGCCTCAAGCTCGGTATCTGGCAGGGCATCTACTTTGTTGAACTCGACGGGCCGAGAACCCGGCGGGTTTGGGTCAGCACCATATAGCCCGAGGTATCCACGAGCTGTCCGCTACGGCCGACGATGCGTCCGCGTCAGAAGTGTCGTCTCAGCTTGGGGTGCCCAACGCACCGACATCGACCCCTCGCCGCCCCAAGGTGTGGCAACCCACCCGACATCGGCGCCTCGCCGGCCTCGCGACGAAGCCGCGTGAGCACTTCGGCTCAGCCAGTTTTCCTGAGGAGTTATCACAAGTCATTCTCACCACGCAACTTGCCTGATTGGTTATACGGTCAACAATAGAAGCATTACAAAATAAACGACTTATCTCTTGACAATAACCGAGAAGCCCGCACAATGGAATGTGTGGAGGTCAGAATCATGGTAATATTGAGACGCGTTCTACGCTCTCTTGAAAACAGGCGAAACCGGTGGTTTGCGATCGCGGTGTTGTGCGCGGCGGTCATTGCGGGAGCGGGTGAAGCCACCGCCCAAGAAGCGGAAGAATACGAGCCCATCGACAGCTCGGTCTGCGGCGACTGCCATGACTCCAGCGACCACGGCTCGTCGTTCGAGATCGATCTCAAGAACTCGGTGCACGAAGGACTCGACTGCCTCGACTGCCACGCCGACCGCGGTACCGCACCGCACCGGAAGCTCGAGGAGCCGTTCTACCCCGGCTGCCAGGGTTGCCGCACCTGCCACGAAGAGGCTTCCGGGGAATACATCTCGCACGGCCGCGCGAACCTCGGATCCTGCGAGGACATGCCGCACTGCTCGGACTGCCACGGCGCCCATGACATCCTGCCGTCAACCGCGCAACGGTCGTCGGTCCACCCCACCAACCTGCCGGCGACGTGCGGCAAGTGCCACGAGAACCTCGACATCACCACCAAGTACGACATCCTCATCGACCACCCGATCCAAATCTACTCACGCTCGGTTCACGGCAAGGCCACCAAGGGCGGGGTGTATGTCGCCGCGAGCTGCAACGACTGCCACTCATCGGGCGGCAGCGCGCACAAGATCATGTCGCCGGGATCGCCGGACTCGAGCATCAACCACTTCAACATCCCGTCCACCTGCGGCAAGTGCCACAAGGGGATCGAGGCCGATTTCTGGGAGGGCATCCACGGCCAGTTGGTCGCCCGGGGTGAAACCGATGCACCGGTGTGCACCGACTGCCACGGTGAGCACGGCATCCTCTCGCCCGACGATCCTCTGTCGCCGGTCTCGGGCTCCAAGGTCGCCGAGATGACCTGCTCGCCATGCCACGAGTCGGCGGTGCTCAACGAGAAGTACGACATCAAGACCGGCCGTCTGACAACCTTCATCGACTCCTACCACGGGCTCAAATCCAAGGCCGGCGACACCCACGTCGCCAACTGCGCCTCGTGTCACGGCGTGCACCGAATCCTGCCCAGCTCCGATCCGACCTCCACCGTCAACCCGGCCAACCTGCGGGCGACCTGCGGCGAGTGCCACCCCAATATCTCCGAGAAGATCGCCCTGACGCCGATCCACGGCTTCGGCGGCCAGGGCCTGCGCACGCCGGCTGCCGACGTGATCGAGAAGATCTACATCGTCGCGATCACGGTGATCATCGGTCTGATGATCCTGCACTGGCTCATCGACCTCATCCGACACATGGTCAACATCACCTCGAGTCGTCCGCAGATTCTCCGCATGCACATCGACGAGGTCGTCCAACACGCACTGCTTGCGTTCACCTTCATCACGCTCACCGTTTCCGGGTTCGCTCTGCGCTATGACCAGGGATTCATGGCGCGCTTCTTTTTCGGTTGGGAGGGAGGCTTCCAGGTCCGCGGGATCGTCCACCGCGCGGCGGCCGTCGCATTCATGGGAACCACTCTCTGGCACATCATGTTCCTCTTTTCGCCGCGCGGGCGCCGGTTCGCCAAGAACATGCTGCCGATCCCGCGCGACTTCCAGTTCTTCCTCCAACGGATGCTCTACAACCTCGGCATGCGGCCGCGCTGGGAGTGCATCCAGCGTTTCAACTACGTGGAAAAAGCGGAGTACTGGGGGCTGGTCTGGGGCACCATAGTGATGGTCAGCACGGGACTCATGCTGTGGTTCGACAACTGGTTCATCCAGTTCCTCCCCAAGGGCGTCCTCGACATCGCGTTGGTCATCCACTTCTGGGAGGCCTGGCTCGCGGCGCTGACGATCTTTGTCTGGCATTTCTACTCGGTGATCTTCCACCCCCACGTCTACCCCATGAACCCGAGCTGGATCACCGGTCACATGCCCGAGGACATGTACAAACACGAGCACCCGGGCTACTTCGAGGAGGCACGGCGCGAGACCGAGAAGGTCATCGAGAAGCGCATCGAACGGATGCGTCGCCACAACCAGGACCCCAACGTCGTCAGCGGGGTCGAGACCTCTCACCCGAGCGAACCGACGACCGGTGCCGGGACGCGAGAATCAAAGGGCGACGACCAGTGAGATCGAGCCGCCCCCGCCTCCCGCCGTTGAATCACCCGGGCCCGGCCTCCGGCGGGAGGATGAGAATCAATTCAGATCGTGTATTGAGATTTCTTACTAATGGTATAGTTCTAGACTGGAACGAAAACCGAACCTTCGTTCGGTAAAAATTCACTCGTGTCAGGGAGGTTGGGATGGCATCTTCAGGAAAAGTGCGGCCTGCACACAGCATCGGAACAATCATCATTGCGCTTCTTTTGGTCACTACCGTCCCGGTTCTGGCGGCGGATGGACCGGAGGCCCGGGACGATGCGCAGCCGCTCACCATCGAAGCCCACGAGATCCTCCCGGCGGGCGCACTGACCTCTTCGCCCGCAATCAAGACCACCACCAACGCCACCCTGCTGAGCGACGGCTTCGAAGGGTCGTTCCCCGGCGCCACGTGGCAGCTCTATCACGACGCCGCGGGCGCCGATGTCGCCTGGGGCAAGAGCAGCTACCGGAAGAGTGCGGGGACCTACAGCATCTGGTGCGCGGCCGGCGGCAGTGCCTCACCTGGTCAGGGCGGAAGCGTCCCGGTGTTCACCAACACCTGGGCCATCGCCGGGCCGTTCGATCTTTCAGGCGCATCGTCGGGCGAGCTCAAGTTCGACTACTGGCTTGCCACCGAGGCCTCCTACGACAACTTCAAGTGGCTGGCATCCACCAACGGGACCAACTTCTCGGGGCTCCAGACCTCGGCCAACACCAGCGGGTTCCAGACCCTGACCCAGGATCTCTCGGACTGGGGCAGCGCCGGCAACCTCCTCGGTCAGTCCCAGGTCTGGATCGCGTTCATCTACCAGTCCGATGAAAGCAACACCTTCGAAGGGGCGTATGTCGACCAGGTCAGCCTGATCACCAACGCCGGCGGCGGCAGCAACTGCGGCACCTATGTTCTGACCGAGGACAACGACAACAACTCCTACACCGGCTCTCCCGACGGCGACTGGGGCTACTGTCTCTACAACAACGACGCCAAACACCCCATCGAGTTCAGCTTCAACGTCGACGAGTCGAGCATCACGTCGGCACAGCTCCTCTTGCTCTGCCACGACGTCGACCAGTACACCACCCCGGGCAACCCGGAGATCGACAAGGTGTATGTCAACAACACCTACATCGGTGATCTCACCGGCGCCAACGACGAGGACTCGACAACCATCTTCACCGTTCCGGTCGGCAACCTCACGACCGGAAAAAACCGGGTGCGAATCGATGTCAACCAGGGGTCGGCCTCGGTGCCCACCGACTGGTGCGTCGAAATCAAGCAGGCCCAGCTCATCATCAACGGCGGCTGCACCGGTCAGGCGAGCTGCCGGTCCGTGACCACCAACACCAGCAGCTATGCGCCGGGCGCCACGGTGGCCGTCACCTACGAAGTCGACACCACCGCGACCTCGCAGCAGATTCGCGTCGAGTCGAACCTGGTGAACCCGGACGGCGTCATCGTCGCCGGCACCGAGCGGAACTACACGACCAACGGCTCCGCCAATGATCCGCAAACCGTCAACCTCGCCCTGCCGGGCACCGCCGTCGCCGGCACCTACAAGGCCCAGATCCTGATTTTCGACACCGCCTCGGGTCGCCTCGAGTCGTCCTGTGAGGCGACCTTCACGGTCACCGGCGGCGGCGGCGGTTGTGACGTCACCTGCAGCGCCTCGTTCCCCACCACCGCCCAGGTCGGCCAGACGGTCAGCTTCACCAGCTCAGCCACCGGGAGCGGCAACTGCGGCACCCTCGAGTACTTCTGGTACCCCGAGCAGGGCTACAGCACGGTGACGGTCTTCGGTCGCAACGGAACCTGGGTCTACGATGAACCCGGAACCTACACCTGGCTCTACGTCGTCATCGGCGACAACGGCGGCCGTTGCGAGCGCACCGGCACCATCACCGTCACCGGCGGCGGCAGCGGCTGCACCATGACCTGCAACGCGTCGGTCCCGGCCACCGCCCAGGTCGGCCAGACCGTCAACCTCAACGGCTCAGTCAATGTCAGCGGCAACTGCGGCACCGTCGAGTACTTCTGGTTCCCCGAGCAGGACTACAGCACCGCGACGATCTTCGACCGCAACGCGACCTGGGTCTACAACACCGCCGGCACCTACAACTGGCTGTTTTCCGCGGTCGCGCAGAACGGCCAGTGCGAGAAGCGCGGCACCATCAACGTCACCGGCGGCGGCGGCGGCTCGAACGTCATCTGGATACCGGTGGCGAGCCGGGCCAACGGCGCCAACAACAGCACCTGGGTGACGGATCTCGGCATCTTCAACCCGGGAACCGTCGCGGTCACGGTCACGATCAAGATCTGGGTCACCACCGGAGTCATCACCAAGACGGTCAACGTCAACGCCGGCGGTCAGATCATCATCACCGACGTGATCGGGTGGTTCAACCCGGGTCTCTTCACCTCGGCCGCGATTTCCATCATTTCGAGCCAGACCCTGATCATCACTTCTCGAACCTACAACCAGATCGCAGGCGGGGTCATCTGCTTCCCGAGGGGAACCCTCGGCCAGGGTCTCAACGGCTTCCTCACCGGCAACGGAATGTCGGCGGGGCAGTCGGGTTGGATACCCAATCTCGTCGAAAACAGCTCCTTCCGATCCAACATCGGCTACACCAACACCGGTACGACCAACGCAAGCCTGACCGTCCGGCTCTACAACGGCAACGGTAACCTGCTCGGGAGCTACAACGTCGCCCTGAGTCCCGGACAGTGGAAGCAGACAAACCAACCGTTCCGCAGCATGCCCGGCTTCGTCCGGCTCGACGCCGGCTCGGCGAAGATCACCGTCAACAGCGGCAGCGGCATCGTCGTCTACGGTTCGGTGATCGACAACATCACCAACGATCCGACGACGATTCCGTTCTATCGGTAATCGACACTCACCCCCTGAGTTCCACGGCACCCGGCATCGCGCCGGGTGCCGTTTTCTCGCTCGTCGGCGGCACACCGAAGATGCCGTAGCGGGGATCCGACAGAGCGGCGGGATCAACCTCCGTCATTTCTGGCACTCAATTTGCTCTGTACCGTTTCTGCCCGGATTTCGGGTCGGAAGTGAGTGAAAATGGTACACATCTGGTCGGAATGACTCATGAACCTGGACATTGTCTCCTCCCTCATCTCCCTCGGCGCCCTGACGACGGTGATGGGGCTGTGGATGCTCGCCGCGAGCTTTGCGCGGGGTGAGGCCAACTCGGACCAGCTGAGGATCTGGGGGCTCTCGTGCCTCGTCTTCGGGATCGCCTACGTCCTGTTCGCAAATCGAAACCACATCCCCATCTTCTGGTCGCTGGTCGTCGGCAATCTCCTCTACGCACTGGGATACGGCGGCTTCGGGTTGGCGATCGCGCGCCTGCTCAAACGGCGCTTTCCTTATCGGATCGTTCTCGGCGGCGTCCTTCTCTGCACCCTCGGCCTCTACATCACGGAGGTGGTCCGGGGTCAATCATCCTGGCGAGTCCTCATCCTGGCAACGGTGACCATCGTTCCTTGGACGGTCTCGTTCGTCCAGTGCTCACAGCAGCGGCAACGCAGACCCGCACCCCACATCCTGGCCATGAGCCTGGCCTTCCTGGCGATGATCCTCGTGTCGTTCTTCCGGGTCGCCAACGCCGCCTACCACGGCAACTTCGGTTACAGCGGGCTCCCCACCGGACCCGGGTACCTCTTCGGCAGCCATGTTCTGCTCATCTCGCCGGCGCTTCTCACCGTCGGCTTCTTTCTCCTCTGCGCCGAACAAACCCAGGAGGAGATCAGACGGCTCGCCGACACCGACCCTCTGACCGGCATCTTCAATCGTCGTTCGGTGGTTCTGATGGCGGCCAACCGACTGGCTTCAGCAAAGCGGCGCAGAGAGGATTTCGCCTGCGTCACGGTTGATCTCGATGACCTCAAGGCGATCAACGATTCTTACGGCCACGCAGCCGGTGACCAGGCGCTCATGCACCTCGCCTCCATCGTGGGTGGGCTGGTGCGGGCCGAGGACGTCTTCGGCCGCCTCGGCGGGGACGAGTTCGTGGTCTTCATGCCCTTTGCCGACCACGACGGGGCGACCCGGCTGGCGGAGCGCTTCCGCGACGCCATCGCGCGCCGGCCCCTTGTCTTCGAAGGCACTGAACTGACCATCACCGCCTCCTTCGGCGTTGCCCGCCTGCGCGACTCCGACGAGTCTCCCCTCGATCTCTTCAACCGTGCCGACCAGGCCATGTACGGCGCCAAGGGTCGGGGCGGCAACACGGTCACGATCGAGGAGATCAAACCCCGGCCGTAGTCCCGACCCCTCGGGGACCGCACCAGGTCCGGTCCCCTCAACCAGGATCACGACGAAACCTCGCAGACGCAGCCGAAACTGCGAGAAAGCTCCAGCGCTCCAACCCGCTATGATGGGGCCTTGAGCCAACCGCACCGATCTCTGCTGATCCTCGCCATCGTCACCGCGCTCCTCGGAGCGGTCAGCAGCTGCAAGGGGCCGCAGGAACCGGAGCCCGCCGTGAGCGGCGGCGAGCTCCCGCTCGACATTCCCACCCGGTACCCCGGCGCCGGCCGCCTGGTGGCGATCGGTGATCTCCACGGCGATCTCGAGGCGGCCCGCACCGCGCTGAAGCTCGCCGGCGCCGTGGATGACGCGGACGGCTGGATCGGCGGCGATCTCGTGGTGGTTCAGCTCGGCGACATTCTCGACCGCGGTGACGACGCCATGGAGATCCTCGCCATGCTCGACGGCCTCGGTGAGCAGGCACGGGCAGCAGGTGGCGCCATCCATCTGCTCAACGGCAACCACGAGCTCATGAACGTCAAGCTCGACATGCGGTACGTCAGCGTCGGCGGCTACCTCGATTTCCTGCCCGGAGAAAAGCCGAACCGTGATGCCGCGACCGCTCAGGATGTCGTCGACGGTATCGGCGAGCGGATCCTCGCGCTCCGCCCGGGCGGCGCGGTGGCTCTGCGCTTTGCCGGCAGAAACGTCATCACCGTCATCGGCGACACGGTCTTTGTTCACGGGGGAGTACTCCCACGGGTCGCGGACTACGGCGTCGAACGCCTCAACCAGGAGACGAGACGGTGGATCCGGGGAGAGGATCCCTGCCCGCCCGAGCCCCTCCTGGCCGACGACGGACCGGTGTGGAGCCGCCACTACTCAGATGAACCCGATCACGACGACTGCCGACTGCTCGAAGTCACGCTGCAACGACTCGGCGCGCAACGAATGGTGGTCGGCCACACCGTCCAGAGTGAGGGAATCTCGTCAGCCTGCGACGGCCGGGTCTGGCGGGTAGACGTCGGCATGGCCGATCACTACGGCGGCGACGCGGCGGTCCTGGAACTCTCCCACGGCGAAACCCGTGTTCTCAACCTGACCGCGCAAACCGCCCGGTCACCCTCCTGACCCGGCCGGGCGCGAGGCGCGGATCAGCGCTCGATCCCGATCTTCGCCAGCCGGTTCTGCCAGGTCAACGAGGCCAGAAGTTGACCATCGGGGAGAAGCGCCAGGACCGTAACCCCTTCCAGCCCGTCCCGTAGGAGCCGTGGAGGTTCGACACCGGCCGGATCGACGAGCCAGATCTCCCCGGGCGTCGGTGCGCTGGCCGCGAGCTCCCCGGAAGGGAGCATGGCGAGATACCCCTCCTGCTGGTCACCAGCGCTCCAACCGGGAACCTCGAGGCTGCGAACCACCGTCCCGTCGGTTGGATCGACGAGGGCGACGACCCCCTCGGATGGAACCGCAACCGCGATCAATCCACCGGCCCAGGCGAGCCCGACGACCGGACCGGGAAGGATCGCAAGGCTCTCGGCGTGCCACTCCGGGGGCCGGCAGCGCATCAAACGCCGGTTGCCGGTGTCGGCGACCACGAGGCTCCCATCCGGCGCCCACAAGAGTCCTCGGGGCCCGTAGTAGTCGTTCTTGAGCACTTTGGTCGTGCCATCGGGCAGGAGCAGCTGTACCCGGCCGTTCCAGGTGTCGGCGACCGCGAGGGTGCCGTCGGCTGCGAGCGCGAGCCCGGACGGCTCGAGAAACTCGCCCGGCCCCGAACCCTCGACCCCCTCGGTGTCCATACACAGCCCCTGTGCCGAATACCAGCGAAGGCGATGGTGTTGGGTGTCGGCGACGACAAACCAGCCGTCGGGTGAGACCCCGAGTCCGCGAGGTTCGTCCAGCCCGCGCAGGGAGGTCCCGTCCGCCGGCTGCCAGGGCGAGGTGCAGGCGAGGCTCGAGGTTTCGAGGATGAGACCGTCATCGAGCACGAGCCACAGACGGGTCGAACTCCCTTCGGCCGCCGCCACCGATTCCAGGCCGTCAAAACCGCGCCGCCAGCGCAGGACGGCCCCCGCGCTCTTGTGCAGGCCGGTCGCGTCGAGCGCCCAGAGAACCGGCCCCTGCCACGCCAGGGCGCGGATGTCTTCGAGGGAGCCGTGAACCTGCATCTCCGATCCGTCGCGACCCACCCAAACCGTGCTGCCGTCGCTCCACGCGATTCCGGGACCTCGTGCAGCCGCAGCGCTGACGGCGGCCGGGGAGGTCTGTTGCCAACGGGTTCCTCCCAGGTGCTTCCACAACCCCGTCCCGCCCCAAGCCCAAACCTCGTCCGCCGCGGTCAGATTCTCGGCGCCCTCGATCCGCCCCGCACCCGTCCAGGACGCTCCGGCTTCTCGACGGATCCACAGACCGCCGTCGCCGCAGACCGTCCACCTCTCCGGACCTCGACGCGCTACCGCGGTCGTCGGACTGCACGGTGGAGGATCGAGCACCGCAATCTTTTGGGCCATCAGATCGAGATCCACCATCGAGCCGTCGCGAAGAACCGCGGTCGCCCCGGACTCGTCGAGGGCGAGCGAGCGGACCACGTCGACGCTCCGCTCCGGGACCCTGCCGACGACCTCGATTCCCGCGGGCAGCTCGACGGTGGGCTTGAAGGGTGACTCGGTGGAGACGGTGTTCGGCAGCACTCGATAGAGGACCGCACCGTCGTGCCCGGCAAATCGCAGCAGCCCAGGAACACCGGCCAGCGGGTCGGGCCCCGGCAGGCCGTAGCCCTGCCGTTCGATGTCGGCGAGTACCACCCATGCCACCTGATACCGGTCGAGCACCGCCCTGCGGGCGTGGGGATTCGCTCCGGCGTAAAGCGTCTCCAGGTCGGCGAAACGGGCGGTGATCTCGAACTGGGACTGCCCGCGCTGCTTGAGGTGCCAGTCCCAACCGACGACGGTGGGTTGACCGGTGTGCATGACGATCCGGGTGTACCGGTTGTACGAGATGCCGGCCGCCTCGGCCACCGCGTCGCCCGCCGCGGCGGCGCCCTGCAGCGCGCGCACCAGGAACCACGTCTGCGGCGCTTTTTCGGCGAGAAATGCCTGACCATCGAGGGTCGGGCGGGGAGAGATCATTCGGGGCTGGAGCCAACCCTGGGCGACCCCGAGCGGCAGATTGACCAACGCCACCATCTGCAACGGCAACCAGACCGCCACCAGCACTCTGCGCCGCCATCCACGCTCGCGCAACAGCATGGTTGCAAGAGCGATCGCGAGCAGGAGCCAGATCCCGTTGTAGATCTTGAAGACGGTGTTCATGCGATCGATGAGGGTGAATCGCTCACAGAACGCCACCGCCATCGTGGCGAGCGCGGCCAACGACCAGCCGAGACGCAGCAACCGATCCCGAGTGCGCACCGCGGCAACGAACAGGAGCGCGGTCACGGCGAGCGCCGCCGCCGCCGCTCCCGAACCGAAGCTCAGACCGGCGACGATCCCGACCGCCGCGGCGGGGATGACGATCCAGCCCCGCCGACCGATCGACACGACCCCAAGCACGGCGAGCGGCACGAGAAACACGCCGAAGTGACGGAGCAGCACCCACCACGGTGCGAAGTCCGCATCGGTGAAGAACAGACCGCGGCCGCCTCCCGCTCCCGCGCTGATCCCTACGACCAGTTCGACGATGAACGGCGCGGCGGCGACGAGGCTCACCAAAGCGGCCGCGGTCAGCCTACCGAGACCGATCTCCGGCCGGCGCGACACCGCGATGGTGCCGAGACCCAGCGCCGCCGTGACAATGAAGAGATCCCATGGATTTGTCGCCACCAGGACCGCGACGCACAGACCGCAGAGAACCGCCGGCGGGATCCATCCCTTGCGATTCTCATCGGTGCAGAGCCAGCCCCAACCAAGCACCGTCAAGACAACCGGGAGGGCGATGAAATGGCCGTGCAGATCGGCGAAGATCGCCGTCCACAACGGGTACTCGTCGATGGCGAATCCCGGAATCACCCGCGACGTGGCCCACCACATGTCGAACCAACGGCCGGCGCGGCCGAGATCGAGCTCCCAGAGCCACTCGAGATTGCCGGAAAGCAACACCAGCAGTGGCAGCACGGCCGCGGCGAACCACCGACGACGGCGCGTCAGAAGGAGACCGAAACCCGCCAGGACCCCAGCCCCGAGCGCGGGGATGGCCGCCGACATCAGGTTGTAGCCGACCCCGGTCGAGCACCCGGTCACGAGAATCGGGAAGGCCGCCAGGACCTCGCCGAAATAGTAGTAATGGAGGGACATCCCGGCCATCCAGGGCTCCATCGGAGGCCAGGAGGTCGACCGGACAAAACTGTTGAGGAAGGAGAAGTCCATCGGCTTCTCGCCCCAGTGGATCGCCGGGTTGAAGAGGCGAACCACCAGGAAGAGCAGACCCACCGCGACGACTGTCGCAACCACCCCGACGATGGCCCTTCGCCGTCGTTTCAGAATGCTCCATGCCTCCCGCCTCCGCTTCACCAGACCGAACCCGCCGGCGGCGATGACCACGATGAAGATCGACGAGGCGGCGGCGGCGCCGGTCGGCCAGAGGCCGAGCTCGCTGCCGAACCACATCACCCAGGCGGGGACGATCCAACCGGTAGCCAGGGCGAGGCCGATGCCCGCATCGGGCAACCGCTTCAACGTCGGCAGGAAGATCGTCCAGATCGCCAAACCCAACGCGCCGAAGACCGCCGCCCAGATTGCCAGATCCCACGCCTGGCGAATGCCGGTCGGCACCGGGTTGACGGCGGGAAGCGGTTCGACGAATCGATCTTCGAGGGCGCGAAAGTCCAGATCCTGGAGATACGGAAGCGGGCGCTGGACCCGTTCGGTCAGTTCTTCCGGCGAGACCTCCGCGGTCCGCCGGAAGATGACGACGCGCGGAAAATCATAGTTGACGAAGCTCTCATCGGCGAGCTGAACGGGCGCGAAGAGACCGAAGATCCGCGGTCCCCGGTCGACCCGCGCCACCGGAGTGAACCCGGCTTCGCCGGCGAGCAGCAGCCGGTAGAGCCGACCGGTGAGCGGGAACCGTTCCGGGTTCGCCAGCACCGTCCGCCGGACCCGGTTGGATGTCAGGACGACCCAGTCGGCGCGTGCGAGTTGGCCGCACCAACGAAGCGATTTGTCGGAATCATCGCGGAGGTCATACGACGGCAGATCGATCCGCTCGACCGGGCCGTCTTTCGGACGGAGATCGAGGGTCTCGTCCCAGTGCTCGTAGGCCACCACCTGTTCGGCTTCGATCATCATGCCGAGCCAGCGGGCGGCGGTCCGGTGCGGATGGGGTTCGACGAAAGCCCAGACGAACGCGAGTCCCCACAGAATCGTCCCGGCGGCCACCGCCGCGACCGCGAACCGGCGGCGCCGCCGGCGCAACCGCATCAGCCACCAGGCCGCCACCAGGGTCCCTGGCACGACCAGCGGTTCCCAGTAGCGCAGGTACTTGACCTGCAGGGTGCTGAGCCGGACCGCCATGGGAATCAGCCACGCGAGCAGGATCAACAGCAGGGTGAATCCGGGCGTCCAGCTGACGGCGAGCCACCGCCGCCAACGTTTGAGAATCCTGGTCGCACCCGCGCCGGAGCCGATAAGCACGGCCGCCGCCATCAACGGCCCGAGGCCCCAGAGCGCGAGCTCGTTGAGTGGATACAGGACCGGCAGAGTGCCGTGGTAGACCCGGACATACGGCAGATCGGCCTCGCCCATGACCATCGCCACCTGCTCACCGACGCCGCGGAGGTACCCCGGGTTGAGTGCGACGCTGAAGAAGGCAGCGCCGCCGTCGCCGCCGACGCCCATGAGCCGGGCAAGCTGTTCTCCCGTGACCATCGCCGCGAACACGCCGACGCCGAACAACGCCAACCTCGAAACGCCCTTCTGCGAACGGGCGACCTGGAGCGCCGCGGCGAGGACGACGACCGGCACAAGAGCAGCGAACGGGAACCCGCCGTCGACAAAGGCCCAGGGCTGGCAGAACCAGAAGGCGGCGACGCCGACCGCGATCGCCACCGCACACAGCCGGATCGCTTCGATCAGATCCTGCCGCCGCATGACGATCACCAGCGCGACTCCGAGAGGCGCGACCAGCGCGAGCGACGAGACCTTCACCGCCAGCGATGCGCCGATGGCGGCGCCGGTCGCCGCTGCACTCAGATTGTCGCCTCGGGACGCAAACCAGAAGCACGCCGCCAGCGCCGCCACGACCCAGACCGCATGATGGCTTTCGACGGTCGCGAAGTGCGACTGTTGAAGATCGAGAGGAACCCAGGCGACCAGAAGAAGAAAGAGCTCGCCGGTGCGACGTCCCCAGACGCGGTGGGCGAGCATCCATCCGAGGAGGATCGCCAGCATCGATGCCGCAAGGGACAAGGCCCTGCCCCCGACGAGGAGGCTCCGGGAGTCGTCCCCGATCAAGAGGAGGCCGGTTACGGCTCGGACCGCCTGAAAATGGAGCGACCCATAGGCGTAGAAGCCGGGATCGGCAAACCAGTTCGTCGCCCGTTCCGAGACATAGCCGACCTGTCGCTCATCCGGGTGGGTCGATGAGGAACTCGTCCCGTAATCCCAGCCCTGAAGGACAAGGCGGAGGCCAAGCACGACGAGCAGGAGAACCCAGGTTCGCTTGCGCAGCATCACCATCGAGGGTAACGGAGATCTGCCTCCACCGTCCACTGGTCGGGCGCCGACCGAAACACCGGATCCCGCGATCTCCTGACCGCCGACCACGAATCGACAAAGTCGAGAGAGTTTCTCCCGAAACGTCATCTCCGGCCGGATTGCCCGAGTAAAATGTGTCCGGACACGAGGAGGACATCGTGCGGATCGATCCAAAAGCGACGGCAGTCGACCTCTCGCGGGCGGCAAAACAGTGGCAGTCTCTCGGCGAAGCGAAGATCACCGCGGGACGAAACCAGGGAGACGGCAACGGCTTGCGCCGTCTGTCGAGCCTGCTCGATGCGGTCGGACCCCTGAGAAAGTCACAGACGTTGTGGATCGAGGCGGCCAAGCTCATGCGCGAGGTGGGTGCCGCCAACGAACGTTCGGCTGCGGTTGCGGACCAGCAGGCCGGAGCGTGCGACCGCCAGATCGGCTTCTGCGGCGAGTCGTTTCACGAACTCGTGATGGAGCGGGCCTTCGACAAGGAGCGGCCCCCGAACCTCGCCGAGACCAGGATCGCGGCGTACGAGTTTGAACGCAACGCCGACAACCGTCCCTTCGAGTGGCTCATCGCCCAGTTTCTCGCCGACCCGGCCCTCGGCAGGCGCACCACGTGGGGTGAAGGCATGGATCTCTGGTGGTTCTCCCGAGCTTCGGGTTCGTAGACTCCGGGTGACGAACATCGACACCGGGAGCTCTGCAAGACCTCCTCGGGATCGACGGGTGATCAGAACCCGTCGGCCGCGGTTTGGAGGATGAGCCGTTCTTTTGCCGGCCGCGACAGGGTTTTGATCCGACGTTCGCGGATCGAGGCCCCCGACCGATCCGGCTGGAGCTCGTGGTAGCGCAGGACGACCGGCCGGCGGCCTCGGGTGTAACGAGCGCCTTGACCGGCGTTGTGCTGTTCTACCCGGCGTTCGAGATCGTTGGTGATCCCGGTGTAGAAGGTGCCGTCGGCGCACTCGACGATGTAGACAAACCAATCCTCGACGAGGTTTTCATTGGGTTGTCTGGCTTCCGGCATGGGCTTGGGCTCTCTCTTCCCGCGGTCAAGTTTAGACCGAAAGGGAGAAACGGCGGACCGGAAGAGACTCGTGGCATGAAACGACCGCTGGGTTCCGCCTCAGAATCGCCGCGGGTCTGTCCGCAGATCGGGGTCCGCCTCTCCTGAGAGCCAGTGGCCACGGTTGCGAGGAACCGCCGCAGCAACTTCATCGACAGCGATTTGCCGAACCGGAAAACGGGCAGCGCCGTGCAGAATGGTGTGGCAATTGAAAACGACCACCGCGACGGTGGTCGTAAGTCATTGATTTCAGTGGTGCGCCGGGAGGAACTCGAATCCCCGACCTTCTGATCCGTAGTCAGATGCTCTATCCAATTGAGCTACCGGCGCACACCGGGAGCGCATTGTGCCACAGGGTATTCCTCGATGCAAGAGTCAGAGCCCGTTCCCGTGCCCGCATCCGCGCCGGTGACCACACTCGGTACCGGCGCCGTTGAAATTCTCGAGTCCCCAAGGCCATCGATATCGGTTGCGCCTGCGACCGCAACGGGAAGAGCGGAATCTCCGGGTTGATGCCGAAGCCGGAGCCGGACGCGGACGCGGACACGGATTCTGGAACCCAGGTACAGGAACCGCGTATCATTCACCCGACTCACGGGGAGGAACATGGACGATCCCATCTTGGAAATCGAAAACATCAGCAAACGTTATGGCGAGGTGACGGCGGTCGATGACCTGAGCTTCAACGTCCCGCGCGGCTCGGTCTTCGGTCTGCTCGGCCCCAACGGCGCCGGCAAGTCGACCACCATTCGGATGATCATGCGGATCATCATGGCCGACGAGGGCCGGATCCTGCTCGACGGCGTTCCGGTGGAT
>JAHECW010000044.1 GCA_024641545.1 Acidobacteriota bacterium
GGCTCCCACCGCCGGTAGCCCGGGAGCGCGAAAATCCGCCGGAAACACCGCGGCTTTTCACCACAGAGGCACAGAGATCCAGAGGCATCGCAATCGAGAGTCAGCCACGCGAAACGGGGGGTATTTCTGAACACAGGAAAAACCCGAAACGCCGACTCATTACTGAATGGCATGCTGGGAAGCATGCCGCCACAACGTCGCAGCGATCGTCGCGGGCGGTCGATGCGTTCAACCCTCTACCAGGCGTTGTGATGGTGCGATGGGTCAACAATACGATGCCCTTTGCGCCGGACTTGGCGTGCTTGGCGGTCATTGCGGTGAAAATGCGATGTGATGCTCTCCGACTCTGTGGTGAGATCGCACGCTTTACGGGTGGTACAGCAGAATTCCGTCGAGCGTGTCCTCGAAGGCCGAAACCCAGTGCCTCCACTCGTCGAAAAGGGGCGCAAACGGCGTTCCATCCTCGATGCAGCGCCGCGCCGCCGGCGAACCGGTGAGGAGATCGAGCGCGGGCACCTCGCTGACAAACTCGTAGGGCTCGGCGCGCCACGAGAAACTACCCCGGTTGAGATCGTGGAAGACTCTGAGCAGCTGCAGTCCGAGCGCGACGGGTTCGAGACTAACGCGGTCCGTGACGTGGAGCTCGACGCCGGAACAGACCCGGCCCGCGTGCTTCCCGAACTGGGGACGGAATCGGACCGCACGGAAGGCGACACCCGGAGGATCGAGGGCGCGGAGCCCGGCGGTGACGCCCTCGGCGTCCGCCCACGGCGCCCCGATCAGGTGGAACGGACGGGTCGTCCCGCGCCCCTCGGAGAGGTTCGTCGCCTCGATGAGACACAGCCCCGGGTAGAGCGCCGCCGTTTCGAGGGTCGGCATGTTGGGGCTCGGCGGGACCCACGGCAGGGTGGTCTCATCCCACCATGCCGCCCGCGACCAATCGCGGCAGGCGGTCACCCCGAGCTCGAGGTTTCCATAACGCTCGCGCCTCAGCAGGAGGGCGATCTCGCCCAGGGTCAGACCGTGCCGGATCGGGGTCGGGATCTGCGACACGAAGGACTCGCAGCCGGGAGTCACCGGGCCGCCTTCGCGACGAACACCGCCGATTGGGTTCGGCCGGTCGAGGACCAGCAGCTGGACGCCGTCCGCTTCACACCCCGCCATGACGGCGTCCATGGTGGCGGCAAAGGTGTAGTACCGGCTGCCGATGTCGGGAAGATCGACGAGGAGGATGTCGATGCCGCCGAGGTCCTCGGGTCGCGGGCGCAGGGTCGAGGCCGTCGCGCCATAGAGTGACCGCACGGGGGCACCGGTCAGACCGTCGCGCTCGTCGTCCACGGTCTCCATGTCCTGGGCCACACCGTCGAGTCCGTGCTCGGGGGCGAAGATCCTCGCCGGCGGTCCCGCCGCAGCCGCGAGCACGCCTCGCGCGGGGTCGAGCGTTCGGGTCACCGCGGCGTGGTTGGCAAGCAGCGCCCAGCGACGCCCTCTGATGAGGCCCGGGTCGGCGACGAGGACATCCAGACCGGTGGTCACGCGGGTCATGGCAATATCCTACCGCGGTGAACGCAATTCACAATTCATGGTTCTCAATTCATCAGCACCCGGCGTTCTTTTCGGATCCGCGGCGGCAGGCCGCCACGGGATCTGAAGAAACCGGTAAGACTTGCAGCCCGCACGCCTTCGGGCTACCATTCCAGACTCGCGTCCGGTGTTTCGCCACGCAGGTGAGTGCCAGCCGGAACGATCACCCATTGATCACCACCGCAGCGACGGTAACGAGGAGAGCGAAGTGACCGACGAATTCCTGGAGATTGCCGGCGATGTCTTCATCCCCACCGACGAGGCCATCCGGCGGATCGGTCGCGGCGAACAGATCGTCGTGGTCGACGACGAGGACCGCGAGAACGAAGGGGACCTGATCTTCGCCGCCGATGTGGTGACCCCGGAAGCCATCAACTTCATGGCGCGATTCGGGCGCGGCCTGATCTGCGTCGCCATGACCTCGGAGCGGTGCGACGAGCTCGACCTCCCGCTGATGGTCGAAAAGAACACCTCGGCGCACGAAACCGCGTTCACCGTCAGCGTCGAAGCCGCCAGGAACACCACCACCGGTATTTCCGCGCACGACCGCGCCGAGACGGTTCGAGTCCTGGCGGACCCGGCCTCGGTCCCGAACGACCTTCGGCGGCCCGGCCACATGTTCCCTCTGCGCGCGCGTCGCGGCGGGGTTCTCAAACGCGCCGGCCACACCGAAACCGGTGTCGACCTGGCGCAGATGGCGGGTCTCAACCCGGCGGCGGTTCTGTGCGAGATCATGGATGACGACGGCCAGATGGCCCGGCTGCCGCGCCTGGCGGCGTTCGCCCGAGAGCACGGTCTGGGTCTGACCACCGTGGCCGATCTCATCGCCTACCGGATGAAGAACGAGAAACTGGTCGAGCAGGTGGCGGGACCCGAGCTGCCCACCGAGTTCGGACGTTTTCGGATCCACGCCTACCGCAACAAGGTCAACGGCGAAGAGCATGTGGCTCTGGTCATGGGCGAGATCGATCCGACGGAACCGGTGCTGGTCCGGGTCCACTCCCAGTGTCTGACCGGCGACGTCTTCGGCTCGGCGCGCTGCGACTGCGGCGTCCAGCTCGATGCAGCCCTGGAGCGCATCGCCATCGAAGGCAAAGGCGTGCTGCTCTACCTGCTCCAGGAGGGCCGCGGCATCGGACTGTTCAACAAGCTTCGCGCCTACGAGCTCCAGGATCAGGGTCAGGACACCGTGGAGGCGAACCTCCACCTCGGGTTCAAGGCGGATCCCCGCGACTACGGCACCGGCGCTCAGATTCTCTTCGACCTCGGCGCACGACGCCTGCGGCTGATGACCAACAACCCGACGAAGTTCACCGCGCTGCGCGGGTACGGCCTGGAAATCGTCGAGCGGGTGTCGCTCGAAATTCCACCCAACGAGACCAACCGCGCCTATCTCGAGACCAAGAAGCTCAAGATGGGCCACCTGTTGAAGATGGTCTAGAGGGTGAGACGTTGGAGGTCAGACGTCAGACGTGAGACGTGAGACGTGAGAAGGTGGAGATTGGAACGTCGATGGAGCGTCGGGGGATTTCAAAAACGCCCGCCTCACGCGCTTCGCATCTGACTCCTAACGTCCAACTTCTCACGTCTCACCTCTGACCCCTGCCACCGGCGCACCGCCGCAACGGGGTTCTGCAAGAGACCTGTGTAAAGTTGCTGCTTGAGGTTGGATGATGACTGCTCGATCCCCCCTGCCCCTTCCGGATCTGTCCTCGTTGGTCGAGGCGCTCGGACGCGGCGACGCCCCGCTGGCCGTCGGGGGGGTGGTTCCCGGCGCTCGTTCTCTGGCCGTGGCAGCCCTTGCCGATGGCGGTTGGCGACCCTCTCTCGCCGCGGTGGTGGTGCCCCACGTCGCGGAGGTCGATGATCTCGCGGCCGGGCTCGAGCTGCTCGCACCCGAGCTCGGCGTGGGACGGGTTCCGGGCGATCTCTGCGCCCCCTACCATGGCGCCGAACCTCCCCTCGCATCGAGACTCGAGCTGGCCCGACTGCTCCGACGCGTGGCCGAGGGCGAGGTCCGGGTGGTGGTGGTTCCGGTGCGCGCTCTCCTCGGTGCGCTCCCCCTGCCCGATGCGGTCGCGGCCCAGGTCGAGCGCCTGGTCCCGGGCGAGGTGCTCGATCAACGACGTCTGGCGGACCGACTCACCGCGGCCGGGTATCGACGCGTCGACCTGGTCGAGGAGGCGGGCGAGTTTGCGGTCCGGGGGTGGGTGGTCGACATCCACGACGGCGGCGACCATCCGCTGCGGATCGTCCTCGACGATGATCGGATCGCGGAGATCCTCCGTTTCGACGCGGCCAGCCAAAGGACCACCGGCGAGCCTCTGAGCGAAACGACGCTCTACCCTCTCGATCCGTTCCCGGCCGAACCCGAACGCCTCGCGGTCGTCTCCGACACCCTCGCGCCCGAGTGGCCGGCCCTCGCCGAAGCCATGCGCTCGGGCGCCGAGCGACGGCTCTGGTGGGCGGCGCTCCACCTCGAAGACGAGGTCACCAGTTGGCTCGATCTCGCCGATGTGACGGTGGTCTGCGATCGCGACGATGCGGTCGGCGAGCTCCACCGCTGGCGGCAGGCCCAGGATCGCGAGTGGAAGACCCTGGAAGGGCGCTCGGTCGCCCTCCCGCCGCCGGATCGGATCCTGCTCGACGCGGCGAGCATCTCCGATCGTCTCGAGACCGCCGATCTCCGCCTCGAGCGTCTCGAGGTCGCCGATGGTGAAACCAAGTGGTGGCGGATCGCGGCCAGCCCCATGGAGGACTTCTCTCGGCGCATCCCCGATCTCGTTCCCACCCTGCGCAACCGCCGCGCCCAGGACCTGACCCAGATTCTGGTGGTCGCCACCAAGGGCGAGGAACGGCGGTTCGAACACCTTCTGAAAGAGGGAGAGGTGGTCCCGGTGGCCGCACCCCCGTCGATGGGCGAGGTGTCCATCGTTCAGGCGGGAATCGAGCATGGCTTCGTCGTGCGCGACGGGCTCGCGATCTACGGCCGACGCGATCTCACCGCGGCGCCGCCGCCGCGTCGGCGCCGCGGCGGGGCCGCGGCCTTTGTCTCCGATCTCCGCGATCTGAGACCCGGAGATACGGTGGTCCACCTCGATCACGGGATCGGCCGGTTCGATGGCTTCCGCCGGGTCGTGGTGGAGAACCGCGAGCACGAGATGTTGGTCCTCGCCTACCGCGGCGGCGACAATCTCCTGGTTCCCGTCGAACGCGCGGATCTCATCCAGAAGTACGCGTCGGGGGAGGGCGAGGCCGGCCCGCAGCTCGACCGGCTCGGAGGATCCACCTGGGCCAAACGCAAGGCGAGGGTCAAGAAGGCGGTCCGCGAGATGGCGGCGGCCCTGCTCCGGTTGGCGGCCGTACGCCGCGGCGCGCGTGGATTCCGGTTTTCGCCCGACTCGCCGTGGCAGCGCGAGTTCGAGGACGCCTTCGAGTACGAGCTCACCTACGACCAGGACCGGTCGATCTCGGAGATCAAGACCGACATGGAGTCCGACCGCCCCATGGACCGCCTCCTCTGCGGCGATGTCGGCTACGGCAAGACCGAGGTCGCCATCCGCGCCACCTTCAAGGCGGTCCTCGAGGGCAAACAGGTGGCGGTCCTCGCCCCGACCACGATCCTCGTCGGCCAGCACCTCGAGACCTTCCGGCGCCGATTCGCCGGGTTTCCCGTGGAGATCCGGATGCTGTCCCGTTTTGTCTCCGCCAAGGACTCCAGGCAGACCCTCGAGGAGCTCGCGCAGGGTCGGGTCGACGTCGTCATCGGCACCCACCGGCTGCTCGGCTCGGATGTCCGTTTCCGCGATCTCGGTCTCGTCGTCCTCGACGAGGAGCAGCGCTTCGGCGTCGCCCAGAAGGAAAAGCTCAAACAGCTGCGCACCGAGGTCGATGTGGTCTCCATGTCCGCGACTCCCATCCCGCGCACCCTCAACATGGCCATGAGCGGTCTGCGGGACATCTCGCTCATCGAAACACCACCGGTGAACCGGCAGGCGGTGGAGACCAGCGTCCGCGAGTTCGCCGAGGACGTGGTCCGCGAGGCCATCCTGTATGAGATGGAACGCGGCGGTCAGGTCTACTTCGTCCACAACCGGGTCAAGTCCATCGGCGCCTTCGCCGTCTGGCTGCACAAGGTGGTTCCCGAGGCCCGGGTGGTGGTCGGCCACGGCCAGATGTCCGAAGGTCAGCTCGAGAAGTCGATGCGGACCTTCCTCGACGGCGAGGCGGATGTCCTCCTCGCCACCGCCATCATCGAGAACGGCCTCGACATCCCGAATGCCAACACCCTCCTGGTCAACCGCGCCGACCGTTTCGGCCTCGCCCAGCTCTACCAGCTTCGCGGCCGGGTCGGCCGTTCCGATCGTCTCGCCTACGCCACCTTCCTGGTGCCTTCGGGTCAGGCGCTGTCGGGCACCGCGCGGGCGCGCCTGGCGGCGATCCAGGAGTTCTGCGAGCTCGGAGCGGGGTTTCGCATCGCCGCCCGCGACCTCGAGATCCGCGGAGCCGGGAATCTCCTCGGCGCCGAGCAGCACGGCTTCATCGAGGCGGTGGGATTTGAAACCTATTGCCAGCTGCTCGAGGAGGCGGTGGCCGAGCTCGAGGGCCGGCCGGCGAAGCCGCGGCGAGAGGTCGAGCTCCGGCTCGGGCTCGACCTCCAGCTGCCGGACGCCTACATCTCCGAACCCGAGCTGCGTCTGAGTTTCTACAAGCGGCTTTCCGCCACCGAGGACGAAGCCTCCGTCACCGAGCTCATGGACGAGATCGTCGACCGCTACGGCCCGTCACCGGCGCAGCTCCGGACGCTGGCGCGGGCGCAGGGGGTGCGGCTGGCGGCGCAGCGCATCGGGGCGACCGCGGTCCAGAGGAGAAGCGGACGCTGGCGCATCAAGCTCGATCCGGCCGTCGAACCGCCCGAGAAGCTCGGCGAGGTGCTGACGGGTTGGCCGGAGGCGCTGCTGTCGCCGTCGGGCGAGATCACCGTTCCCTCCGGCCGCCCCGGCGCCGAGATCGACGAAGTACTCGGGTTGCTCAAGGCGCTCGGGGCCTGAATCCCGATCCCGGAACCGACACAGCTTCCGGGAAACCGAATACCTCCCCGCAAGGCCGGACAGGCCGGCGGGGGCGCCGGCCCCACAATGGACCTCGGTCTCCCGGTACGCCCGCACCACAATGGCGACCCGGAAGGCCGGGGTGGAAGGAAGGCCGTCCGCAGAACCTTCGTTCAACCTTGCCACGAATCCGCCTCGCCTGCGTCACAATGGACCGGCAGACTGATCTTGGGAGGCACTCATGGCAGGATCCGAAAAACGACTCCGCGTGGCTCTGATCTTCGGCGGCCGATCGGGCGAGCACGACGTCAGCGTGGTCTCCGCCAGGTCGGTGGCCGCGGCTCTTGATCCCGGTCGCTACGAAATCAGCCCCCTCGCCATCGATCGCGGCGGTCGCTGGGCCGACCCGGCAACCGCCGCACGGGTGCTTGCCGAATCGGGTGACCGCACCGACCGGGTGCTCGCCTTCGAGGGTCGCGTCCCGCTCGATCCGAGACTTCTCGAGGGCACCATCGACGTCGCCTTCCCCGTCCTCCACGGGCCCTACGGTGAAGACGGCACGATCCAGGGGCTCTTCGAGATGCTCGATCTTCCCTATGTCGGGTGCGACCCGACCGCGTCCGCGGTGTGCATGGACAAGGCGCTGACCAAGAGACTCCTGGTCCAGGCAGGCCTGAAGACGGCGGCGTGGGTCGAACTGGATCGGGAAGCTTGGTCCGAAGCCCGGGACGACTGCAGAGCGCGGTGTCTCCGATTGGGCCTGCCTCTCTTCGTCAAACCGGCGCGCCTCGGATCCTCGGTCGGCATCTCGAGGGTCGCCGAACCGGCAGCGCTCGATGATGCCGTCGAAAAAGCCCTCGGCCACGGCAGGACCGTCGTGGTGGAACGCGGCGTCGACGCCCGTGAGATTGAAGTTGCGGTTCTCGGCAACCGACGACCGCGGGCTTCGGTTCCTGGCGAGGTCGTCTCCGGGCACGAGTTCTACGACTACGACGACAAGTATCTCGACGATTCGTGCGAGCTTCTGGCACCGGCCCCCCTCGAACCCGACCGGACCGCGGCTGCCCGGCAACTCGCGGTGGAGGTCTACTCGAGCCTCGGCTGCGCCGGGATGGCGCGGGTCGATCTCTTCCTCGAGCGAACCTCGGGTGATTTCTGGGTCAACGAGGTCAACACCATCCCGGGGTTCACCTCGATTTCGATGTACCCGAGGCTGTGGACCCTGACCGGCCTTCCCTACCCTGCCCTGCTCGACGAATTGATCCGCCTCGCCCTCGAGCGCCACCGTGGGGCGCCGGAAGGCAATCGGGCGTCCGCGGGTTGACCACGATCGCGTCCCTGGGTGGCGAGACAGGGGCCATGCTCGTCCGCCCGGGCTCGTGGTGACGAACTGCGGCTTGACGATCCCTACCTCAAGGTCTATGTTCCGCCTTGTGAAATTCTTCGCTAGAATTTCACCCGATCACCGTTCCGGAGGCCTGACATGAAAAAGATCACCCGCGAGGAAGCTCTCGCCTACCATACCGGCAAACGACACGGGAAGACCCAGGTCGTCCCGACCAAACCCTGCGTCACCCAGCGCGATCTGTCGCTCGCCTACACGCCCGGCGTCGCCGAACCCTGTCTCGACATCGCCAAAGACCCCGAGCTCGCCTACGAGTACACCAACAAGGGCAATCTCGTCGCGGTTGTCTCCAACGGCACCGCGGTGTTGGGACTCGGCAACATCGGCGCGCTCGCCGGCAAACCGGTCATGGAGGGCAAGGGCGTCCTCTTCAAGCGCTTCGCCGACATCGACGTCTTCGACATCGAGATCGACACCGAGGATCCCAAGGAAGTGATCCGTTTCTGCGAGATGCTCGCTCCGACCCTCGGCGGGATCAACCTCGAGGACATCAAGGCGCCCGAGTGCTTCGAAATCGAAGAAGCGCTCAAGAAGTCGGTGAACATCCCGGTCTTCCACGACGATCAGCACGGGACCGCGATCATTTCCGGCGCCGCGCTGCTCAACGCCGTCGAGGTCGCGGGCAAGAAGCTCGACGAGGTCAAGGTGGTCTTCTGCGGCGCCGGCGCCTCCGGCATCGCCTGCGCCACCTTCTACCTTTCGCTCGGCGTCAAACCCGAGAATCTGCTCATGGTGGACTCCAAGGGCGTTATCTACAAGGGCCGCACCGCGGGAATGAACGAGTACAAGGAACGCTTCGCGGTGGAGACCGAGCTGCGGACGCTGAGTGAGGCGATGGTCGGGGCCGATGTCTTCACCGGAGTCTCGGTCAAGGGCATGGTGACCAAGGAAATGGTCGCCACCATGGCCGAGAACCCGATCATCTTCGCCATGGCCAACCCGGATCCCGAGATCTCGCCCGAAGAGGTCGCCGAGGTCCGTTCCGACGCCATCATGGCCACCGGTCGCTCGGATTACCCGAACCAGGTCAACAACGTCCTCGGCTTCCCCTTCATTTTCCGCGGCGCCCTCGACGTCGCCGCCACCGACATCAACGAGGAGATGAAGCTGGCCGCGGCCAAGGCCCTGGCCGGTCTCGCCAAGGAGGACGTCCCGGACAAGGTGATCCGCGCCTACGGCGGCAAGGCCATCAAGTTCGGCCGAGAGTATCTGATCCCGAAACCCTTCGATCACCGCGTCCTCCTCTGGGAGGCGCCGGCCGTGGCCGACGCCGCCATCGCCACCGGCGTCGCCCGTAAACCCTACGCATCACGCGAGGAGTACGTCCGCGAGCTGGAAGCACGACTGTCGCGGATCTATGAGGTCATGCACGTCGTCTTCGATTCCGCAAAACTCGACCCCAAGAGGATCGTCTTCCCCGAAGGTGAAGCTCCTCGAATCGTCCGGGCAGCCAAGATCCTGGCCGACGAGGGGATCTGCCACCCGATCCTGCTGGGAAATTCGAAGATCGTCAACGCCCTGTTGGAAGAGCACGAGGTGCCGTCGGGCACGGTCGAGGTCATCGACCCCCTCAAGGACGGTCGCGCCGAGGACTACGCCCAGAAGCTCTTCGAGATGCGGTGGCGGCACGGGGTCACCGAGCTCGGCGCCAGCAAGCTGCTCCGCGATCCGATCTACTTCGGCAACATGATGGTCCACTCCAAGGACGCCGACGGCCTCATCGCCGGGATCAACCACTCCTACCCCGAGACCATCCGACCGGCGCTCCAGATCCACAAGACGCTGCCGGGCGTCCACAAGGCTGCCGGCGTTTATCTCCTCCTCTTCGAGGACCGGATGCTCTTTATCGCCGACACCACCGTCAACCAGGATCCTTCGGCCGAAGACCTGGCGGAGATCGCCGGCATGGCTTCACGGGTCGCCCGCATCTATTTCGAGGTCGAACCCCGAATCGCCATGCTCTCGTACTCCAACTTCGGGTCGAACACCGACGGCCGCTCGGAGAAGGTCCGCGAGGCCGTCGCCATCGCCAAGGAACGCTGGCCGCAGTTGGTCATCGAAGGCGAGATGCAGGCCGACACCGCCGTCGAACCCTCGGTGGCGAGGGAAAGCTTCCCGCTGTCGAGAATCCACGGCGACGCCAACATCCTGGTCTGTCCGGACCTCGAGTCCGCCAACATCGCCTACAAGCTGCTCTGGCGTCTCGGCAAGGTCGAGGCCATCGGACCGATCCTCACCGGTATCGGCGCCCCGGTGCACGTGCTCCAGCGCGGAATCGGGGTCGATGACATCGTCAACATGGCCGCTCTCTGTGTGCGCAAGGCGCAACGCTACGGCGACTGAGCCGGTTCTTCTACTGCATCACCGCGGCGAGGCCCACCGGCCTCGCCGCTTTTTTCTCGGGTCCGATCGAGCTTTGACAGCGATCGAGCACCCCGACTAGAATCATGTGCAATGACTGCGGTTTGAGGAGGAACACCCATGAAGGCTCTGCATGTCTCGATCCTTGCGCTCATTCTTATCATCGCCATTCCGGTCGCAGCCGAGGACGCGGCGGGGGGCTTGCGCTACTCGATCACCGTCACAAAATTCGAAAACCAGGCCGGGTGGTACGGCCGGTGGGACATCGGCGACGCCTGGGGCACCGTCCTGACCGATATGCTCAACCAGACCGGACAGTTCATCGTCCTCGGCGAGAGCGACATGCGGGGTGCGGCTCTCGACGAGCAGGACTTCGCCGCCTCGGGACGAACCGCCGGCGGCGCCAAGGCACCGGTGACCGGTCAGATGACCCCGGCCCAACTGCTGGTCAAGGGCGCGATCACCCACGTCCAGGACGACACCGCTTCGGGCGGCGGCGGGGTCCGGATCAAGGGCTTCAACATCGGCGGGAAGGGCGGCAAGGGCGAGGTCAACGCCACCATCTACGTCGTCGACTCGACCACCGGCATGGTGCTGGCCTCGACCAGCGTCGTCGGCGTCGCCAAGAAAAAGGGCGCGAATCTCGGCTACTCGACCGGCAGCTGGGGAGCGGCCTTCGGCGGCGAAAAGAACGACAATGTCGGCATGGCCGTCCAGGAGGCCTGCGCCCTGGCCGTCGACTTCATCAAGGCGCAGCTGCCGAACATCCAGTGGAGCGGCTCGGTGGTCATGACCAAGGATGACAAGGTCTACATCAACCGCGGCTCCCGCGAAGGCGTCTCCGTCGGCCAGCAGTTCACGGTCGGCGAAGCCGAGATCCTCCGCGACCCCGACACCGGCGAGGTGCTCGACGAGTCGTTGACCGAGGTGGCCGCACTGCAGGTTTCCGAGGTCAAGGAGAAGCTGTCGATCTGCTCCGTCACCTCCGGAGATGCCGGGGCGGTCGCCAAGGGAATGACCATTCACCTCCGTTGAGGGGAACCGCGAGACGAGTCTGGAAAAAACGCGGCGCCGGGCGCCGCGTTTTTCCGTTCAGCACCGCGGAACTCTCTTCCCGCCCTGTATAATCGTGGCAATGACTCGCGAATGCCGCCGCCACCCATCGTCGTCATTGCTCCGGCTCATCGTCTCGATCGCAACAGCGGTCGCGGCGGCCGCTGTCTCGGCCCCCGCGCTGGCGCAGGGTTCGGACTGGCGGGTTGTCGACAACCCCTACCAGGAGGACATCGAGTACATCCTCGGCACGGCCTACCCACCGCAGATCGAGGTCGAGGGTGTCCGCTGGCGCTCGTTTGAGATCGAGGCCCCAGACAGCGCCCTGCTCATCGACGGGGAGGACGCCGAGATCGGGGTTGTGCTGGAGTTCGAAAACCGACGCACCAAGAGCGCCAGGATCCTCGTGATTCTCTTGCTTGAAGACGCGGACGGCAATCCCCTCGACCGAATCGAGGCGAAACAGTTCAAGCTCGCCGGCGGCCGACTCAAGGAAAGAACCGAGACCGCCACGCTCCCGGCCGCCAACGTCAAGGCCGTGCGCCGGGTCTACGTCTTTTTCGAGGTCACGAACTAATTCTCAGTTCTCAGTTTTGAGTTATTGGTCGCATCGCAACCTCTCCAGGGCGGAGTGCGATGAAGACTAATAGCGAGGAACTGAAACCCAAGAGCTCCTGCTACCAGGCCGTCTTGCGGCTCAGAAGCGCCAGGAACTCCTCGCGCACCTTGCGGTCCGCGAAACAGCCGCGGAGAGCGCTTGTGGTCGTCAGCGCACCGCTCTTCTTGACCCCCCGCATCTCGACGCAGAGGTGGCGGGCCTCGATGACCACCATCACGCCCTGCGGCTCGAGCCTGCCCCAGAGAAACTCGGCGACCTGCTCGGTGAGGCGTTCCTGGAGCTGCGGCCGTTTCGCGTAGAACTCGAGAATTCTCGGCAGCTTCGACAGTCCGACGATGGTCTCACCGGGAATGTAGGCGATGTGAGCGTGACCGTAGAAAGGCACGAAGTGGTGGGCGCACATCGAGTAGAAGGGGATCTCCTTCTCGATCACCATGTGGTGGTAGTCGCCGTCGTTGGGAAAGGTCGTGACCTTGGGCTCGGCGCCCTCACGGAGCCCGTGGAACATCTCCAGATACATCTTGGCCACCCGCTCGGGGGTCTCTTCGAAATTGGGGTCGTCGAGGTCGAGGTTGAGCTCCCGCATGATCCCGGCCATGTGGCCGGCCATGCGCTGGACCAGCCCCTCGTCATCACCCCTGGGGATCGAGTTATCGCCGTTTGCCGCCGGTGATGCGTCCTTGATGATCTTGGATGCCGAATCTTCCATGCACATGCAGCCCTCCGCGTCTCCGTCAGAGACAATCGACCGATCGCCGAGCCTATTCCAATCAACCTCAAAAACCCGAGCATCCGATTCTGCTACCATCCGCTGCCATGGACGCTCGCCGACCTCTTCTCGTCACCGGATCATACGGTCAACTCGGCAAGGCGGTCATCGCCGAAGCCGGAGCCCGCGCGATTCCGACCGAAGGCTGCGATGTCGATACCATCGACATCGCGAATCGTGGGGCGGTCACCTCATGGATCATCGAGCGTCGCCCTCGGGCCGTGATCAATTGTGCCGCCTACACCGCAGTGGACGACTGCGAGGACCACGAGGACGAGGCGCGGGCGGTGAATGCGACCGCGGTCGCCCACCTCGCCGGCGCCTGCAACACGATCGGGTCGAAGCTGATCCAGATCTCCACCGACTATGTCTTCGACGGAACCGCCAAAAAACCCTACCGCGAAGACGATCCCGTCGCACCGGCGAGCGCCTACGGCCGCACCAAACTGCTCGGCGAACAGGCGGCGCGAACCGCCGATGATCATCTGATCGTCCGGACGGCCTGGCTTTACGGTTTCGGCGGACGCCACTTCGTCGGCGCCATCCGGCGCCAGATCGACGCCGGGAACCGGCAGCTCAGGGTGGTCGCCGATCAGTTCGGCTCGCCGACCTTCTGCGACGACCTCGCGGCCGCGATCCTCGACCTCGCGGCGGTCGGTGCATCGGGCACCGTCCACGCCGCCAACACCGGCATCACCTCGTGGCATGGTTTCGCCGCCGAGATTGCGCGTCAGCTCGGCGCCCGGGTCGAGGTGGTCGCGGTCGCGACCTCGGAGTTTCCCCGGCCCGCCCGCCGACCGGCCTACTCGGGGCTGGACACGTCCCGCCTCGCCGAGCTGATCGGCCGTCGACTGCCGACGTGGCAGGACGCCCTGACGCGCTACCTCGGGTCCGCATGCGCATCCTGATCACCGGTGTCACCGGTTTTGTCGGTCACCACCTGGCGGCCGAGCTCCGGGCCAACGACGGCGAGGCCGAAATCTGGGGACTCGCCTGGGGCGAGTACGATCCTGAAGGCCTGCAGCGAGCCGCCCCGGGTATCCGGTTGCTCGATGGAGATCTCGTCGATCGCCGGTCCGTCAAACCGATCCTCGACATCGCCAAGCCCGATCTGATCTATCACCTTGCGGCTGCGTCATCGGTGGCGCGATCGTGGGATTCTGCGGCGCGCTCTTTGGAAATCAACGCCATCGGAACCGCCCACCTCTTCGATGCGGTGCTCGAGGCGGGGCTCGATCCGGTGGTGGTGGTTTCCTCGACCGCCGAGATCTACGGCCGGATCGACGACACCAGCGCAGCGGTCACCGAAGCGGCGCCCCTCGCGCCGATCTCGCCCTACGGAACCTCGAAGGTCGCCCAGGATCTTCTGACCTCGCAGTACCACGCCGGTCGCGGCCTGGCCACCATCCGCCTGCGCTTCTTCCACCTCACCGGCCCCGGACGACCGCCGCACTTCGTCGCGTCGTCGTTCGCCCGCCAGATCGCCCGGATGGAGGCAGGCCTCACACCACCGACCCTCGAGGTGGGCAACCTCGATTCGGTCCGCGACTTCACCGATGTCCGCGACGCCGTGCGCGCCTGCAGATTGATCGCCGACCGCCGTCACGCGGGCGGCGTCTTCCACGTCTGCACCGGCCGCCCGGTAGCCATTTCCGAGGTCGTCAGGCTCCTGACCGGGATGAGCAAATGCGAGATCTCGGTCAAGGTCGACGAAAAGCGGACCCGTCCATCCGACATCCCATGGTTGGTCGGCGACCCGTCGCGGATCGAGGCGGCCACCGGCTGGCGGGCCGAGATTCCCCTCGAGCGGACCCTCCGCGATCTCCTCGACTGGTGGCGGGCAGAGTCGACAGTCGACAGTTGACAGTTCCGTTGTAGAACTCTCTTGGCTTGTGCGACCGCGGAATCTTGGAAACGAGCTGCATACCGGGGCGCCATATTTGAAACACAGAGGGCACCGATGAAACAACCGACGATTCACCGGTTCACCTGTGATGGAACTGTCGACTGTCGACTTTGAACTGTCGACTTCTCTCTTGAGAAGCACGCCCCACCGTGGCACAGTGTGGCAACGGGATCGCCAGCGAGCCGACCGGGAGGAATGCATGACCGATGACCGCCGAAACCGCGTTGCCCAGTGGGCCTACGACACTCGCGGAGTCCTCGGACGCTTTCATCTCTGGCTCGACGATGTCGAAGAAACCTGGCTCGGCGATCGGCAGAAGACCGACCACGCATTTGTCGGCGAGTCCCTCGAACGGGCCTTCATCATCGCCAACGCGGTGACCGCCATCGGAACCCGGCTCTTCGGCCGGTACGCCGAGGGCAGGGGCCAGGACAAGGCCACCGTCAACCGGGTCAAGAAGGACGCCGACGCGGTCTCGGCGTATGCGCTGTCGGAGGCGCTCTGGTATCTCACCCGGAATCTCCCCGAGAATCACGCGGTCATGGTGAGCCTCGGCGAAGGACTCATGCCCAAGGCCGGAGAAACCCCCGAAATGGGTTCCAACCCGCAACTCGGATTCGGCCGGGTCTACGCCCGGCCCCAGGTCGCCCGCTTTCTCGACCGTCACGTCCACCGGATGCTCAACGAGGACGGGTACGAGTGGCCCGAGTTCTGGCGCGACATCCAGACCGCCGGCATCACGGTCTGGGGCGCGGCGCTGGACACCCTGGAGAACACCTCCCGCTTTGCCAAAGGGGCGCCCACCGGCGCGCTCGCGGTCTTTCACCTCTTCGACCAACCGCTCAAGGTCGCCCGTCCGTACGAGGGTTACATGGGCAATCTGATCCTCCCGAGGGACGTCGTCGAACAGGCCGCGGAACGCTCGATCCTCATCGATTTCCTGACCCCGCGCCGGTTGGTCATGGAAGCGATCCTCGCCACCTATCCGGGGATCAAGGCCGAAAATGTCCATGTCTGGACTCTCGGCGGCCCGTCCCGAAAGCACCGCATCGGCAAGCTCTGGGATGAGTGGCGCTCCATGGGCGCCCACGTGGTGGAGGACGGCTGGACGGTCCCCGACACCGGGATCCCGGCTTTCACCGAGTCCGGGACCTATGCGCCCGTCTATCTGGTCGGGCCTTCCGAGCGCGACGGCGAGCGGCATCTCTTCATCTGCGACGGGTACTCGGCCTCGGCCGAAGCGATGCAGGGGGCCAGTCTGGATCCGATCCTCGACACCTTCACCTCGATGTGCCTCTTCTCCTCCCGGTTCAACATTCCCTACGACCGCGAACCCCTCCTCATGCGGCTCGACCCGGAGGCCGGGGACTATGCCGAGAAGCTGGCCGCGGTGATGGAACAGGAGGTCGAACCCGCCATCGCCGAGATCTATCGCGAAAACCTCCGTGCTGCCCGGGCGGCCTGCCTTCCCGCCGGCAAGCGGACGGCAACCGCCGACGATTTCTTCCCCAACAAGGAGTGGCGCGTCCTCAGCCTCAGCTCGGCCATGCTCCCCGACCCCTACACCGGGATGCCCGGGGTCGAGAATGTCGGCGACGGGGTCTACAAGGTCACCACCCGCGCCGCGACCCGCGCCGGCATGCTGGATGTGACTCTGACGTTGCGTTTGATGGAGCCCATGGACGAGATGCGGATGGTTTTCTCGCCGCTCCTCGACCGCTTTTACGCCGGCCAGGACTACCGCAAACGGGCGGTCAAGATCTCCGACTCGGGCCGCATCCGCAACGAACTCCAGACCCTGTGCTCCGAGGCCATCGAATACCTCCCCAACGACCGCATGGTGGTCAACTTCGATCAGGTGGACGAAGCGGTCCTGCCGACGGACAAGAAAGCGCTCATCCGGGAGGTGCTGGCCTGGTACCAGAAACACCATCCCATCTGGTTCCACTGGCTCGAGTCGAGGGGGTAGCTGACCGAAGTCGACAGTTCACAGTCGACGGTCAACAGCCCATCGCGATAGGACACGGATTCGCGCGGACCGAACTGATGGACACGAATCAGAGGAGCGTCGGCGGCTCTGGACTTCGTGGATCGGCAATCCGGCCGTCAGCGAGCTGTTTGAAACACAAAGATCACAAAGAACCACCAAGAAACCACGAAGGAATTGACTTGGCTCATCGCAGGTCCTCAGGTGAGGGTGCGTCTCGAGCCTCGGAGGGAGCCCGGGTCAATACTGCGATGCCTGGTGGAGCCTTCGTCGGTCTTTGTGATCTTGTTGTTTCAAAACAGCGGCCCGTTCGGCCTCTCACACCGCGTCATCGGAGAACACCGCTCCATCGAGGTGGCGATTGCTCGTTCTCTGTAGTGTAAGTGCTGCGATGGGTCCAATAGCGACCTTCTTTGCGATGGTCTTGAAGTCCTTGGCGTCTTTGCGGTGAGCCTGCGATGGATTCGGTTGTCAATCGAGCGTCAACGCTTCGAGCTTGGCCCGCATCTCCGGACCGATCCGCGTCGGTCTGCCCTCGGGTCCGATGTGGGCCATCAGGGTGCGGGCATCGGCGGCGTGCCGGCCGTTGATCTCGATGCGGTAGGCGAAGACATAGCTCGCACCCTTGAGATCCTCCACCCAGAGCCCGATCCGGACCCGGTCGTCGATGGTGATCTGGCGGCGGTAGTCGACCTCGACCCGCGCGACGACATACGGAATGTCGATGCCGCCCCCGAATCGATGCCGCCAGAGCTCGGTCCGGGCGGTCTCGAGATAGGTCACGATGGTGGCGTTGTTGACGTGGCTCTTGGCGTCGATGTCGCGCCATCTCACCTGGATCTCCGTGACGAACGGCAACTGGTCCATGGCGGCGAGGGTAGCAGGCGGCGCGGCGCGGCGGTAGCATCGGCAGGATGAGCCTCCGCGTACTCCGACTCCGTTGGTCCTTTGTTCCCGACTTCTCGGGCCTCATGGAGACCTTCCTCCCCCGACTTTCGGCCGAAGAACAGCAACGGGCAATCCGGTTCCGCATCTCCGAGGCACGTCAGCGGTTCATCCTCGCCCGCGTCATGCTCCGCCATCAGCTCGGCAACGCAAGCGGGGTCGTCCCGGAATCGCTGTCCTTTGCCACCGGCAAACACGGCAAGCCTTTTCTCGACACCCCCGGGCTGGATCATCCGCCGCACTTCAACTTGACCCACTCTGGAGGTCTCGTCGCGCTCGCCATCGCCGATGACGAGGTCGGGATCGATATCGAGAACGTGCGCGCGGTCGCCATGGCCCAGCGGTTGGCACACCGCTTCTTCAGCCCGGAAGAACGCAAACACGTCTTCGAGCTCGAGGGCGAGGCCCGGGACCGCGCCTTCCTCCGCATCTGGACCCAGAAGGAGGCCTACCTCAAGGCCACCGGCCTCGGCGTCGGGATGCCCCTGCGCGGCGTCGAGACCGAGCCCAATCCGGCAAAGCCCCCCGGTCTTCGGGCCATCGCCGGCGACCGGGAGGAGGCCGCCCGGTGGACGCTCCTCGAGGCGGACATACCGGGAGCCTTGTGCACCGTCGCGGTTCGCCGACCGGCGGCGACGCTCGAAATCAAACGGTTCACGCCGGCGGATCTGGGCGGACTTCCGGCGGTGCAATAGACAGCCGGGGGAGAAAAACGAGGCGGGCGGGACGCCCGCGCCACAACGGCCCCGGCGGGCAACGCGGGGTCGCGGGCCAACGATGCTACGCTCGTCTCGCGCACCGGTCGCTCGTTGCGGTTCGCCATCGCTGGCCCGCGGCGATTCCTACCCGCCGACCACCCTCTCGAGCAGCTCGGCCCAGGCTTCGACCACCGGATTCCAGCGGAGCTTCGGGGCGCGCTCGCGGGCCCGTTGCCGCAGGCGTTCGGCGGTCTCGGGCTCGAGCGCCTCGGCGAGGGCCGCCGCGAGCGCCGGCGGATCGTGCGGCGGGCAGAATAGCGCCGCGTCGCCGCCGGCTTCCCTCAGCGCCGGGATCGCCGTCGCCACCGACGGCGTCCCGCAGCTGACGGCCTCGGCCAGCGGCAGACCGAAACCCTCGACCTCGGACGCCAGCGCGAAGACCTCGGCGTGGCGCAGCAGCGCACGGGCATCCTCGCGGCTGACATAGCCGGGCAGATGGATCCGGTCGACCAACGCCGACGCGTGAATCCGGTCGAGGATGGGTCCGGTCTGCCACCCCTGCCCGCCCGCAATCACGAGATCCGGCGGATCCGGGAGGTTCGCCTGCAGTTGTTCCCATGCCGCAACCAGGCTCGAGATCCCCTTGCGCGGCTCGATGGTCCCGAGATGGAGCAGATAGCGCCGGCCGGCGGCAAATCGCCCGCGGATCGCTCCCCCGTCATCACCCGGGGGAGCCGGTGAGTACCACTCATCGACCCCATAACCGATCCGTTCGAGCTTGGACTCGACCCAGGGAAATGCTGCCAGCAGCTCGGCTTCGGTGGCGGCGGAACCTGCAACCACCGTCCGGGCCGACTTGAGGGATCGCTCGAGGAAGAGCCTGAAGACGATTCGATTGGCGAAGGTGTGGCGGGCCGGGTGCGTCCTCGGCGTCAGATCGTGCACCATGGCGACGGCCGGCACCGGGCAACGGTTGGGCAGGATCGCCAACGATCCGACCCAGACATCGGCCGCCAACGCGGTGAGCTGCCGCGGCACGGTCGTGTTGAGCCACACCGGTCCGAGGACGGACCACCTCGGTGCCGGGATGATCTTCAGATTCGGGTGGCGTTCGTTTTCCTCCAGCCGAATCGGCTTGGAGGCCATCAGCTGAACCGCAGCCACTCCGCCCCGGGCGAGCCCGCCCATGACCTTTTCGGTCCAGACGCCGACCCCGGTCCGCCGCCCGACGAGAGCTCGAGCGTCAGACGCGATATTCATCGGGCCCGCTCGCCCTTTTCCCGGCCGCTCGCCGGAACACGCCTGCGGTCGCGGCCGCCGCATCGTCCCACGAGAATCGCCGTGCGCGCTCCCGACCGAGACCCTGCAGCCGCGCGTGGTGGTCGGCATCCTCGAGGAGCGAGGCGGCCCCGGTGGCGATCCCGTGGGCGCTCTCGGGATCGACATAGACCCCGGCCGGACCGGCCACCTCGGGCATGGCGGAACGACCGGAGGTCACCACCGGCGTCCCACACGCCATGCTCTCCAATATCGGTAGCCCGAAGCCCTCGAGCCACGACGGGAAGAGCAGCGCCCTCGCCTGGCGGTAGACCGAGGCCATCCGGACGCGCTCGATGTAGTCGAGGTGGACGATGCGGTCGCGAACCGGCGATGCTTCGAGCTCGGCGCGGATCGTCTCGGTGCGCCAGCCCCAGCGGCCGGCGACAACCAGCTTGCCGGGATAACCCCACTCGGCGAGCAGCGCGAACGCCCGAAGGACGCCGACGACATTCTTGCGCGGCTCGATGGTGGACACGAAGAGTAGATAGTCCGGCGGCAGGGAGGTGTCGGGTTCCGGGTCGTCGGCCAGGGCGGCGAAATGCGGATCGAGACCTTCGTGGATGGTGTGGATCCGATTCCGGTCGACGTTGAAATGTTCGACGAGATCGCCGGCGGTCGCCTCCGAAACCGCGATGATCCGCTCGGCCCGACGAAGCGACTTCGGGAATCTCGAGCGAAGTTCTTCCAGGGTCTCCGGCGCCACCACTTCGGGCATCACGGCAAAGGCGAGGTCGTGGACCGTGATGACCAGCCGGCGGCCGAAAAACCGCTGCCCCCGCGGCGGCATGAAATTCGGGGCGAAGATCACGTCGTTGCCGTCGAGCAGACAGAGCACCGGTTCGACAAGGTGACGCAGGAACCACAGCGAGGGCCGCAGCGGAAAGAGAAAATCGTCCGGAACCTGGTGCGTCCGCAGCCGCATCCGTCGACCGCCGGGCACCGGGGGCGGCTGCTCCCCGGGCGCGAGAAAGGTCTGCGCGTAGAGGTTGAAACAAAGACCGTCGTCACGCTCGCCGAGGGCGCCCAGGAGGTTCCACTCGTACCAGCCGACGCCGGTCATGGTCTCGGCAAAGGGGAAGATGTCGACTCCGACAACGACCTCGTCGGTACCGTAGACGATCCAGTCATACGTCCGACGGACGCGGGCTCGAAGGGTCCCCAAGAAGTCACGCCCCACGTGCCCGAGAAAACGCGCAGTGGAGCGAATACCGGCCATGGCAGGGGATCTTACACCAAACGCCGGCGGCGGGCCGCGGCCGCTGTCGGTGCTACGATCGTCCCCATGAAGACCCCCGTTCTCATCCATGATGAGGTCGCCGTCAGGGTTCTGACTCTCAACGACCCCGATCGCGCCAACCCGCTGTCATCCGAGCTCGTCCTCGCGCTCACCGACGCCCTCCGGTCCGCTGCGGACTCGCCGGAGGTCCGGGCCGTCGTTCTCGCCGGCGCCGGACGCCATTTCTCCGCCGGCGCCGATCTGACGGCGCTGCAGCGCCTGGCGACCGGGAGCGACCCCGACGGTCTTCGCAGCGACTCGGAAGAGCTGCGCGAGCTCTTCGAGCTGCTGCTCGGCCACCCCAAGCTCACCATCGCGGCGGTTCACGGCGCGGCCATCGGCGGCGGCTGCGGTCTCGCCACCGCCTGCGATCTGGTCGTGGCCGAGCCGCGGTCGGTCTTTGCCTACACCGAGGTCACGATCGGCTATGTTCCGGCCCTGGTGCTGACGTTCCTGACCCGCAGGGTGCCCGGCCATGTCGCCCGCCGTCTGCTGCTCGACCCCGAGCGCATCGCCGGCGAGCGCGCCGTCGCCCTCGGTCTTGCCGATGAGCTCGCCGAGGAAGGAACCGCCCTCGAACGGGCGCGGGAGCTCGGCCGGGGAATCGCGCGCAAGTGCTCCCCGGCCGCGATCGCCGCCACCAAGAGGCTGCTCAATGAAACCGTCGGGATGAGCTGGCGCGAGGCCCTCGCCCGCGCCGCCGAGGTCAACGCGTCGCACCGGCTCCACCCCGAGTGCATCCGGGGTGTGACGACCTTTCTCGAAGAGAAGCGGACGCCGGACTGGTTGGACGATTAGCGTCCCTATCCCGCGTCCGCAGCTGTTTCCGTTTCCGTGGCCGTGGCCGCTACGGAAGCCCCGGGAAGCCAATGACCACCGCCCACCGGGGCGTGCCGGGTTTGACATTGTGCTCGCCAAACCAACCCGGCAAGCCATCGCCTTCCGCACAATGTCATACCGGGCAACCCTCGCGGCACACCGCTCCGGTGCATCTCTCCCGGCAGCGAAACAGGCCGCCGGCGCCCGAGCAGCGCGGTCGCAATTTTCCCCGTGAACCACTCTCAATCGCGATGGCCTGGCGTGTCGTTGCGACGGATGGTCTTCGCGATCATTGCGATCCGCCCTGCGCCGCTGTGATTGCTCGGTGGTTCAACCCGAACGTGGGCGGATCCGAGCTATCCCCGAGCCTCGTGCAAGGCGAGTCGGAAGGTCCGCCAGAGGATCTTGAGATCGAGCGCGAGGCTCCAGTTCTCGATGTAGTAGAGATCGTGGACCACGCGTTGGCGGATCGAGGTGTCGCCCCGCAGCCCGTTGACCTGAGCCCAACCCGTGAGCCCGGCCCGCACCCGGTGACGAGCCTGGTATTCGGGATACCTGGTCTTGAAACGATCGACGAACTCGGGTTGCTCCGGCCGCGGTCCGACCAGGGACATGTCGCCCTTGATGACGTTGATCAGCTGCGGCAGCTCATCGAGATTGTAGCGACGCAGAACCGCGCCGACCCTGGTCACCCGCGGGTCGTCCGTGCGGGTCCACTTGCCCTGACCGTTGGTCTCGTCGTCAATCCGCATCGAGCGGAACTTGTAGAGCTTGAACGACCGGCCGTCGAGGCCCATCCGAACCTGTGAGTAGAGCACCGGTCCGCCGTCCTCGCGCCTGACCAGCCAGGCGATGATGGGGAAGAGCCAACCCGTGGCGATCAGCAGGCCGAAGGCTCCGACCACATCAAACACCCGCTTGACGATCTGATTCCAGCCCTCGAGGGGGATCTGGGTCAGATTGATGATCGGCAGTCCGTCGAGTTCCTCGGTTCCGGCCCGAACGGCGTAGTACTGGAGAAGATCCGGCACCACCTTGATTTCCACCAGCAACTGCCCGCATCGGCGGATGAGCTTGACCACTCGTTGGTGCGCCGCCATCGGCAGGGCGATCATCACCTGGTCGATCCGGTGTTCCTGGACGATGACCTCGAGATCTTTCGATGTGCCGAGAACCGGCAACCCGTAGATCTTTCTCTTCTGTTTTCCCGGGTCGTCGTCGAGAAAGCCGACCACGGTGAATCCATACTCGCGGTGGGCCTGAAGGCTCTTGACGAGGCGTTTGCCGAGAACGCCCGCGCCGACCACCAGCACAACCTGGAGGTTCCCGCCGGAGCGCCGGACTCGCCGCAGGATGTCCGAGATCAACCACCGCGAGAACGCCACGAACAGCACATCGATACCGGCGAAGATCGGCAGGAAGAGACGCGAGTAGGTGAAGTCGGATGGGCGATAGAAGGTCAGGAATGCCGTCAGCAGGATGGTCGCGAGCATGACCGCGAGCAAGACGCGCAGCAATTCATCGAAACGGGACCGCAGTCTGCGCCGCTGATAGAGGCCTTGGAAGTAGAAGACCGTCGGCCACAACAGTGCGGTGACGGGGATGAGCCGAAGGTACATCTCGAAGGGCGGCATGCCCTTGGTGACCGGTTGGATCGGGATGTCGAACCGGATCCAGTACGCCAGAATGATGGCGGCCGCCGTGGCGAGGACATCGCCCACGAGCTGCAGCATCACTTGGATCTGGCGACGCCGCTGGATCATCCCAACACCCTCCCGAATCCCAGTCGATCGAGGAGAAAGCCGAACCGGACCTTGAACCGCTCTCGTGAAAAGAACTCGGCGCGATGCCGCAGGACGGCGGGATCCCAGTCACGGTCGAGGGCCCGGGTGGTTGCGTCCTCGAGGGCTTCGATCCCCGACTGCTCGGCAAGCTCGCCCTCGATGCCGGAACGCACGACATCCGCGGTACCGGAGGCCGAAAGCCCGATCACCGGCGTGCCGCAGGCGAGCGCTTCAACCGTGACCATGCCGAAGTCCTCGACGTTGGGAACCAGAACCGCCGCCGCTCGTCGATAGGCGTCACGGAGTTGGTTCCGATCGAGCCAGCCGAGGAATCGAACATCGGGACCGGCGAGACGCTTGAGCTGCGCCATCCGGGGTCCGGTGCCGACGATTTCCAACGGCCGTCCCAGCCTCTTTGCCACCTCGATCGCGACCTCCACCCTCTTGTACGGAACAAGAGCCGCGACCGTCAACAGGTTGGATCCGCGCTCGCCGCCCGGGGTGAAGTACTCGGTGGCCACCGGTGGTGGAAGGACCTCCGCCTGCCGGTTCCAATAGTGTTTGATTCGCCAGGCGACGAGACGCGAATTGGCGATCAGCCGGTCGACCCGGGCCGACGACACCATGTCCCACTGCCGAAGTTTCGCCAACCGACTCTCGACCACGGGTTGCAGCAACGACGGGATGCGAGCCGTGTACAACGACCTCTGGTCCCACGCGTAGCGCATTGGGGTGTGAACATAGCTGAGGTGAAAGGCCCCTGGAGGCGGAATCACCCCCTTGGCAACGCAGTGGCTCGTGGAAATCACGAGATCGGCGTCGGGAAAGGTGAAGCTCTCCATGGCCGCCGGCATGAGCGGCAGGAGATACCGCCACTTTCTGCCGCCGAACGATGGCGCCTGCAGCCAGGAGGTGTTGATTCGGCGCTCCTCGAGGGCAGGCATGACCGAACCCTTGCGGTGAACCAGAGTGAAGATGGGCGCCTCGGGAAAGAGCTTGGCGATCTCGTAGAGCACCCACTCTCCACCGCGCATCCCGGTCAGCCAGTCGTGAACCAGGGCGACCCGCACCTCAGCCCTCCCCCAACGCCCGCCGATACGCTTCGACGGTTTTGTCCACCGTTCGCTCCCACGTCAACCGTTCGGCCCGACGACGGCCCGCCTCCACCATCCTTCGACGGAGAGGATCATCCACCAAGACCTGCTCCACCGCGCTCGCCACCTCGTTCACATCGAGGGGATTGACCAACCTCGCCGCATCTTCGCCGAACTCCCGCATGGCGCCCACGTTCGAGGTCACCACCGGCAGCCCTGCGCCCATCGCCTCGAGAATGGGCAGGCCGAACCCCTCGTAGAGCGAGATGTGCAACAGCACTGCGGCCACATGGTACAACGCCCTCAGGTGACTCTGGGGGACGCGGCCGAGAAAACGGACCCGATCGATCAATCCGAGACGTGCGGCCCGGGCGGCGAGCCGGCTCGACGGCTCGACACCGCCGACAAAGACGAGTTGGCCGGGGACCCGGTGCCGACGGACCGCCAGGTGGTAGGCACGCAGCACCACATCGAGGTTCTTGTGCGGTTTGTCGTTGGCCACCACGAGGACGAGGGGCGATTGGAGACCGTAAAACTCCTTGAGAGCCTCGACCTCGGAGGCGCTGGGCCGCACGGCGAGCTCGGGATCGACACCGTTGGGAATCACCATCAATCGACCCGGGTCGGCCGAAAAAAGCTTGATGAGATCGCGCCGCGAGGTCCGCGACACGGTGATCACGACCCGTGATCGCCTGAGCGCGGAGCGCAGGACGACCCGGAGATAGAACTGGGCCAGGCCGGCGCGTCCCTTGGGCGGATAAAACAGCTGGATGACATCGTGAACCGTGGTCACGATGGGCCGGGGCGACAGGGCGGGCACCACATAGTGCGGTATATGCACCACGTCCACCCGTTCGCGCCAGAGCATGGCCGGCATCTGGATGTGTTCCGCCACCGAGTACCCCTTCGCACCGGCGGTGAGCACCTTCGCCGAAGGCGCCAGCTCGCTGACCCGTCCCTCGTGGCCGGGGTGGGCAACCACCGTCAACTCCACATCGCGCCGATCCTCCATCCCCCTGAGAATGGAAGAGAGGTACGTTCCGATCCCGAAATCGGTCAGTTTGCGGGCGTCAACGGCCAATCGCACACCGTCATTGTAAGCGCGCCGACTGCAGAAGGCACGACAAGCCCTCGCTATACTGATCTCAGATGAGAGCCTCCAAGACCCGTCCACAACTCGAGACCCGGAAATCGAGCCCATGACGGCGATCGTCATCCCGTCCCTCGGCGGCCCGCATTTGAAGAGCTGTCTCGATGCCGTGGCTGCTCTCGACCCGCCGCCGGGACGAATCGTGGTCGTGGTCTCCGGCGGCGCGACCCCGCCGGCCCGCCGAGCTTCGATCGACGTCCTCGCCACCGGGCGCCGACTCGGCTTCGCCGCCGCCGTCAACGCCGGCATCGACTCTCTCGGGAGCGCCATCGACCGGGTTGCCCTGGTCAACGACGATGCGGTTCCGGCGCCGGGGTGGCTGGGGCCCCTCGAAGCGGCGCTCGACGCCGACCCCGGTCTCGCAGCGGTTCAGGGGACCATCACCGACGCCGCGGGAGCGGCCATCGACGGACGGGGCATCACCCTCGACGAGGTCGCGCTCCCGGTCCAGCTGGACCGCGGTTCCACGCCTGCGCCGGAACCCGACCGACCGAGACCGGTCATCGCCGTTTCCGGCACCGCGGCGCTCTTTCGAGCTCGGGCGCTGCGTCAAGCGGCCCTCGTCGACGGCGCCATCTTCGACCTCCGGTTCGGCAGCTATCACGAAGACCTCGATCTCGGTCTCAGGATGCGGCGCCTGGGTTGGAGCGCCGCCTGGGTCCCGGGCGCCTGGGCGAGCCACGTCGGTTCGGCGACCGGTGCCCGCATGGGCTGGCGCCACCCATGGTGGTTGCTGACCAACCGCTGGCGTGCCCTGGCCGGAAATCTCACGACCGCCGCCGTCGCGGCCGCCCTTCCAACCCTGCTCCGCGGCGAGCTGCGAGCGGTTCGGACGCTCGCCCGCACCAACCCGCGGGTCATGCCGGCGGCAGCAGCGGCGATGGCCTGCCTTCCCTGGATCGTGATCCGCTCGCTCGGGCGACCCAGCCCCGGTCCTCGACTCAGCGCCCTGCCGGAGGTTTGACGATGCGCGTTCTCTTCCTGACCGACGATCGACTGGGCCCCGCCATGGCAGGGTCGGCCCTGCGCGCCTGGGAACTGGCAAATGCGCTTGCCGGCGCGGGACACGAGGTACGGCTCACGGCGGATGGAGGGTCATCCAAACCGCACGACTCGCCCGTCGAGCTCATCGATGCGCCCGACTGGAGCTGGGCCCAGGCCGTGGTCTCACCGCCCTGGAGCCTCCATCTGCCGGCCTTCACCGGTCGCCATCTTCTGGTGATCGACGGCGCGACGCCGCTGCTCGCCGAGCTCGATGCCATGCCGACGACGCCCGAGATTCGACGCCGCCGTCGCACCGCGGCGGCGCGGCTCCCCGTGGCGGCGGCCAGGGCGCATGCCGTGCTCGTGGCCGGCGCGGCGCAGCACGACTGGTGGCGGGCCGTGTTCCAACGCCGCCCCGCGGTGCCGATTCTCGAGGTCCCGTTCGGGATCCAGGAGCACGATCCACCGGAGGGTTCGGCCGAGGTCATCGGCGTCCCGGCGGACTGGTCGGTGGTGCTGTGGTGGGGTGGCGTCTGGCCGTGGCTCGACCTCGACACCCTGCTCGCCGCCCGCGCCCGGCTCGGCCGGGTTCCGGTGAGCATCGTGGTCCCCACCGCAACCAGACCGGGCGGTTCTCTCGCGCAGTTCACCGCGACCGACCTCAACCGGATGGCGGCCCGCTACGCACTGTCGGCGCCGGAGGTGGTGCCCCTCGAACACTGGGCGCCCTACGACGAGCGCTACCTGACCCTCAACCGGGCCGCGGTCATGGCCTTTCTCCACCAGGCGAGGCCCGAGGCGGAGCTTTCCTTCCGCACCCGCGCCATGGACGCCCTGTGGTCGGCAACACCCATGCTGCTGTCGTCTGGAGGCGAGGTCGCCCGGCTCGCGGACGCACTCGGCTGGGGCGAGGTGGTCGAGCCGGGCAACCCGGCGGCGGTCAGCGACGCCCTGAAGAGGCTGCTCCAACCCGAGGAGCACGATCGTCGCCGATCGGCGATTCTCGAACACCGCGACCACTGGCGGTGGTCGCGGGTCGCGCGTCCGTTGGTGGAGGCCCTTCCGACCCTCGAAACGATTCCCCGGGGCGCGCTCACACCTTCGCTTCTCAGGGCGGCGACGACCCTCATCGGCCGCGGCGGACGGGGGCGCCGAGGGTGAAGGCCGCCGCAGTTGTGGTTCGCTGGCGGGGCGGTGACGAGGTCGACCGGTGCCTCCGATCGCTCCTCGCGCAGACCGGGCGGCACCTCAGCCGGATCGTCCTGGTCGACTCGGGCTCGGGCGACGGCGGCGCCGAGCGCCTGGCGGCAGCCTTCCCCGAAATCGAGGTTCTCGCCCTTGCAGAGAACCGCTCATTCGCCCACGCCGCCAACACAGGCGCCGCCGCGACCACCGAGGAGCTGATCTTCCTGCTCAACCCCGACACCGAGCTCGAGGAGGCCGCCGCGGCCACCCTGGTCGAGGCGCTCGAGGAGCGACCGCGAACCGCCGGGGTGGCGCCGCTGCTTCTCAACCCGGACGGTTCGGGACAAGATCTCTGGCAGTTGCGTCGTCTTCCCACCGTCGCCCGTCTGGCCACGGGCCGGTCGGGCGCTCCGGCCTTTTCGACACCGCCGACGACCGCAACCGCCGTCGCCCAACCCGCGGCGGCGGCCTGGATGATCCGGCGCGAGGTGTGGCGGGCGCTCGCGGGTTTCGACGAGACCTTTGCCCCCGCGTGGTGGGAGGACGTCGATTTCTGCGCCCGGATGGCCTGCCGCCTGGGCACGCCGGATTTCCCGGCCGACCACGGTTTCGTGGTCGTGCCGCGGGCCCGGGTCCGACATCTCGGCGGATCGAGTCTCGGGGAGCTCGACCGAGCGGCGTTTCTCACCGCTTTCACCGGCAATCTCCTGCGCTATGCCGCCATCCATCACCCGAAGAACCTGCCGCTGATCCGCACCGGGCTACGATGGTCGCTCGCCGGGCGGGCACTCATCCGACCCCGGCACGCCGGGATCTATCTCGCGGTGCGACGCGGAATCTGAAAAATCTTTCGCCCCGAGGCCCCGCCGCGGGAGACACACTGCACCGGTGCATTTTCTCGATTTCGCGCGGAAAGTGCCGCCGCAAATGACCTTGACCTCGCGAGGATCTGGTGTAGGCTCACCCGACTATGACGCTCAAAAACCGTCACACCGTCATCATCGGAACCGGGGCCTCGATCCCACCAAGGGTGGTTCCCAACCACCACTTCACCGACAACGAGTTCTTCATGGACTACGGCGAGCCCGTAGAGTCCGGCAACAACCGCCGGATCATCGAAAAGTTCCGCCAGATCACCGACATCGGCGAACGGCGGTACGCCGACGACGACATCATGGCGTCGGATCTGGCGACCGAAGCGGGGTCGGCGGCCGTCGAGGATGCCGGAATCGATCCCGAGAGCCTCGACTACATCATCGTCGCGCACAACTTCGGCGACATCCTCGCCGACAACCTGCGGTCGGACTTCGTGCCCTCGCTCGCCGCCAGGGTCAAGCACAACCTCGCCGTCGCCAACCCGGAATGCATCGCCTATGATCTGCCCTTCGGGTGCCCGGGCTGGATCCAGGGCGTCATCCAGAGCGACTACTTCCTCCGATCCGGCGACGCCTCCCGCGCGCTGGTCATCGGCGCCGAGACCCTCTCCCGGGTTTCCGATCCGCACGACCGCGACAGCATGATCTACTCCGACGGCGCCGGCGCGGCGGTTCTCGAGGCCCGCGAGGTCGCCGAACCGGTCGGCATCCTCGCCCACGCCGCGCGGTCCGACACCATCGACCACGCCAAACTGCTCTGGATGGGCGAGTCCTTCAACCCCGAGTACAAAGACAACACCCTGTTTCTGAAGATGTTCGGGCGCAAGCTCTACAACTACGCATTGACCAACGTACCGGGCGTGGTCAAACAGAGCCTGGACCGAGCCGGCCTCGATCTGTCGGCAGTCGCGAAGGTGTTTCTCCACCAGGCCAACGCAAAGATGGACGAGGCGATCCTGGTCCGGCTGTTCCGGCTCTACGACGCCGGACAACCCGACACGAAGGCCGTGATGCCGATGTCGATCTCGTGGCTGGGCAACTCGTCGGTGGCGACGGTTCCGACCCTGCTCGATCTGGTACGCCGGGGCAAAATGGACGGCCACGAGCTCCGAGCGGGCGACGTCGTGGTCTTCGCCTCGGTCGGCGCGGGGATGAACATCAACTCGGTGGTCTACCGCTGGGTCTAGATCCCTTTCCGCGCCCCCGGTGGCCCCTGGCCCATGGATTTCCCAATCAGTACTGATACACTTTCCGGTGCCGATTTCGGACCGAGGAACGACAGGGGGGACGGTCGCGTCCACCGGGCTTGCCGAGGGGGAAACCATGGAATTCAGAGACTTCAAGAACATCCACGAGATGCTCTCGCACACGGTCGAGCGGTATCCCGGCAGGGATGCCTATCGCACGATCCTCGACAACGGTTCCATGGAGTCGGTCAGCTGGACCGAATTCGCCGAACACGTGCGTCGGGTCGGCAAGAGCCTCATCGCCCTCGGCGTCGGCAAGGGCGACAAGGCCAACATCGTCAGTTACTCGTGTTATCGCTGGGTGCTGACCGATGTCGCTCTCGCCGCCATCGGTTCGGTCACGGTCGGGATCTATCACTCGCTCCTGGCCAAGGACATCGGCTACATCGTCAAGCACTCGGACGCGGTTCTCGCCTTCGCCGAAGATCCTTCCCAGGTTGCGAAACTCCAGGAGATCCGGGCCGAGATCCCCGCGATCCGGAAAGTCGTTCTCTTCAAGGGGACACCTCCGCCGGGCGATGACTGGGTCCTGAGCTACGAGGAGTTCCTCGACCTCGGGAAAGACGTGACGGACGAGGCGCTGGACGCCCGGATCGCCGATGTCGAGGCCGCCGATGTCGCCGCCATCGTCTACACCTCGGGAACCACCGGGATCCCCAAGGGCGCGGTCCTGACCCACGACAACATCACCTTCACCGCCCAGTCGGTCTTCGGTTCGACGCAGATCGAAGACGAGGACCACGCCTTCCTGTTCCTCCCTTTGGCGCACATCTTCGCCCGGACCTGCGTCTTCTCCGCCCTCTTCGCCGGCAGCACGACGACCGTCGCCCGGGGCATCGACACCGTCGCCGAGGACTTCAAGACCGCCCGGCCGCACTGGTTTCCAAGCGTCCCAAGGATCTACGAGAAGGTCCACACCAAGATCATCTCCGGGGCCCGGGCCAAGGGCGGCATCGCGCTCAAGCTCTTCAACTGGGCGTGCAGAGTCGGTGATCGGGTCAGCGATCACCTGCTCGCCAAAGAACCCGTACCGTTCGCGACTCGACTCCAGTACGCCATTGCGACCAAGCTGGTCTTCTCCAAGGTCCAGGCCGCGCTCGGCGGCCGCGTACGCTGGTGCATCAGCGGCGCCGCTCCGCTGGATCCGTCCATCGGCAAGTTCTTCCACGCAGCCGGGGTCCTCATCGTCGAGGGTATCGGCATGACCGAGAACACCTCGTTCACCAACCTCAACCGTTACGACAACTACCGTTTCGGCTGGGTCGGCCCCACCGGCCCCGGTATCGAGCAGAAGACGGCGGACGACGGCGAGGTGCTCTACCGCGGCCGCAACATCATGCGCGAGTACTACAAGATGCCCGCCGAGACCGCCGAAACCCTCACCGAGGACGGCTGGCAGCACACCGGCGATCTCGGCGCCATCGACGCCGAGGGCTTCCTCAAGATCACCGGCCGCAAGAAGGACCTCATCGTCACCGCCGGCGGCAAGAACGTGGCGCCGTCGGCCATCGAAGGTCTCGTCGCCACCTCGCCCTACATCTCACAGGTCTGCGTCATCGGCGACCGGCGCAAGTACCTCACCGCGCTCATCACCGTCGACGAACCCAACATCCGAGCCTATGCCGCCGAGCACGGCATCGCCGGGAACACCCTCGACGAGCTGCTGGCGAGCGAGGGCGTCAAAGCACTGATTCAGAGCGTCGTCGACGAAAAGAACACCCACTTCGCCTCGTTCGAGACGATCAAGAAGTTCCGGCTCCTCGAGGAGTTCTCGATCGAGAACGGGATGTTGACGCCGACGCTCAAGGTCAAACGCAACGTCGCCATGGAGCGCTTCGCGGATCTCATCGACGGGATGTACACCGAGGACTGAAACCCGCGTCCGAGTCCGCGTCTGTTTCCGTTCCCGCGTCCGTTCCCGCTTCCGAATCCGGGGCCGGGGCCGTGGCCGGGGCCGAGCTCGAGACCGCCGGCTATGCCGGCGTCGTCGTCCGCTCCCGCCCGCCGAGGAACCACAACCAGCGGCCGAGCTTGGTCTGCAGCGACTCCATGTAGGTGTAGACCACCGGCGTGATGAACAGGGTGAGCGATTGCGACACCACCAGTCCGCCGACCACAGCGAGACCGAGCGGGCGGCGGGCCTCGGCGCCGGCGCCGAGCCCGAGGGCGATGGGCAGCGTGCCGAAGAACGCGGCCATGGTGGTCATCATGATCGGCCGGAAACGAACCATGCACGCCTCGTAGATCGCCTCAGCCGGGGTTCGGCCCCGCTCGCGCTGGGCCTCGAGCGCGAAGTCGATCATGATGATGCCGTTCTTCTTGACCAGGCCGACGAGCATGATCACGCCGACGAAGGCGTAGATGTTGAGGTCGACGTGGAACAGCAGCAGGGTGGCGAGGGCGCCGAGACCGGCGAGCGGCAGCGCCGACAGAATCGTGATCGGGTGGATGAAGCTCTCGTAGAGAATGCCCAGCACCATGTAGATGACCACGATCGCGAGCGCCAGCAGCAGACCGAGCCCCTGCATCGACGACTGGAAGGCCTGGGCGGTGCCCTGGAAGGTCGCGTTGATGGTGGCCGGCAGCGTCTCGCGAGCCAGCCGCTCGACCTCGATGGTCGCGGGGCCGAGGGACACACCGGGGGCGAGGTTGAACGAAAGCGTCACCGACGGCACCTGGCCCGAGTGGTTGACGCTCAGGGGACCGAGGCTCGGGGTCATGCGGACCAGTGAGTCGAGCGGCACCAGCTCTCCGCTCGCGGAGCTGACGTAGAGCAGCGACAGGTCGAGGATGTCGGTCTGGTACTCCGGCGCAAGCTCCATG
>JAHECW010000308.1 GCA_024641545.1 Acidobacteriota bacterium
GATGGTGGTGAGGCCCGCCGGGCAGATGGAACGGAGGATCAAGATCCCGGAACCGGATGGGTGGACACAGTACATCATCACCTCATCAAGGGCTTCGCCGTCCTCGGAGTAGGTACCGTTCGACCAGTCTGCCATACCGAGAGAGGTTTTCACCGAGCCGTGGCCGAGGACTTCGCCGTCGGGGTATTCGCTGATCAGGGCCTCAAAATCCTGGATACCGGTGGGCGCTATTCCCGGTGATTGAGGGACACTCTCTATGAATGTGTATCGCAGAGAGTGTCTGTTCTGATCGGTCAGTTCGATCCAGTGTTCCCCGTTGTACGTCACCACCAGCCCTGCGGGAGCCGCGTTGAGCGAGATTCCGATTTCGGGGTTCTGCTGCGGCAGCTCGAGGCCCGTGAGTTTGTCCTCGGAGGCAGGAGTGGTGGTTGTCGCAGTCGGTTCCTCGGGCGCACGTCGGCAACTCGGGAAGACCACGAGAACTGCGGCGAGAGCGCAAATGATGAAGAGTCTCGTCAGGAAGCGAGGATTTTGCATAGTTGTCTCCAATCGACCGCGGATTGAGGATTGTTGTCGGTTCATATTGTCAGCGTCTCGCCGAGCTCGGGAATCACGGGCTTCCAGCCGAACTCATCGGACAACCTGGCGGCGAGGGCCTGCTGCGCCTCGTACTCGCCGTGGATCAGCACCACCTTCTCGGGCTCGCGCCGGCGCTGGCTCAGCCAGACCATGAGCTCGCCGGCGTCGGCGTGGGCCGACAGCCCGGTGATCTGGGTGACGTGGGCGTTGACCGGGATCCACTCGCCGTGGATCTTGACCTCGGGCTCGCCTTCGACGAGCCGCCGGCCCTTGGTGCCCTGGGCCTGATAGCCGACGAAGATCACCGTGTTCTGCCGGTGCGGCAGACGCAGCTTGAGGTGGTGGAGAATGCGGCCGCCGGTGGCCATCCCGGAGGCCGAGATGATGATCGCCGGGCCGCGCAGATCGTTGAGCTTGCGCGACTCCGACGAGGTCGGCGTGACCTTGAGGTTGGACGGGAAGATCGGGTTGACCTGATCGGCGAAGAACTGGCGCATCTCGGCGTCGTGCTCATCGAGCCACCGGCTGTAGAGCGCGGTCGCCTCGATCCCCATCGGGCTGTCGAGGAAGATCGGGATCTCGGGCAGGTCGCCGTCGACCACGAGCTCGTGCAGCATGTAGAGCAGCTCCTGGGTGCGGTCGATGGCGAACGCGGGGATCAGGATGACCCCGCCGCGTTTGAGTCCGGCCCGGATCTCCTCCCCGAGCGCCGCTCGGGGGTCGTGATCGCCGTGAAAGCGGTCGCCGTAGGTCGACTCGAGGAGCAGGACGTCGGACCCGGGATAAGGTTCCGGCTCGCGCAGGATCGGGACCCCGTAGCGGCCGACATCGCCGGAAAAATACACTGTCTTCCGATCACCGCCGGAGACCTTGGTCTCGAGCTCGACGGCGGCGGCGCCGAGAATGTGACCCTGGCGGTGAAGACAAAAGCGGATGCCCGGGTGGAGGACGTGCCACTCGTCGAAGGGGACGGGCTCGAGCAGCTTGAGCGCGGCGCGGGCGTCGGCGGCGCGAAAGAGCGGCAGGGCGACCTCGTGCTTCGAGTAGCCCTTGTCGTTGGCGTAGCGGGCCTCTTCCTCTTGGATGTGGGCCGCGTCGGGGAGCAGGACGCGAAGCAGGTCTCGGGTCGGCGGCGTGCAGAAAACCGGCCCGTTGAAACCCTGGCGGACCAACCGGGGCAACCAGCCGGAATGGTCGATGTGGGCGTGGGTGAGGACGACGGCGCCGACCTTCGACGGCGGGTAGGGGAGGGGCTTCCAATTGCGCCGGCGATTCTCCGCCGGGCCCTGGAAGAGACCGCAGTCGATCATGGCGGAGAAGTTCTTCCACTCGAGCAGGTACTTCGAGCCCGTGACACAACGCCCGGCGCCGAGGACAGTCAGCTTCATAGAGCCTCCGCGGCTATGGTACCGCGTCCGCTGCCGCTGTCGTGGCCGCTATCGCGGTCGCTGCCGCTGCCGCTGCCGCGGTTTCCCGGAGCTCCGGCCTTCGGTGGCGCGCATTGTGGTGCGGGCGTCCCGCCCGCAGGATGGTCTGTGTCTTGGCACCATCGGGCACCGGCTCGGGCAGGGCACGCGGCTTCCTTCGGCTCCGGCCTTCCGGTCCGCCTTCGGCGGCCCGGCGTCGCGCGATCAGCGTGGTCGGAGAGCAGAACGGGAAGGGCTGCGACCACGCTGATCGCACGCCGGCGGCCTGTTTCGCGGCCGGGAGAGATGCACCGGTGCGCTGTGC
>JAHECW010000045.1 GCA_024641545.1 Acidobacteriota bacterium
AACGGCGGCGGCAATCTGGTCGAGGCCCTGACCACCTTCCTCAGCGGTGAGGTGTACTTTACCGCGATCCCCCGGGGGCGGGTCGTGGGTAGTGAACCGTCGGGGCGTTGGACCAAGCCTTCAATTGTCGTAATGAACGAGGGCAACTACTCGGACGCCCACTGTTTCCCCGCGGCCTACACCGCGCTCGGCATCGGTGAGACCGTCGGCATGCAGGTGCCGGGCACCTGCACCTCGGTGTGGTGGGAGACTCTGCAGGATTCGACGCTTCATTTCGGGATCCCGGAGGTCGGCTACCTCGACACCCACGGCGAAATCACCGAGAACAACCACCTCGATCCCGACCACGTGGTCGACAACGACCCGGCTGAAGAATCCGGCGGGCGCGATCAGCAGCTGGAAAAAGCGGTGGAGGTTCTGCTCGCCGAGCTCGACGGGTGACACGGGGTCGGCCTGCGCGCGAGACCCGCGCACCACGACGGGCTCGTGTTGAGGTGCGGGCGTCCCGCCCGCGGGGAGTCGCTGAGGTTCGAATTCGGAAGCAGAGCCGCCCTCCGGGCTGCGGCCCCAGGAGCCGAGGTCGTAGAGGATCCTCTCCTCACCATGCTTCTTGATTCGTTTGTTGAAATGTTTGACCAGCCTTGCTTTTCGGAGAAAGAGCTTGGTCAGTTCGGCGGACGTGAGGTAGCGCCCGAGGCGCTCGCTGATCGTCTCGTCGTCGGTTGTCACCAGGGCGTTCCAGAGTTGCCTCTCGCAAAGATCGAGGTGATCGAGGTCGAAGAGAACCGCGGTCTCCCGGAAAGCCCGGGTGTGGTCGATGAGCCAGAGATTCCAGTTCTTGTCGATGAGGAGGTTGCCCTGGTTACGATCGGTGTTGGCGATGAGGGCGTCGAAGACCCACATGATGGCCTTTTGCTTCCACCATTTTGACTTGTTGGGCGGTTTGAGACGACCCTCCTCCAGCATGATGTCTTCGGGGGTCATCGCCTCCATCCAGATTTGAACCGTGCCGCGGGCCCCGCCGACGTTTCGCTCGACGGTCGGTGGGACCCGGCCGATGCCGAGGATTTCGCTGAGCTCATAGGCTGCGGCCTCGAAGATCCGGGAGTCCCGGTAGGTGACGACCATTCTCTTCGAGCCGGTTTCTTCCTGCTCGGTGACCTCGATGAGCCGCAGAACCGCGCCGAATCGAACACCCTCGAACTCGAGCAGGAGCTTGATGTTCTTGGCGATTCCCCGGCTCATCTGTTTACGCTCGACGACTTCCGCGGTGCGAAGAGCTTCGAGGATCGTCGCCTTGTCCTGGAAGGGGAGGGGATTGCCCGCGCTGTCGAGATAGACGTATCCGGTGGGGTAGAGGCTGGATTGAGCCGAGGCCGGGCTCGCCAACACGACCCCGACCACAACCAGAGCCAGACCGCCGGCACGGCGGGAAAGGCGCCGGAGATGCGCTGATTTCATTGTCTCAAAATATCAGAAAATCCGCGCTGGAGGTGCAACCGACGGGAGGAAGATCCTCATCCCCGGGCCGACCCCGTCAGTACCAGTCGAGAAAGCGGACGTCGATTTCGGGGTTCGCTGCCACCGCTTTCTTGAACTCTTCGAGATCGCTCATCCCGCCCTCGCCGCGATAGTGGTAGGGGTAGACGATTTTCGGCGCGAACGCGAGCACCGCATCGGCCGCGCGTGCGACGGTCATCGTGTAGGGCAGGTTCATGCAGACAAAGGCCGCGTCGATGTTCTCAAGCGCCCGCATCTCGGGGATGTCCTCGGTGTCGCCGGCGATGTAGATCCGTTTCCCGCCGATGGTGACGACATACCCGTTATCCCTGTCTTTCGGGTGGAAGTTTCGGCGTTCTTCGCTGAGGTTGTAGGCGGGGATCGCCTCGATCGTGATCCCTCCCCAGTCGAAGGACTCACCGTTGGCGAGAATGTGCAACCGGCCGGGAACGCTCTTGCCGAGCTTCTCGGCCACCGTCGTGGGCGCGATGACCACGGTCTCGGCGGTGCTGATCGTCTGGACGGTCTCGACGCTGGTGTGGTCGCCGTGGATATGCGTGATGAGGATGAGATCCGGTGGTTTGAAGTCGCCGAAGACATCGGCGCCTCCGACCGGGTCGACGTAGATCGCCTTGCCGCCGCAGGTCATGACGAAGGTGGCGTGGTTGATGGGGAAGAAGGTCAACTCACCATCGTCGGTCGCGATCATGTCGGTGGCCAGGTCGGCGGTTGCTCCCGCCGCAGTGAGAACGACGACGGTCGCGGTCAAGATCACGGTGGCGAGCTTCTGAAGTTGCATCGTTGCCTCCTTTTCGGGTGGTCGTCTTCTGACAACGAGGGTAACCCGACGTTTTACTCCCACCCGGGGACGCGGCGTTGACCCAGTGGGATGAAGTGCCCGGCGGTGAGCAGAAGCAGGACCCGCTCACCGGGGGAGATGGTGCCGGCATCGACGAGACGGTGGAGCGCGGCGACCACCGCGGCGCTCTCGAAACTCGCGGCGATCCCGATCCGGCCGCAGTCGGAGAATCTCGCCAGGATCTCCTCGTCGCCGACGGCCACCGCCGTGCCGCCGGAGTCTCTGATGGTGCTCAGAATGCCGTGGCCCATGATGGCGCCGGGGACATCGAGACCATCGGCGATGGTGCCCCTGGACACCACCGGCCGGACTTCGGTGAGACCCGCCTCGAAGGACTCGACGACCGGGGCGCAGTTCTTCCCCTGGACAACGACCATCCGCGGCAGGCGGTGGCTCTTGGGGTCGATGAGGCCGAGGCCGATCAGCTCCTGCATCGCCTTCCAGATTCCGACCAGACCGGTGCCGCCGCCGGTGGGGTAGAGAATCCAGTCCGGGAGGTTGTCGGCGCCGAGGTCGTGGAAGATCTCGAGCCCCATGGTCTTCTTGCCCTCGAGGCGGCCCGGTTCGAAAAAGGTGGACATGTCGACATACGCCCCCGAGGCGAGCTCGGCGGCCACGTCGTCGCGCATCTTCTTGCCCGCGGCGGCGATGTTGGAGCCGTGAAAACGGACCTCGGCGCCGAAGTACCGGGCTTCGCGGTGGTAGAGCCCGTCTTCGTATCCTTCGGGCATGTAGACCAGGCAGCCGGGGAGGCCGAGCCGGGCCGAGAACAGACTCGCCGCGACGCCGGCGTTACCTTGGGTCGGCAGGCAGAATCGCTGCGCGCCGCAGGCGCGCCCGAAGGCCACCCCGGCGGCAAGGCCACGGTCCTTGAAGCTGCCCGAGGGGTTGGTCCCTTCGTTCTTGGCCAGAACCGTGACGCCGAGGCGCCTGCTCCAGGATTCGATCTCGACCGTTGCGGTGAGCCCGACATCGGCTGCAAAGGACCGGCGGGGGCCGATGACCGGCAACAGATCGGAGAAGGACCACATCCCCTGTGATCGCCGAGGTTGTCCGAGCTCGACCCGATCGAGGTCGTACTCGACGACGACGGGCTTCCCCGGCGGCGGACAACAGGAGCACAGGCCGATGGGTTTGTCGAATCCGCGCGTTTCGATTTCTCTTCCGCTCATCGAGCACACCAGGCGTTTAATCTTCGGATTGATCCGCAGGCCCGCGTTGTTCATCATCGCTCCTCCTGCAGAGCATTATCGCCGAACCGTCGAGAACTCCCAGGCGCCCGGTTCTGGGGTGCGGTGCCGCAGACGGAAGTGCGGGTGGAGACGGGCCCGACTGAGGCGCTCGATGGGCTCTCGGTCGGAGGCCGACTACTATGCGGCGGTCGGGTTCGGCTGGTGCGGCCCTCTGGGCGGCCGACAACTCCGGCCGGCGGTTTTCGTATTTATCAGGGATCCGGCGGGCCGCCGCAGGGTCCGGGGGTCGCTCGGCGGGATCGGTTAGGGTGGATGGAGCCGGATACCGGGTCGGCACAAAGGGGTGAGAGATGTTCAGGAGATCGGTCATCGTCATGGCGGCAACCGCGGTCCTGTCGATGGGCGGGTCGCTCTCCGTGTGGGCGCAATCAACCCCCTCCGCGGAGGAGTTGCTCGGGGGCAGGCTCCTCGGCGCCGCCGGTGAAACCACCCCGGCTGTCGATCATCGGGAGGTCCTCGCCCTCAGCGATGAGATGCAGCGGTTTCTGAGCGAGTACGTCAATCCCGGGGCCACCGATGTCTTCAAGCTGCAGCAGTTGATCGATGCGATCATGGACGCGACCACCTTCGGACTCGAGTACGACGAGAATACCCGCACCGCCGCCGAGACCTTCCGCCTCCGACTGGGCAACTGTCTTTCCTTCTCCGCCATGTTCGTAGCCCTGGCGCGCGGTGTCGGATTGAACGCGGAGTTTCAGGAGGTGGACATCCCGCCTGATTGGTCGATGAGGAAGGATGTCTTCGTGCTCAACCGGCACGTCAACGTCAGCATTTCTCTGGGAGCCGCGGGAACCCACGTCGTCGACTTCAACATCAGCGACTTCAAGAGCACCTACGAGATCGACATGATCTCCGACAAACGCGCCATCGGGTATTTCTACAACAACCTGGGCGTCGAACGGATGCAGGACGGCGACATCTCCGGAGCGGTGGCGAACTTCCGTCGAGCCGTCGTCGACACCGACCGGAGCTTCTCACCGGCGTGGACGAACCTCGGTACCCTGTATCGGAAATTCGGTTACCACGCGTACGCCGAGGCGGCCTACAAACAGGCGCTCAAGGCCGACAAGATGGACGTGGTGGCCATGAGCAATCTGGTCAGCCTGTACGAGAAGATGGACGATCCGGAAAAGGCCGAGATCTATCAGAAGAGGGTTGATGAGCACCGGATGAGGAACCCGTACTTCCGCTTCAGCCTCGCCCGCGAGGCCTTCTTTGATCGTGACTACGAAGCCGCCATCAAGCACCTCAAGGTCGCCATCAGGGAGCACAAGAACGACGACGAGTTCTACTTTCTCCTGGGTCAGTGCTATCTCATGAGTGGGGATGAGAAGGAGGCGCGCCGGTGGACCGTCAAGGCCGAGGAGGTTGCGGCGACGGACGAGGCGCGAAAGCGGTACTCGACCAAGATCGAGACCTTGATGGCCGCATCGCAGAAGGTGGATTGAGGACAGTGCTCCCTCCGGTCGCTGTGAGGAGGAAAGAGGGTTAGACGTGAGGAGTCAGGAGTTAGGAGTTAGAGGTTAGACGTGAGGAGTTAGGAGCGAGGAGAAATCCTCATTTCCCCACAGCGAGCGGAGCGAGCGCTCACTCCTAACCAGCGAGCGAAGCGAGCGCTGACCTCCTCACCCTCTCACCTTCTCACCGTTGAGCCTTCCCGTCGTCCGATGTCAAAAACCTGTATTTATCGCGAAATCGCGCCCGCGGGCCGCGCTATACTGCGCCCGAGACGACCGCTTCTCGCGACCCGATCGGGGTTCGGGATGGTGGCTTCGACAAGGGCGGGGATGATGGAGACCATCGCCCGCCGATACCCAAGGAGAGGTGTTCACGATGCTGACCAAGAAATCCGCCCTGATTTGTTCCCTGATTCTGATGCTCATGGCCGCCGGAATGGCAGATGCCGCTTACAAGGGCAGGCTCATCGGCGTCATTGTCGATCCGGACGGCAAGCCCATCGAAGGCGTGACGGTGATGGCGACATCGGATGATCTGCCTGCCTTCAACGAAACCAGAGTCACCGACAAGAAGGGTGTCTTCAAGATCGACTTCGATGAGATCAACGTCACCTACAAGTATCAGTTCTCCAGAAACGGTTACATCACCCTTCTCACCGAGCAGGTGTGGACCAAGGACGGTTCGGCACGGCATTACTTCACCCTGACTCCGGGAGAGTCCGTGGTCGGTGCCATCGGCGAAGCAGTGGTGGTCGCCTCCTCGGCGGCCGCGGTGGCGTATCAAGAGGCGGTCGCCGCGTTTGAAGCCAAAGACTATGTGACGGCCGAGGCCAAGCTCGAGGAGACGCTGGAGGACGAACCCGAACTCCGCCAGGCCTGGACAGCCCTCAGTGTGGTCGAACTCGAGCAGGAGCACTACGCTGAATCGGCTGCGGCCGCCGAAACAGCCATCGAGCTCGGATCGACCGACATGGCCGTTTTCCGGACCCGGTGGGAGGCCTATCGGCTGGCCGGCGATGAAGCCAAGACCGCCGAGGCGCAGGCCGATCTGGAGAGATTCGGCCAACTCGCCGAAGAGGCGAAGAGAATCTACAACGAAGGTGTCGCGCTGCTGAAGACCGGCGACAAGGAGGGTGCGTTCGTCAAGTTCGAGCAGGCCCTCGACGCCGATCCGAACCTCGAGCCGGCCCTCTTTGCTGCCGCGACCACGGGTCTCGAAACCGGCAGGCCAGCCGTAACCGCCGACGCCGCCAAGAGGATTCTGGTCAACAATCCGGGCAATCAGGACGCGCTTCGCCTGAGCTACAACGCGGCGCTGGAGCTCCAGGACGACGAGATGCTCATCGACGCCCTCGTGGGTCTCGCTCCGGTCGAACCCGAGGCCGCAAAAAAGAACCTCTGGGTTCTCGCCATGGCGGCGTACAACGCCAACGACAACGAGAAGAGCAAGGATCGGTTCGCCAAGGTTCTTCAGGTGGATCCGAACAACGCTCAGGCCCACTACCTCCTGGGACTCGTGTACCTGGGTGAGGGGGCCAACGACGAGACCCGGGAGCACCTCGGGCGGTTCCTCGCCCTCGCCCCCGACGACCCCGATGCAGCGTCGGCTCGGGAGATTCTCGCGTATCTCGGCGACAGCTGATCGGCGACTCGACGAGACAGCATCTCAGTGAAATCCTAGGTGTCTGGTACGGATTTCCGGGCGATCTGTTCGGAAATCCGTACGGCAGGCCGGGCAGCGGTCCTGGGACCGATTTCTGAACTGCGCACTCGGTCCTCCAGACTCTCTTCTCCGTCGGTCTCCGCTGGTTTTTTCCGTGTCCTGAAAATGTGAGATAAGTCACTTTTTCGGATGCACTTAGAGGCTGGATCGAACGCTGACAGGGAAGGCCGGACCGAAGATCCGTTGTAAAACCCCGGCATCGTCGTGACGATGCCGGGGTTTTTACATACATGGCACGGTGTTTGCAATTCTTTTCATGTCTATATGTATAGCTGCGCATTCCGATCACCGAAACGCGATGAAAATCGACGGGAAGGCCGCGCACGGGGCCTCTCTGTTTTGGGTGGTCCGATCCAGATCAACAGTGTATTTCATTCCATTCGGGAACCACGGTGTAGGAGGACCGCGGAACCCACATCAGTTCTTCCAACGCGTAATTGAAACCACTAGGAGGAGGAAGTTTATGTTTGATAGGAAATTGAGTTTTCGTCTGGCGATTCTGATCGGCCTCGTGGCTGTCGGACTTGCCGCCCTGCCCGTCATGGCGCAGGAATCCGAAACCGATCCGCTCACCGACGAGATGATCGAGCAGGCGATGGAACGCTCGTTCGAGGGCGAAGTCACCGTCACCGGTTCGCTGATTCCGCGCGCCGACCTCACCGCGCTGAGCCCCGTGACCGTCATGGAGGTTCCGCAGGAGCTGACTTATTCCGGTACGGTCCGCATTGAGGACCTCGTGAAGACCATGCCGCAGGCGTTTGCCGGGCAGAACTCGACGGTCGCCAACGGCGCTTCGGGTACAGCCACCATCTCCCTGCGTCAGCTCGGAACCGTCCGCACCCTCGTGCTGATCAACGGCCGCCGGATGCCCCCGGGCAACGGCGACGGTTTTTCGTACGCCCCTGACCTCAACGTCATCCCCGCGCCGCTCATCAAGCGCGTGGACGTTCTGACCGGCGGCGCGTCGACGACCTACGGTTCCGACGCCATGGCCGGCGTGGTCAACTTCGTCATGGACACCGATTTCGAAGGCGTCCGCGGCGGTGTGCAGTACGCCGGGTACAACCACGACAACAACAACAAGCTCGCCCAGCAGATCAACACCGATGCCGGCTTCGACGTGCCGACCGGCTCGACCTGGGACGGCGAATCGATCAACGCCAACATCGCCCTCGGTGGCAAGTTCGCCGACGGCAAGGGCCACGCGGCGGTCTACCTCGACTACCGCAAGCTCGACGAGCTCACCAAGGGCTCGCGTGACTATCTGAACTGCTCGGTCGCCGCTGGTGACGACGGTCCGTTCTGCGGTGGTTCCGGGACCACCCCGATCGGGCGTTTCTACGCGTTCAACGCCGACGGCACGCGCAACGGCGACTTCGTCATGCACACGCCTGCGGATGGTGGCGATGGCCGCTCCTTCCGGCCGCGCGCGGGCGACGTCTTCAACTACGGCCCCTACAACCACATCCAGCGTCCCGACGTGAAGTGGAACGCCGGCGCCTTCGCCAACTACGAGATCAACAAGCACTTCGACGTGTACATGGAAGTCATGTACATGAACAACAACACCGATGCGCAGATCGCGCCGTCGGGCAACTTCAACGTCTACGCCAATATCAACTGCGACAACCCGATGCTCTCCGACCAGCAGAGGGATACCATCTGCGGCCCCGGCACCGGCTACGGTCCCACCGACCTCGCCAACGTCTGGATCTTCCGGCGCAACGTCGAGGGAGAACCGCGGTCCAACGAAATCGGCCACAGCAACATCCGCATGCTGGGTGGCGTCCGTGGTGAGATCAGCGACGAGTGGAACTACGATTTCTACTACATGCACGGTCAGAACAACCAGTACGACTCGTACAACAACGACATGAACGTCAACCGCATCGGCTACGCCCTCGATATTATCGAGGATCCCGACACCGGTGAGTGGGTCTGCCGCTCCGGCGACGCCGGCTGCGTGCCCTGGAACATCTTCAACAACCAGGGTACCGGGGAAGTGTACGACGACTACCATGACGGCGTGACCCAGGAAGCCATCGACTACATGTCCACCGTGGCCGTGCAGTACGCGGTGACCTCGATCGATGTCTTCAACCTCACCTTCACCTCGGACTGGGAGAACTACGGAATCGCCCTCCCGTCCGCCAGCGAAGGCGTCCAGTTTGCCGGCGGCGTCGAGTACCGCGAAGAGTACTTGAAGAACACCCCTGACGAGGTCTATCGCAACGCGGACGCCGCCGGATTCGGCGGCGCGACCGAGCAGATCATCGGTGGCCTCAACGTCAAGGAAGCCTTCCTCGAGCTCCTCGTTCCTCTCGTCCAGGACGTCAAGGGCGCCCAGGACCTCTCCCTCGAGCTCGGCTATCGCTATTCTGACTACAGCACCTCCGGCGGCGTGAGCAGCTACAAGGCGCAGGCGAGTTACGCCCCGACCCAGAGCTGGCGCATCCGCGGCGGCTACAACCGCGCCGTTCGCGCGGCGAACATCTCCGAGCTCTTCCGGGTGCAGGGCTACAACCTGAGCGGTTCGACGGACATCTGCTCCGGCGACAACCCGACGGCCACTGCAGCGCAGTGCGCCAACACCGGTGTCTCCGCGGCTCAGTACGGGAACATCGCGCCCAACCCGGCCGGCCAGTACAACACCCTCGAGGGTGGCAACCCCAACCTCGACCCCGAAACGGCCGACACCCTTACCGCCGGTCTGGTGTGGACCCCGCAGTCGATCCGCGGTCTGTCCATCACCCTCGACTACTACAACATCGACATCACCGAGGCCATCGGCTCGCTCGGCGCCGACGACATCATCCAGCAGTGCGCCAACACCGGTGACCCGACTCTCTGCTCACTCATCCATCGCGACGCAGCCGGTACGCTGTGGGCGACCACGGCGGGCTACACCGACACCGCCAACAACAATATCGGCCAGATCCAGGCCGAAGGCGTTGACCTCAACTTCAACTACCTCCTCGGTCTCGGCAACTCCGGTTACCTGGCCATGGACCTCATGGGCAGCTACGTGCTCAAGAATGAGTTCACCAACCCGTTGGTGAGCTACGACTGCGCCGGTTACTTCGGCTTCCAGTGCGGACAGCCGAACCCCGACTGGCGTCATCGCTTCCGGGCCACCTGGGAGACCAACTTCCGCCTGAACCTTTCGCTGGCCTGGCGCTATGTCGGCGAGGTCAAGAACGACGACTTCAGTTCCGACACTGACATCGGCAACCCGGGCAACTGGGACCTCTGGCGGGTCAACAACATCGACAAGATCAACGCGTTCAACTACTTCGACCTTGCGGCTTCGTACACCCTCCGCAACGGTCTCAAGTTCACCCTCGGTATCAACAACGTCCTCGACGAAGAGCCGCCGCTTGCGCCGGATCACGCCGATGACAACGGCATCAACATGTACGGTATCTACGATCCCGTTGGTCGCTACGTCTTCGGTAGCGTTCAGTTCAACTTCTAATCCACTTCACTTCGGTGATCTTGGCGGCCCTTCGGGGCCGCCATTTTTTGTCCGCTTGCTTGCAAGGGCTGTCGTGGCCGCTGCCGCGGCCCCGGTCACGGTTTCCCCGAGCCCTGGCCTTCCGGTTGGCCCATTGTGGTGCGGGCGTCCCGCCCGCAGGAAGCGTTGATGTTTACCACCATCGTGGACTGACGCCGCCTCGGTAGACGCCTTTCTCAGCTCCGGCCTTCTGGGACGCCTTAGGCGTCCCAGCGTCGCACGGGCAGCGCGGCCGATGGAGCTGCGGGTAGGTGTGACCGCGCTGCCCGCGCGAGCGGCGGCCTCATAGCGGGCGGGGAGAGATCCACCGGAGCGCTTTGCCGCGAGGGTTGCCCGGCGTCGGAATTGTGCTCGGGGCTCCGCGTCGCCGGATGGGTGGAGGTAACGCACAATGCCGCGCCCGGCACGCCCCGGTGGAGGTCGGCCGCTGCCCCGGTCACTGTCGCTGCCCCCCTGTGCCGGCCGCTGTCCCGGCCCGGCCGCTGCACCAGCGGTGGCCTATTTTTTGGCGGCGGTTTTTGCCGCCTTGTCGAGCTCGCGGCGCAGGGTCATCGCCTGATCCTGGGCCCACAGCTCGACGTAGTTCCAGACGGTTGCCGAGTTGGTCGGCGCCTGGTTGACGGCGTTCATGGCCGAGGGCGGTTGAATATACCGTCGATCGGCGGTGCGCGCCTGGATGACACCGGTGTCGGCATCGATGAGCTCGAAGACGAAGGTGGCTTCACCCATGGAAGAGAGGTGCACATTGGCCTGCCGACCGACGCCCGGAGGGACACTGGAAACGATGTCGAGCACGGCGGCGCGAAGCAGGAGGGTGCCGGGACCGATGGTGTCGACGATCTCGAACTGTTTACTCCGGCCGAGTTCCTTGATTACGACGTCGATGACGAGCTTTTTGAACTTCTCCTGGTCCTCCTCTGGGACGGCGAAGTAGCCCTGGTCGCCGCGCATCATGGCGGTGGTGGTGCGGTTGACGTTGTTCTCACCGACGTCACGAAATTGGAAGACCGAGTTCCACAGATAGAGCGTGTCGTACTTCGAAAAATCGGCCTCGGGGTTCAACCACAGGTTCTGGAACTGGCTGCTCTTCTGCTTCACAAGGTCGTCAGCGCCAACGACGTCTTTGGGATCGGCATCATTCTGGGCGAGTGCGACACCCGCAACGAGAAGCGCAGCGACGGTGACAAACAGGGTTGTTTTCATTGTGTTTCCTCCAATCCTTGCATGGTCATGTTGTGCAACACGATCGGACGCCTGCTCGTTCCTGAATGTCCGGTCTTTTACAGACATTGACATGGCCGACGGGGCCGTGAAACCAGGTTCTCGGCGGTGCCGCGTCAAACCGGGATCAGAGCAAACAACGTGCCATTATCGGTGGGCGGGTCTCCGGTCGATCGTGGAGGGTCGGTGTCCGCGGTGAACGACGAGCAGGACTCCGCAGAGGACACACCCGGCGCCGGTGAGGGTCGACACCGTCACCGGTTCTCCGGCGAAGGCCCAGCCGAGAAAGAGCGCGATAGCGGGAGTGACGTAGGCAATGAGCGCCATTCGGTGGGCGGGAGCGAAACGGAGGAGCCAAAAAAAGAGGCTGAAGGTGATGACGGTTCCGACAACCGCCAGGTAGGCGACGCTGGCGATGGCCGGCGCGGTCCAGTTCGCGGGTACGTCGCGCTCGAGGGCGAAGGCCGCCGCCAGGAGCAAGGCCGCGCCGAACAGCATCCCGTTGCGGTTGAGGAGGGTTGAATTCACGCCGCCTCCGTGGCGTTTGACGAGAGTGGTGCCGACGACTACCGCGATGGGACTGAGAAACAGCAGGAGCGCAGTGGGAATGCCGTCGGGCCCGAAACCCCTGAGGTCGGTCCGAAAAAGGAGAACCAGGCCGGCGAGGCCGAGCGCGAATCCGAGCCACTGGTTCGACCGGAGCTGCTCCTGATCGAGGAAGAAGTGGCCGGCGAGGGCCTGCAGCATGGGGTAGACCCCGAAGAGCAGGCTCACCAGACCGGACGGGAGAACGGTCTCTGCGTGGTACACGATGCCGTAGGACATGGCGAAACTCGTCGTGCCCTGGACGATCCAAAGCCAGACGGGGGGAGCGCCGCCGCCCTCTCGTTTCTTGAGCACGGCGGCGACGCCGATCATGATCAAAGCCGCGAGAGCGAAGCGGGCGCCGGCGGAGGTAAAGGGCGGCAGGTCGCGGAGTCCACCCTTGATGACGACCCAGGTGCTGCCCCAGATGAGACAGAGCACAGCGATCAGCCCGCGAACGACGGCCGGTGATGGTGTGGTGGTGTTGCTCAACGGGACCGCCCTCCAACGCGAGTCTAACTCACGTCAACCGGGAAGTGCGTGCTGTGAGTCCTGCCGAATTTCCGCCGTCGGTCCGCGCCTCAACGGCCCCGAAGAAAGTCTGCAAGGTACGCGAAATCCGGAGTCAACTCGCCCTGGTGAACGATCACGGCGCGGGCGATTTCCGACGGAAGGTCGAGGGCGTCGAAGGGCCGGCTGAAATCGGCGCGAGCGAGGGCCGGGAGCGTCGGCGCGAGCGCTTTGGCGAATTCCCCCGATGCCTCTAGGGGGAGTTCGGCGGGAAGAATGTCCACCGCGAGAACCGCCGGACCGTTGCCGTTGCAACCGGAAGTGGTTTCACCCGTCGCCACGTCGTAGACATAGACCGGATCTCCGGGTTCGGTGCACCTGGTCGTGCACTGAATCGCGCCGCCGACATCGCAGCCGAGGTCGCCGATGACCTTGAGACGGGGAGTGCTCGCTCCTTGGTAGATCGCCCGGATCTCGTCGATGGTGGCGAGTCGCGGATAGCGTTCATCCCAGTAGTTGCAGTTCATGAGGACCGTGAGCTGGGGAAGGTGCCGGGCGAAGTCGGAACGGTATCTTTCCGGGTTGGCGTAGTAGTCCTGGAGGTCGAAGGCGTTCGTCGATTCGCGCGGGGCGACGATGTGCTCTTCTTTGAAGGTGACCTGGTAGATGCAGTTCGGCGATGGTTTGGCGTGAGTCGCCTTGAGGTCGGCGGGCTTGATTTCACGGGTCGGCAATTCGGCGAGAATCTCCCGCGCCCCTTTTGCGACGTTGCCGTAACCTGCGATGCCGATCACGAGGGGAGGGATGCCATCGGGAAGACCGTGGCTGGCGATTTGGTCGCCGACCGAGCGGATGGCGGCTTTGGCTGCATCCAGGTGATCGTAGTGGTGGGTCGGCTGGAGCTCGGCCAGGGGAGTTCGCAGACCCTCGCCGGCAAGCCGCTGACCGAGGACCCAGAGGCTGTCGACCATCCCGGCGAGACCGGCGAATCGGCCGAAGAAAACGAGCCGACGGCCGTCGTCATCGGCGATCTTCTCGTAGTCGATCAAGGTGCATTCGAGCTCCATCAATCGTTTGAGCATGGGCATGTTATAGGGCTGGCCCTTGATGACATGCGAGAAGAAGAGATAGACCGCCTTGGGTTTGATCAGATCGGGAGGAATTTCCTTCACTCCGAGCACGATGTTGGCGTCATCCAACGACGTGGTCACGGTGGCTCCGGCCCGGGTGTATTCCGCATCCGGGAAGATCCGCCTGGCCGAAGGCTGGATGAGGACCTCGATGTCGGCGGAGGAGACGAGGCGGCGGGCAAGTTCGGGTGTGATGGGACAGCGGCGCTCCCAGGAGCTCTTGGTTTCTCGACGGACGCCGATGGATGGCCTCATTCGCACCTCCGGGCCGCGAGGGTACCGCTTGCGAAGCCTTCCGGCAAGGGGGATCGACAACGAGCGCAAACACCGATAGGGTGTTCGCCATGAGATGGAAGATACCCTTGGCGGCACTGAGCATTCTGGCGTTGATGTGGGGCTGTGCATCGACGGTCGATCCCGGAGAAGAGGGGTCGGGGACCTACACCTGGCAGCGGCGCGAGCTGCACGGCGATTTTGCCGGGCCGCTGCTGGAGGTGGCGGCCGCCGCGGAGCGGGCGTTCGAGGATCTGCGGTTGGTGGGAGTCGATCAGACGGTGGACGGTCTCAAGGGCAGGGTGACCGCGCGCATGGCGGATGGCACCTCGGTCAGGATCAAGCTCAAGGCGACGGACTTCGAGACCACCAGGTTCAACATCAAGATCGGCGCATTCGGTGACAAGGCCATGTCACAGCAGGTCGCTCGCTATATTGCCCGAGAGGTCGCCGAGAAGAAATAGAGCCCAGGGTGCGAGGGCGCAACGACGCTGCGATTGCGGGTGGTCCGGGCTAGTCAAGCCCTTCGACCGTCGCCAGAACCTCGATGAGCTGAGTGACGCGCTCGTTCGAGTCCGTCCCCGCCGGGTAGCGATAGGTGATGGTCATGATCCGGTCGGCGTAGGGGTGGAGGGCGAAGATCGTGGTTTCCTCGATCTCGGTTCCGTCCAGGAGATACCGCCCGCGCGAGCAGTAGGTGGTGCCGAGCTGAGAGATCAGCTCCTGCGCACCCCGAGAGTCGCCGTCTTCCCGGCCTTCGATGAAGAGCTGGTGGGCCTTGACTTCGGCCGGGAGGTTCTGGCCTGCTTCCGGGGGTTTGTTGGCGAAGCTGATTTCACCCAAGGAGGCGGCATCGGCGGGTCTGAGAATGAGTTGGTCTCCGTCATTCGTCAAGGTCGTGAACCCGGCGGGTACTCCGGCAAGTCGAAGCCGGAGCTCCGTGTTTTCGACCACCATCGGCGCCGGCGTTTCGACCTCCGGCCCCGGGTTCCGGTTGCACGATCCGAGCAACAGCCACGCCGTGATGGCGGAGATCATGACGAGGATGAGCGCGGCACGACGGTGCGGGTTGTTCAAGTTTTCGACCTTATGACGAGATGATCGGCGTGATCTTGTGCCTCTTCAAATCGATGGTGTGATCGGTGGCGCAGTGCATGCACCTTCCGCGAATCGCGCCTTTATCGTTGCGGAAGTCGAGGTCGCGGGCGGCGCACGCGCCGCAGAAGTAGGACCGGGCAAATGCCCAATCCATGATCGTCTCCTTGTTCGTCGCCGCGGCCGCATCGAGCTGCCAGGTGAGCGAGTTGACGTTCTTGTTGTTGAACACGATCGGCATGTGGAAGTGGAGAACGATTCTGGTGTGACCCTTCTTCACCACGAGACCGCCACCGAAATCGACGTCCTTGATGACCTCATAGGGGAGATAGACGAACACGCCGTCCATGAGCCCGAGCATCTGCCGGGAAGTCATGAGAATGGGGCCCTCGGCGGCCTTGAGGAGAAGGAACGGGATCTCCTCCTGCGTCAAGGCGCCGCGAAACGCCTCGATATCGGACTCGGCGATGGGTCGTGATTCGAGGATCTGCTTGGCCCGTTCGTCCCATTCCTGCCGAATCTGCTCGGCCCGCTGCTGCGCCTCCTCGAGAGCCTGGTCGTTCCGTATCCTCCGGAGATCGTCCTTCTCCATCTTGGAGAACACCACGCCGCAACGGGAGCACTCGTCCATTCCGGCCTTTTGGACGAATCCGCAGGACGGGCACTGGGTCATCCCCCCGCCCATGGTTTCGCTGACCGAACGGGCAACCTCTTCCCTCGGTCGGACCTCGATTACGGCGCCGGCATCGCCGAGTGCGGAGACGATCAACTGCGCCTGGTCGAGGGGAAGGCTGTCGAAGATCGTGAAACCGACCTTCGACAGTACCTTTTGGCAGTCCGCGGTGGACCGGCCGGTGAGCCGCTCCATGGCGAGCACCATTCGTGCGCGGCCCGCGCTGGACGCGTCCTTCAGACCAAGAAAAGCGATGTCGTACGAATAGGGTGTTTCCATCCTTGACCTCACCGATCGCGGACGGTCGGTGGGGTTGCACCGACCGCCGGACGAAGTGTTCCGGTCCAGTTTAGCCCGTTCCGGGCCGAAAACACCGTTTTTGCGGGTTCGACCTCGCCCCAGCCCGGTCGTGGGGGGCGATCGTCGGCGCCGCGCCGGGGGAACCGAGACGCTACAATGAGCGCCGATGAGACCGACGCCGACCGTTATTACTGCGCTGGTGCTGGTGGCGGCGGCGACCGCCTTCGGCCAGGAGCCCGCCGCGACCGACCAGCTTGTCGTGATTCGAAACCGAATCGGGAGTCTGGAACAGCGCCTGTCCGCGCTCGACGCCGAGAACCGGGGTCGGATCGAGGAGCGGGAACGGCTGACCTCGGAGCTCGAACTTGCAGAGGCGAAGGTCCGCGAGATCGAGCTTGTCCTTCAACGCAGTCATGAAGAAGCTCAGGAAGTGGCGGGAACGGCGGCGAAGATCGCAACCGACCTCGAGCACCACCGGAAACTTCTCCGTGGCCATGTCGAGATCATGGCGCTCCTCGGCAGGCCGGGAACCATGCAGCTGTTCTACGACGGGGCGCGAGGCGGCGATCTCGAGGGCGCCGTCAGCACGGTCGCCGTCTTGACCAGTGGCCAGCTTCGGTTGGTCGAGGAATACGGGGAACTCCACCGCCGGCGGAGCGAACGGCTCGCTGAGTTGAGTCGGATTTTGGAGCGGGCGCGAGAAGAGGCTGTGATGCTGGCGGCGCGGCGGGCAACGCTCGAAGAGGTGCGAAAGACCGTCGATCTCGAGATTCGCCGGTTGTCGAAATCGGCCCGGAGCGCCGAAAGCGAGCTCGAAGAGCTGCGTCAGCGCGAGCAGGCGCTCGAGCGGTTGCTCGAAACTCTCGGCGATCGTCGCCGTTTCACGGGCAAAGACGATATCCGCACGTTTCGCGGGGCGCTGCCGTGGCCCGTGCCGGGCCGGATCGTCCAGGGCTTCGGGAAGCACTACCTTCCCAGGTACTCGACCTATACGGTCTGCAACGGTCTCCGGTTTGCTTCGCCGAGCGGCGCCGAAGTGACCGCGATTTTTCCCGGAGAGGTGGCATACGCAAGGTTCTTCAAGGGTTATGGGAATATGGTCGTGATCGACCACGGTCAGAATGTCTATTCGTTGGTAGCCGGTCTTGCTACAATTCACGTGCGGGTCAACCAGCGCGTGGACATGGGTTTACGGCTCGGTTTGGCGTCGCCGCCGACAGATGATGGCAATACCTACCTCGAGATACGGGTGGGGAAGAAACCACAGGATCCCCGGCGTTGGTTACAGTTGAGATCGGACATGAGTGATTCCGGTGGTTGAGGGGTGGTGTAAACCGGCGTGCGGGAGGAGCGATCGGCTCCCCGGCGACGAACCGCAGCGGCTTTTTCAGATCGTCCGGAACACGGCGGGATGGTTCCAGACGCCGGTGCGAACCCTCCGGTGCGGGCCCGAGAGAGGAGTCTCCTTCAGATGAAGCGCTTTCGAATCGCGCTGCTCGTGACGTCGGTAGGTGTGATGGTGTTCTTTGCCGGTTTGCTGACCGCCGGATTGACCTCGAAAGAGAGTCTGTTCCAGGCGCTCGGAAATCTCGCCGAGGTTGTTCATCTGGTCGAGTCCGAGTATGTCGACGAACTCGATTCGGATGTGCTCGCTCTCTCCCTCGATGCGGGGATTCTGGAATCGGTCGATCCATGGGCGGCCGTGGTGACCGATGATCAGATCGAGCGCTACGGCGAGGTGTTTTCCAGCCCGCCGGCGTACGGCCTCGGGCTCTCTCTTCGTCTCGGGTCCGCCGCGGTCAGGGTCGTTTTTCCGGGCTCTCCTGCCGCCGCGTCGGGGCTGGTCACCTGGGAAGTGATCGAAAAGATCGACGGAGTCTATACCCGCGGTCGACCGCTGTGGCAGATCGCTCTCGAGCTCTCCCAGCGTGAGGAGCGCGGCGAGACGGTCAATCTCACGGTGATGGACCGGCAGGTCGCCGAGCGCCGTGATGTCGTCCTGGGGCCTGCCGAATGGGTGCCGACCCACGCGCGGGCGGAAGAGATCGGCGACGTCCGGGTCCTGACGATCGAGAGCCTGACCAGCGGATCGGCGTCGGCGGTCAAAAAGCTGGTCGATGAAGGCGCTCCGATGATCCTCGATCTGCGGGGCCTCGTGTGGGGTCTCGAAGACCAGGCCGTCGCGGTCGCGGATCTGTTCGTCGGCGAGGGTACACTTGCCGCGTGGAAGGGACGCGAGGCGGGAAGCGCGACCATCGCAGCAACCGCTGACTCGTCCATGAGCCTGCCTTTGGTCTTGATCAACGGTGAAACTGAAGGTGCAGGCGAGATTCTGGCCGCCGCCCTGCAACGATCGGGCGCGGTGCTGCTCGGACAGTCAACCATGGGCCACGCACCCCACATGAAGGTCGTGCGCCGCGGTGATCTGAATCTCTGGATTCCCGTGGGACGGTGGCTCGGGCCCGACGACGAGCCGCTGCATGGGACCGGGCTCACACCCGCCGAGGATGTCGAGCCGGCCGAGGAAGACGAGGAGGGGGATCCGATTCTCGAACGCGCCCTCGAAAAGCTCCGGCCTGCTCTCGCCGAGGCCGCCTGAGTCATGCCGGCCGCCGGCGGCAGGAAGAAGGCGACCCGGAAGCGCGCATCCAAGGCGACCGGATGGTCGTCGAAGGCGATCTGGATCGCAACCGCGGTTGTCGTGCTGAGCCTGGTTCTCTGGTGGGTGGTCCGACCGGGTCAGCCGCCGCCGGCCTCCCTGTCCCAAGGGCTCGAAGAGACGCTCCGTTCCACCGCCCTCGGCCACGGGGTGACGCCGGCGGGACTCGAGATCGATACGAAGATCCGGAAGATCGAAGGCACTTTTGTCCGCACCTGGAGGCTCCGGTTCCCAAACCCCGCCGCTCGTGAGGAGTTCATCGCCGAGGTCTCGATCCTCGGCGATCGGGATGGCATCACGGTGTCAGAGCCGGTTGTCGAGGTCGGGCGGGTAATCGGCCTGCGGATCGATCACGGCATCGAGGCGTTCGATCTCGAGCTGGAGCTCCAACGACAGGGACAGGCCTACTCGAGCCCCGAGATCATCGCGGTTCCGACGCAACCGCAGCCGACCGCGACGCCGCGGCCGGCCCCGCCGGAGGGCGCCCGGGGGCGTTTGGCGATCCTGCTCGACGACGCCGGTCAGCGCATGGAGCTCGTCGCCGCCGCCGCCGGGCTTCCACCCGAGATCGGTGTCGCTGTTCTTCCGTTTCTGCCGTACTCCACTCAGACCGCGGTCGAGATGCACGACGCCGGGCACGAAGTCTGGCTCCATCTTCCGATGGAGGCTGTAGGTGACAGCGACCCGGGCCCCGGCGCCTTGATGGTGGGCATGGCCGGCCAGGAGCTTCGCGATGGCGTCTTCATGGCGATCAACAATGTTCCTCACGTCGTCGGGGTCAACAACCACATGGGCTCGAAGGCCACCGCCAATCTGAGGATGATGACCTCGATTATGCAGGATTTGGCTTCCATGGATCTCGCTTTCCTCGATTCGCGAACGACGGTCGATACGGTGGCCGAGGAAGCGGCCCGGGCGCAAGGCGTCAAGACCGGCAGACGGCACGTCTTTCTCGACAACGAACGCACCGACGACGCGATTCGAAGCCAACTCGACGAGGCGGTCTATCGCGCCCGCATGGAGGGCGAGATCATCGCCATCGGGCACCTCAACGAAACCACCATCGCGGTGCTGGCCGAGGAGATCCCAGGTCTCGCAGCACGGGGAGTGGTGCTTGTACGGCCGACCGCCCTCCTGAGGTGATCTCGAGTGATCCGCGTCAGAGCGAATGCGCCGCGGCGGCCGGTGCGGCTCCTGCTCCGCAGGCCCGGCCCAAGAAGGCGGGGGTTGTACAATCCCGAGTCCGGAGGATACGAATGGCTTCGAAGCTGCGCCTTTACAACACACTGAACCGCCGACTCGAGGACTTCGAGCCGATCGAGCCGGGACATGCTCGGATCTATACCTGCGGTCCGACGATCTATGACTATCCACATATCGGGAACTATCGGACCTTCCTTTTCGAGGACATTCTTCGCCGCACCCTGAGAGTCCTCGGATTCGAGGTCACCCAGGTTCAGAACCTGACCGATGTCGACGACCGCACGATCCAGCGGGCGAACGAAAACGGGATCTCCCTCCGCGAGTTCACGGATCCCTTCGCGAAGGCGTTTTTCGAAGATCTGGAGACCCTCCGGGTCGAGCCGGCCGAACACTATCCGCGCGCGACCGAGTACGTACCCGAGATGGTGGAGATCATCAAGCGTCTGGAGGCAGAGGGCCACACCTACCGGTCGGAAGGATCGATCTACTACCGCATCAGCACCTTCCCCGCGTACGGCAAGCTCTCCGGGATCAAACCCGAGAAGAATCTCGCCGGGGCGCGGATCGATGTCGATGACTACGAGAAGGACGATGCGCGGGACTTCGTGCTCTGGAAGGCGCCGAAAGAAGGCGAACCGGTCTGGGAGACCGACCTCGGGCCCGGTCGACCGGGTTGGCATATCGAGTGCTCGGCAATGGCGATGGCGCTTCTCGGCGAGACGTTCGACATTCACTGCGGCGGGGTCGACAACATCTTCCCGCACCACGAGAACGAGATCGCTCAGTCGGAAGGCGCCACCGGATGCGGGTTCGCGCGCTACTGGCTCCACGCGGAGCACCTCGTCGTCGAGGGCGAGAAGATGGCGAAGCGGGTGGGCAACTTTTTCACCCTGCGGGATTTGATCGACAAGGGGTTCGACCCGTTGGTGGTGCGCTATCTGCTGATCTCGGTGCCGTACCGCCAGCGATTGAACTTCACCTTTGACGGTCTGCACGCGGCGGAACAGGCTATCGATCGGATCGCCAATACCCTGCGGCGGCTTGAAAACACCCCGCCCGTCGCCGGCGACGGGGACCTCGCCCAGGCGGATATCGATGCGTTCGATGAAGATTTCCGCGCGGCGCTCGGCGATGACCTCAACACCGCGCGCGCCCTCGCCGCGCTCCACAACCTGTTGCGGGTGGTCAACACGGCTCTCGACGGCGGTGGGATCGGTCAGGCCGGGAGGCAGGCGTTGGACGGTGCGTTCGCCGGGGCCGACTCGGTACTGGCGATCTTCCCCAAGGGCAAGTCCGACGCGGGAGCCGATGCAGAGATCGACGCACTCATCGAGGAGCGTGCGGCCGCACGAGGAAACAGGGACTTTGCCCGGGCCGACGCCATCCGCGACGAGCTCGCAGCGCAGGGCATCTCTCTGGAAGATACGCCCCACGGCACGGTGTGGCATCGAGAATGAGTAGGAAGGTGAGAGAGTGAGGAAGTTAGAAGGTTAGAAAGTGAGCGCTGACCTTCTCACTTCCGCGAGAACCTACTCCAGGAGGTTCTCGCGAATATAGGTGAACTTGCCCTTGTTCACCAGACCGAATCCCTCCTCGAACTCGTTGATGAGTCGAGAGACGGTTTCCCTGCTGGTACCGATCGAGTGGGCGATATCCGAGTGGGTCGGTCGCCGCACCACCACCCAACCGTTGCCGAGGCGTTGGCCGTGGTCGCGGGCAAGATCGAGGAGGTAGCGGGCAAGCCGCCCCGCAACGTCCATATACGCCAGCGACTCCATCTTCGCGTTGGCGCGCCGGAGCCGGCGGGAGAGAATCGCCATCAACCGGAGCGAGATCCGCGGGTTCGAATCCAAGAGACGCTGAAAGTCGGCCCGATTGATCACCAGCACCTCGACCGCGCTCAGAGTTACGACCGAGGCCGATCGAGGAGCGGATTCGAGCAGCGCCATCTCGCCGAAAACCTGGCCGGCGCCGAGAACGGTGAGGATGAACTCCTTGCCGTCCGATGAGGTGATGACGACCTTGACCCGACCGCTTGCCACCACGAAGACCGCGTCGGCGGGATCGCCGGCGTGAAAGATGGTGGTGTCCTTGGCGAGCTTCTTGACCTGGGCGAGGGCCGTGAGATCGTCGAGCTCATCTTCGTGCATCTCGCCGAAGAGTTCGACACTCGCGAGGAGCGCACGGATGCGATCGCTCATGGACTTGCTCCCGACGTCGGATCGAGTACCGCGTTGACGACTGCTCCGCCGCTTGCCGGCGGCGGTATGGAAATACAACCAGAGCCTAGCACGTCCGAATCGGTGCACCACCTTGGAGCGGAAAGACCGAGCAACGACCTGGATTTCTGGACGGCCTGGCGAACGGTGCCGAGGTCGGCCTCGGCGTTCGGGTAGAAGAGGTGTCCGCGCCGATCGGCGCTCATGATGCCGAGTCGGACGACCGTGATGATCTCTCGTTGACCCGCATGATCGACGATGTCGGACATCACCGGAACGGCGCCGCCGGGCATGGTCTCCAATCGAGGCAGAACCGATACCAGTACGACCGCGAGGTCACCGCGGGTGAGATTGACGGCTGCCATGGCCCTTCGAGCATATTCCGGGAGGAGGGTCATGCGCCAACGTGTCTGGGCTCGATCCAGGGCCTCGCCGCGTCCGGGAAAGTCGTCGGGCAGCGAGGAGTAGCTCTCCATGGCGGATTGCCAGTCGCCGCGGCGTTCACCGATCTGGCCCTGCAGGAGCACGGCCTCGGGCAGTGCCGATAGATCGGAGATGGTGGCCTCGGCTTCGTCGAGTTGGCCGTCGGAAAAGTAGATTCTCGCCTCGAGGAGGGCGGCGTCGCTGCGTTGCGGATCGAGCGCCCTGGCGGCCTCGAGTTCGATCATTGCAGCGCCGGTGTCGCTGGTCGCAAGGAGCTTTTCGGCGTTTGTGATTCGATCATCGATCCACCGCCGCTCGAGGTCGGCGGCGCGTCCGCCCCACGGCGGTTCGGGCCACAGGCGGGCGCCGCGTCGAGCTGCGTCGAGGGCCGAGGCCTCGTTGCCGGCGTTCTCGGCCGCGACCGACAAGGTCATCCACGCCGCGGCGTAGGCGGGGAGCTCCCGGCAGAAGGCGGCGAGTTCGCCGACGGTGTCGGTCTCCCCCTTGACGATGCGGATCTGATATTTCAGCAACCGGGTGGGAGCGACATCAGGGGCGCGTTCCGCCCGCTTCAGGCTCTCGATCGGGTCGCCGGCGACGAGTTCCCGCCATCCCCGTTCGATCTTCTTCGCCTGGGACCTCTTGACGTCGGGAACTCCGGGACCGGCAAGCGGCGACGGAAAACCATGCCCGCTTCCGGCCTCGACCGACGGGTTCAAAAGGACCGCCGCGAAAAGCGCCCCAAGAGCGATCACGATCAACACCGAGGGTCGATGTGCGGTCGTCATTGCGCCGTATCCGCCTTCATCGTGATCGGCCGCCGGATGCGAATCGCCGCGGCCGTCAATCGCCGGCGTTTTCATCCTGCAGCGGGGCGTTTGGATAACCCCCGACCCCGACAGGGGAGACGCTCGCCACGGCGTGCTTGTAGACCAGTTGTTCCTGACCGTGGTTCTCGAGAACGACGGCATAGCGATCGAACCGCTTGAGAACTCCGGTCAGGCGCTTGCCGCTGATCAGGTAGACGTGAACCGTGCGCGATTCCTTGCGAAGCTGATAGAAAAACGGATCTTGGATGTTGATTGAACTGCTCGCGGGTTTGCTCATGTCTGCCTTCTTCCCCTGAACTCTTCCGACCACAGGCGAACCGCCAACTCCGTCCCGCCGGCTTCAGCGGGTGGGAGCCATCGCAGCGTGCCCTCCGTCAGACTCCGCAGCCATGTCAATTGGCGTTTTGCGAGTTTTCGACTCGCCGCCTTCGTATTGTGGATGGCCGATTCCAAGTCGATGAACCCGTTGAGGTGCTCGACCAGTTGGCGATAACCAATCGCCTTGAGGGCGTGCGCGTCGTGTGCCACTCCTGAGGCGAGAATCTGCCGGACCTCCTCCCTCAATCCCGACGCAAACATGATGTCTACGCGAGTTTCGATTTTAGCATAAAGCTCGGCCCTCGGGCGCTCGGGCGCGATCATGCACGCGTCGAACTCGCGAGTTCGACGGTGCTCCGACCAGTGCTCTGAAATCGGCCTCTCGGTCGCCTCGAAGACCTCGAGCGCCCGGAGGATGCGCTGCCGATCCCCCGACCCGATCTTCGCCGCCGCAACCGGATCGATCTCCAGCAGCCGGCTGAAGGTGGCGGCGGGATCACGATCCCATTCGGCGGCGAGCCGGGCGACGACATCCGGATCCCGGGGCGGGGACGGAAAGAGCCCGAGGAGGAGGGCGCGGATCCAGAAATGGGTCCCGCCCACGACGATTGGAGTGAGGCCCCGGCTCCGGATTTCCTCGATCGCCGCGGTGGCGGCCTGGGCGAAAGCACCGGCCGAGAAGACCTCTGTCGGATCAGCGATGTCGATGAGGTGGTGGCGAACCCGCCGCCGCGCCTCGGCATCGGGTTTGTCGGTGCCGATGTCGAGGCCGCGGTAGACCGCAAAGGCATCGGCCGAAATGATCTCAGCGCCGAGCGCCTCGGCGATCTCGAGCCCGAGCCGGCTCTTGCCCGAAGCCGTCGGTCCGACAACGAGAAGGAGGGGCTCACGGTGATCCGATGTTGCGGATTCCATCACAGGTGAAGGATACGTGAGCCGTGCGACGAATAATGAATTATGAGTTATGAATTATGAATTGCCATCGCGAGGCCCTAAGGGATATCTGCGATGGTGCGATGTCATTCATAATTCATAATTCAAAATTCATAATTATTTTGACACCTGCGGGTACAGCGTCCACTCGCCGTCGTCCCACCTTGCGCCGCAGCGCCCGTCCCGGATCGGCATCCGGTACTCGATGCCGCGCCGGTCGAGACGTTCGATGACGTCGGGGTGGGGGTGATGGTGGAGGTTCTCGGGGCCGGCGGGGACGAGGGCCAGTCGAGCCCCGGCGGCATCGAGAAAGGCCGGCGTCGCGGAGTAACGGCTGCCGTGGTGCGGGATGACGACCACCGGGCAATCGAGGTCGGTTGAAGCGACGAGACGGTGTTCGGTGGCACGGCCGATGTCGGCGGTCAGGAGGATCGGCCCTCCGGCCGTCCTCAGGCGAGCGACGATCGAGCGTTCGTTTTCTGCCGACGGGGCAGCGGCGGCCGGCGGCCAGAGAATTTCGAGCGCCATCGGGCCGAGGTCGAGACGCGAACCGCGAACCACCGGGATGATGCGGACCCCCCGCCGGCGTGCGGCGCGCAGGAGCGGCACGGCCTCCGGGCAGGATCGCAACCAGACCGGGACGACGAGCGTGTCCACGGCTGTCGTCTCGAGAATGGCGACCAGGCCGGCGATGTGATCTTCGTCGCCGTGAGACGCGATGACCGCATCCAACCGGCGAACGCGAGCCGGGGCCAGGAGTTGTGCGGCCTCGCGCCGTCTCCCGCCTCCATCCATCATCAGGTTCCTGCCGTCGAAACTGATCCGAAGCGCGAGGCCGCTGGAGACCGGGAGGAGTTCCACGATCTTGGACGGCGGGGGTGGAATCACCAGCCACCAAGCGATGAAGGCCGTGATGGTGCTGGTGTAGGCGAGCGCTCCGATCCTTGCGCTTCGGCCCGGGAGGAGCGAGACGAGGCCGAAGGCCACGACGCACGCGAGCAGGACCGCAGGGATCGCAGGAGGGACCAGTTCGGCGGACCGACCGGGTGCGCCTGCGAACCACAGCGCCCGGCTGCCGAGATCGACAAGATCGAGCAACCAGGCGGCTGCGGAAGCGAAGACCGGCGCCGCCGCGGTCGCCGCCACCGAAGCCAGTACAACCGGCGCGAGCAACCAGGGAACCAGGAGATTCGATGCGGCGGCGCCCGGGATGGCAGCCCCGAAGTGGTGCGCGACGAGGGGTGCCGCGGCGAGTTGAGCCACGATCGGCACGGCGATGGCTGCGGCCAGCCAACGGGGGAGCGGGATCGCGGCGGTCAAGGGCGGCGCCCAGCGGACCAGGGCCGCGGTCAGAACCACCGTGAGTTGGAAGGAGACCTCCGCGACGAGGGATGGGTCCGTGATGAGAAGCAGCAGGGCGGCGAGCAGCACCGCCGCCATCGGTACGACGGCCCGGCCGAGAAGACCGGCGCCGACAAAGATCGAACCCATGAGAGCCGCCCGGACCGCCGATGGCGATGCCCCTGCGAGGAGGGCGTAGGCGGGGAGGAGCGCGAGGATCACGATCCTGGTGGTGGTCGGGGAGGCGCCGCCGATGGCGAGCAGCAACCAGGCCATCCCCGCCACGAGACCGACGTGCAGACCGCTGACCGCGAGGACGTGGGCAAGTCCTGATCGCCTCCAGCCTTCGCGCCGCAGCGGCGCGAGGAGGTCTCGGCGACCGAGCGAGAGCGCCGCCGCGAGCTCGGCCGCGCGGATTCGATCGACATCGGTTCGGGCAGCTGCCAGCAGCTCATCGGAAAGGCGTCCGCGGAGCGCCGGCAGCGGGTGGACCTCGGTGGTTGCCTGGATCAGACTGCGGGAGTTCGTGACCAGGAGGGGCGATCGCGGCGAGCCGCGGATCGAGACCAACCCGCGGACGATGTCGCCCGGTTGTGGAAGATCTCCGGGGTTGACGGTGCCGCGGACCTCGAGACGACAGCGGCGGAGCTTCGGTATCGACCGATGATCGTGGCCCGATTCCAAGACTCTGATCCGGGTCTGCCATCCCCACCGCCCCTCGGTCCAGCCTTCGGTGACGAGAATTCGGGCGCGGATCCAGACCGGATCCTCTCGATCGATGAGATCGGCGAGATCGTGCCGGTTGCCGGCGTCGTGGAGACCGTGGGCTCCGACCACGGTGAATCCGACCACGAGCCAGAGCGCGAGGGGCGCGTCGCGGCCGCGGTGGGCCGCGAACGCAAAGAGGGACGCACCGACGATGAACAACGGCAGGGGAATCCACGCGGGACCGGTCTGAGGCAAGGCCAGGGCGAGCCCGCTGGCAGCGGCGGCGCCCAGGGTCATGCCCCACAGGGGTTTGAGTGCGCGGGATTCGCCGGTTTCCCCGCTCACCCGGACTCCAGCACGGCGAGAATCTCGACATGGTGGGTGAAGGGGAAGAGATCGATCAGCTCGAGGTGTCCGAGGACGTATCCGTGGTCGATGAGGTCGGCGGCGTCGCGGCTCCAGGTTGCGGGATCGCACCCGAGCATCAGAATTCGACGTGGTCGCCACGCCGCGAGGCGCCGGCGGAGGTTCGGCGTCATCCCGGTTCGGGGTGGATCGGTGATGGCGATCGCGTCCGGCGGCAGATCACCGTTGTCTTCCAGGAAAGCCTCGGCCGAGCCGGCCGCCACCCGCGCGCCGGGCAGGTTGACCTGCGCGGCGGTTGCAGCCGGTTGGTGGGGTTCGACCACGGTGAGGTCGTCGCGACCGGCCCAACCGGCTGCGGCGGCCAGGAAGCCGACGCCGCCGTGAAGATCCACTACGGGTTCGTCGCCGGGACCGACCAGGCCGGCGACCCGTTCGAAGAGCCACGGCACGAGGTGGCGGTTGCCCTGAAAGAAGGAGCCGATGGGGACATCGAGCCGAATGGGGAGATCCATGGCGACCTTCTCCCGGCCCCATCCCGGGAGGATTCGGCCTGCCTTCGTGAGTCGGTGAAACCCACCCACGCCCGGGCATTCCGCAGCCCGAGGCAGACAGCGATCGGGGATCGACTTCGGTCCACCCCGCGCCGGAAGAAGGGCTGCTACCGTGGCGTCGCTTCCCTCGAGAACCTCAAGATCGACGGGCATCGAACAGTGTTTGGTAAGGCTCTCCGTGAGCGCTGCCAACCCGTCTGCGAGGGTGGGGGAGATGATGCTGCAGTGGATGATCGGGCTCACCTTCCAGCTTCGGGGTCCGTAGAAGCCGAGAATACGGCTGACCGGGTCCCAGTGGAGACGACTTCGAAGCCGGTAGCCTGCCGGCGAGTCGGTGATCGCTGCGCCGCGAATCCGATCCGCGATTGCCGGGAATCGCCCTGCAGCCTCCGCCGCGACCGTGATCTTGAGGATCGCGCCGAGACGCGGGTCGACCTGGGGCCAGTCGCACCCGCCGCAACCGTCGGCGTGGGGGCACGGGTGTTTCAGACGCGCGGGGTGGGGGTCGTCCAGAACCTCGACGACCTCCGCCTCGATGATTCGGGCGCGCCGTCGGGTAACCGCAACCCGCAGCCGTTCCCCGGGCAGTCCGCCTCGGATCATCCACGTGGCGCCGTCGGCATGGGCCAGCGCGCGCCCGCCGCCGATGAGCTTGACGGCACGAACCTCGGTCGTGGCCGCGGCGCCGCGATCCGGGGTGTTCACCACTGTGCACCCGAGGAGATCCGCTTCATCGCCCGACCTCCAACCGGGGCAGCTCGAGCAGTAGTCGTATTTCCCGGTCGCGCAACGCCTTCGCGCTCCTTCGCCGAGCCTCGTCGGTGGCCGAGGCGCCGGCCACGGCCTGCTCGATGCGCGCCTCGATTGTCCGCTGCTCGTTTTGCGGGATGGCGGCCCAGCACTCGTGAAGCATCTCGGACTCGAGGCCGAAGAGGTGTTCGTCCAGCATTTCAAGCGGGAGCTCGTCGCCGGCCGCCTCGACCCGGGTGGCGATTCGAGCCAGAACTTCGGCGACCGGCGGCCGTGTCCGCCGCTGCGAATCGGCGGCTTCGGTCAGCGCGGCGACCAGCGAACCGCAGTCTCCGGAGGTCTCCGTTGGCGCGGTCCCGGATGGGTTTTCGGATTGACCGGCACGCATCTCGGCCAGCCGCTTTGCGTTCCGCTTGACCGCATGACGGCAGTAGGAAAGGCTGACGACAGGGTCTCCATCGTCGCGTTCGCGGTTCTGCGCGAAGACTTCGGTGAGCCCGGACGCGACGGCCGCCAGGGGGACTCCCTCGCGCCACCACGACCGGAGGAGTTGAAAATCGCGGGGAGACAGGACATGGGGCGCTCCCCGAAGGGAGGCAAAGAGATCCTCGACGCTTCGGTAGTAGCTGAGCTCCCGGCCATCACCATCCATCGGGTCAGTGTAACCCCACCCCACGAAAGGGTTACAATACGAAGACAGAATGTGGACGATCCCGATGGATCCGTACTTTCCAGGCGAGACGCCGGGCCCGGCGCGACCCACCACCGTGGGCGGCGTGGTCGATGGTGTGAGGCCTGTTCCTCCCGTAGCGTCGGTCGCCACACACTGATGCGGCCGGTTGTTCTGCTCGTCGTCGTGATTGTGGGAGCGGTGGCGCCGATGGCTCACGCCGGGCCCTGGAGTCAGCTGCCGGACGCCATCGACCGGTTGGTGGAACGTCCCGGCGACGAGGACGCCGAGCGGGTGCTTCGATTGGCCGAGGCTTCGATCCTTCGCGAGGCCCAGCAGGGTCGAGTGGTCGTCACCCGAGCGCTCTTCGACACCTACGCCTCTCTGGTGCCTCACCTGCCCGATGGGATCGCCCGCCTGTCCTCAGTCGAGCGGAGGATCGCCGACCAGCTCCTCCAGGTCGGGGATCAAGCGAGATCGACCGATCTCCTGCGCGCGTCCTCGTTGTGGGCGCTTGCCGCCGAGCTCGACCCCGACTCGGATGCCGTTGCCCGGTTGCGTACGGTCCTGATTCCGCCCGCCGACGCCAGGGAGGGACAGCTGTGGAGAGCGCCGTTGGACGGGGCGAGGCTGGTCTTCCACCCCGCCATGGAAGTTCGGATCGGCTGTACGATCGACGACGGCGCCTGTCTCAACAATGAACTCGCCACTCGTCAGGTGGAGGTGCCGGCGCTTTGGGTCGAGGCTCATGAGGTGACCAACCGCCAATACCGGCTGTGCGTGGTTGCCGGCGGCTGCAGCCCGCCCGAGGATCCTGAAGCCTTCAATGATCTGAATCGCGTCGATCATCCGGTGGTCGGCGTCAGCTGGCGGCAGGCGAGGGCCTATGCGCGGTGGGCGGGCCGACGCCTTCCCTCGGAGGCCGAGTGGGAGCGCGCGGCCCGCGGTGAAGTCGGCAACATGAGATTCCCATGGGGCAACGGTCGCCGCCGGGAGCTCGCCAACCTCTGGCTGGAACCGCGGAGCGCCATCACCGGTGGGACCCGACCCGTCGGCAGCTTTCCGTCCATGGGTTGGGGAACGGTCGACATGGCGGGAAACGTCTGGGAGTGGTGTCAGGACCGGTACCTACCACGGCTGTCGGATTCTCCCAATGACGGATTCCCCGCCCGACAGGGATGGGGGCGGGTGGTTCGGGGCGGGTCCTGGCGTCGCGCGATCGACATGGCGCGGGTCTCGACCCGATCGTGGTTCGATGCCGAGTATCACGCCGACGATCTCGGATTCCGATGCGTGGCGGATCACGCCCGGGAGGCCTCCGCTGAAGAGCTGGTCCGTGGGGCGCAGCTGGCTTTCCCCATCGATGTCGCGTCCGGGCGGGAGTTCGACGGCTCGGATCTCGAAGCCGAAGACCGCCGCTTTCTCGAGCGGCGAACCATCACCCTGTTCGTGATCGAAGATCGGATGGAGGATGCCCTGATTCCGGCGGCCCGCAGGCTGAGCAGCGACCCCGGCGACCCGGTTGCCGGAGATTTCTTCACCCGGTTCGAGACCGAGCTCCTCGGTCAGGCGAGCGGGAGCGGCATCGCGGATGTCGGGACGCGGCTTGCCGAATATCGATCGGTAGCGATGGAGAGCCCGCGGCTCGCCGGTCGATTCGCTTCGTTCCAGCAAGAGCTGCTGGTCGTGCTGCGCCGGGCGGTGACCGACAACGAGCGGCGCGGCGACCGGGAGACGGCTCAGACGGCGGCGCAACTCGGTCTGACGATCGCTCCGAAGGACGCGGCCTTCGCGGCGGCGGCCAGTCGGCTCACCCGCAAGACCGGAACCACGAGAGTGTGGCCGGGAGACGGAAAGGGGATGGTGTGGGTCGGGGGGCGCCGTTCGCACATCGGGGCCAGCCCCGGCGATCTCGGGGCCGGCAGCAACGAGCAACCGGAACACGAGGTCACGCTCGAGGGCTTCTGGATCGATCGGACCGAAGTTACCAACGACGAGTACCGGAGCTGCGTCCAGGCCGGCGCCTGCACGCCGCCGCAACGCACCGAGGTTTTCGACAGCCCCAGTCTCGGCAATCACCCCGTGCTGTGGGTCGACTGGTACCAGGCGAAGGAGTACGCCGCATGGGCCGGCAAGCGGCTCCCCACCGAGGTCGAATGGGAGGTTGCGGCACGGAGTGGTTCGGCAACCGCGTTTCCCTGGGGTGCGAGTTGGGTTCCGGGCGCGGCGAACGCCATCGGAGTCTACCGGGGCGATGTCTGGGGCGGAACCGCTCCGGTGGCGAGCTTCGAACCCAACCGGTGGGGTCTCTACGATCTTATCGGCAATGCCTCGGAGTGGACCGAGGATGTCTACAACGAGACCTACCAGGGTGCGCCGAAGGACGGGAGCGCCTGGTATCAGGAAACCGGTCTCGCAGGTGAACGAAGGCGGGTGGTGCGCGGCGGGGGTTACGACGACCCGCCGCCGAGGCAGTCGGTGACCAAGCGCAGCGGCAGGCGGGCCGACAACCTCGGCCGCTCGGTCGGCTTCAGGTGCGTTGCGGATGAGTGAGGGGTGAGAAAGTCAGAAAGTGAGCGCTCGCTTCGCTCGCTGTGAGGAGGAGAGGGGAGCAGGAGGTCCTCACTCCTCACTTCAAACTCCTTGCCTTCTGGCCTCCGCCTCCTACAACTCCCGCAGAGCGGTCGCCACCGGCATCCTCGCGGCTCTCACGGCCGGGAGCAGACCCCCGATCAGCCCCATCAACGCGGCGAAACCGAGTCCCCAGAGCATCAGCGACGGGGTCACCTTGAAGGCGAACGCCAGATGCGAGAACGTCTGCCAGTTCATGGTGCCGGCGGTGAAGCCGTTGAGCGGGAGCACGGCGAGACAACCGAGAACCCCGCCGACCAGAGCGATGAGAACCGACTCGGCGACAAACGAGACCACCACGCTCGTGCCGCCGAAACCGAGGGCGCGCAAGGTGGCGATTTCTCTCGCCCGCGCAGCAACCGCCGAGTACATGGTGTTGAGTGCGCCGAAAACCGCGCCGATAGCCATGACCGAGGCGACGAGGAACCCCAGCACGCGAATGAGTGTGCTGACCATCTGGGACTGTTTGGCGTAATAGGCCTGTTCCCCGGTGATGTCCACCGTCATCCTGGGGTCGGAGGTGAGGGTGTCCTTCAGGGAGGTGAAATCCCCCCGCGAGTCGAGTCGGGCGGTCACCGACTGGTAGACGTTCTCCGAACGGCCGAAGGTCCGGCTGAGCAGCTTCGAATCGCACCAGAGCTCGGAGTCGAAGGCGCTGCCGCCGCTGTCGAAGATGCCGACGACCCGCCAGTCCTGACCGCCCATCTCTACGGTCTCGCCGAGGCCGAATCCTCGATACGTGATCACGGCGTTCTTGCCGACCACGAGTTCGGTGAGACCCGGCTGGAAGAAACGTCCCTCCTTGATACGGACCGTCGGACGAACCTCGAGGACCCGTTGATCGAGGCCGCGAATTTGAACGTTGGCATCGGTGCCGGTGGTCATCAACGGAAAGGCGCCGATGACCACGACCTCCGGGCTGAGGAGGGGTGTGCCGTCGGCGGAGCGGGCGATCTCCGGGGCGTCGCCGATGATCCGGACCTGG
>JAHECW010000046.1:0-31704 GCA_024641545.1 Acidobacteriota bacterium
GCCTCGTGATGAGCCGCGCTCTCTTCGAAGAAGTGGTTTCTGATGCTCTCGACCGCCTCCCCGACGAATTCGCCGAGCTCATGAGCAACATTGCCATCCGGATCGAGGAGTGGCCCGACGACGAGACCCTCCGCGAACTCGGTCTCGACCCTCGCCGCGACTCCATGTACGGCCTCTACACCGGCATCCCGCTGGACGAACGGGGCGGCTGGTACGGCAACGTCCTCCCCGATGTCATCGTGCTCTACCGGCAGCCGCTGCTCGACGACTCCCGCGACCGCGAGGACCTGATCCACCAGATCCAGCTCACCCTGCTCCACGAGATCGGCCATCACTTCGGTTTCACCGACGACGATATGGACGAGTGGGAGAGGGAGTTTGATGGGCTTTCCGGAAATCACAACGGCTCTTCTGAAGAGCCGTTGTGATTTCCGGAACTCTGTTCAACTTTCCGGTAGCTCGTCATGCTCTTCCGTGGGATCGATCTCGAGATACTCCGACAGCCACTTCACTCCCAGGTAGAAGGGCAGCGTGTCGGCCGCGGCGATGACGAACTTGAAGGCGTACCCGGTGATGATGAAGAGTGCCAACTGGCGGCCGATCGGTTGACTCGAATCGACCGGAAGGGCGTGGGCGTAGTAGTGGGTGATGAGGATGACCGCGGTGGTGTCGACGAGCTGACTGGTCATGGTCGAGCCGTTGTTGCGCACCCACAGCAGCTTCCCCCTGGTCACTCGTTTGAAGAAGTGGAAGACATAGACATCGCAGAACTGCGCCGACATGTATGCGACCATTGAAGCGGTCACCGCGCCGAAGGTCAGGGCTCGGACTTCGAAAAACACCGGCAGCCTGCCGGCGGCATCGCGGACGATCTCACCGGTCGAGGGATCCAGCGCCTCGAAACCCGGCAGCACCCCACCCAGCCAGATTACGAACACAACCCAGATATTGAGCACAAGACCGACGAAGACCACGAAATTGGCCCGCTTTCGGCCGTAGAACTCGCTGATGAAGTCGGTGCAGAGAAAGGTCAGCGGGTAGGGCAGGACACCGACTGCGATGGCGAAAACCAGGGGCGTTCCAGCACCCGTCGTCAGTTCGCCGAGCTTGATGAAACGGCTGATGCCGAGAATGTTGAGCATCGCGAGGGTGCCGAGAAAGAGCCCGGAGAGGATCAGGAACACACGCTCGCGCCGAGCGTGGAGAACCGACGCCTCGATGGGGTGGAGGTCGTGTGGGCCTGTCATTGATGAGAGGATAGCGGATCGCAGTGCTACCATCCCACCACGATCATTCCGGCGAGGAGGCCGATTTGCGCAAACACACTGGACTGTTGGTTTTTATTGGGCTCATGGCCGTTTCCGCCGCGGCGCAGGAGGTTCACGTCGACTACGACCGCTCGGGACGCTTCTCCTGGTACAAGACCTTCGCCTGGTACGACTCCGAGGAGACCTCGCTCGAGGGTCACAACGACCTGATGCACTCCCGAATCAAGAACGCCATCGAGCACCACCTCTCCCAGGGTCGGCTGACAGAGGTGACCGACGACCCTGACCTCTACGTCACCTATCACGCCGGGTCGCGTGAAGAAGTCCGCGTCAACACCGCCCACCTCGGTTACGGCTTCCCCGGCTCCTGGTCGTGGGATCCCTACTGGTTCGGTCCCGGCGGCACCGGCACGAGCGTCTCCACGACCACGGTGTCGAAATACACCGCCGGCACCCTGATCATCGACATCTGGGACGCCAGGGAGAAGAAGCTGGTCTGGCGCGGCACCGCCATCGACGTCCTCTTCGACAGCCCCCAACAGGCCGACAAGAAGATCAACAAGGCCATCGAGAAGATGATCAAGAAGTGGCGCAAGATGAAACCGGGCCTGTAGTCGAACCGCGAGACCGCAAGGCATCTCAATCGACGGCGAGCCGCGAGCCGGAAGCAGCCCGCGGCTCGTCGTCGATGCGCAGTTGTAATCTCCTTGCGCCCCTAGCGCCCTGGCGGTTCATTTCTCCGACGAATGGAGCCCTCTGTAGTCGGCGACGATGGGGTAGCGGCGGCCGATGCCGAAGGCCTTGGCGGTGATCTTGATACCCGGCGCCGCCTGGCGTCTCTTGTACTCGGCGCGATCGATGAGTTCGACCACAGCAACGACGATTTCGCGATCCATCCCCTCGGCGACCAACTCCTCCACCGACCGGTTGCGCTCGACGTATCCCTCGACCACACGATCGAGATCCTCGTAGGGCGGCAGGCTGTCCTGATCTCTCTGGTCGGGCCGGAGCTCCGCCGATGGCGGTTTGTCGATGATCGACGCGGGGATGGTCTCGCGCCGGAAGTTGAGGAAGCGGGCGATATCGTAGACCAGCGTCTTGGCCACATCCGAGATGACCGCCAGCCCGCCCGCCATGTCGCCGTAGAGGGTGGCGTAACCCACCGCGACCTCCGACTTGTTGCCCGTAGTCAGCAGCAACCGGCCGAACTTGTTGGACAGGGCCATGAGCACCCCGCCGCGAATGCGGGCCTGGATGTTCTCCTCGGTGACATCGGGTTCGGCGCCCGCAAAGACCTCCGACAGACCGTCGAGATACGACTGGAAGATCTTGTCGATGGGGATGATCTGAAAGCCGATGCCGAGATTGTCGGCCAGGGCCCGGGCATCGTCGAGACTGCCCGTGGATGAGTAGCGGGTCGGGAGAGCCACCCCGAGCACCTTGTCGGGCCCGAGCGCGCGAGCCGCGATCGCCGCCGTCACCGCGGAGTCGATCCCTCCCGAAAGCCCGAGCAGCACCCGATCGAACCCGGTCTTCTTCGCGTAGTCCCTGAGACCGAGCTCGAGGGCCTTGACGGCCTCTTCCTCGGTGCTTTCGGCGACCCGGCGAAGTTCGCCCGGAACCCCCGAAGAGGCTTCGAGGTCGATGTCGTAGACCAGGAGATCGGGGGCGAAATCGCGACCTCGAACGACCACCTGACCGGTGGGGTCGACGACGATGGAGTGACCGTCGAAGACCAGCTCGTCATTCCCCCCGACCTGATTCGCATAGGCAAAGAACCGACCGGACTGCGCCGCGTAACGGCGGACCAGATCACGCCGTTGGGCCGCCTTGCCGAGTTCGAACGGGCTCGCCGAAATGTTGATCAGAACCTGGGCGCCGGCCTCGACCTGTTCGAGCACCGGATCGCGGTGATAGATGCTGCGGCCGTCGAGATCCGGATCGGCCCAGACGTCCTCGCACACCGAGATCCCGAGCCGGACGCCCTTGAAAAGCACCGGTTTTGCCGGCCCCCCGGGTTCGAAGTGACGGGCCTCGTCAAAGACATCGTAGGACGGGAGAAGGCACTTGTGGTAACGCGCCACGGCGCGGCCGCCGACGCAGAGCGCGGCGGAGTTGAAGAGGCCCTTGCCGTGACCTGCGGTGTTGCGGTCGACATAGCCCGCGATGATTCCCAGCGAGTCGTCCGACAGCGCGGCGACGCGGTCGAGTTGGCGCAGATTGCGATCGACGAAATCACGACGCTCGAGAAGATCGCCAGGCGGGTACCCCACCGTCGCCAACTCGGTGAAGACCACGAGATCCGCCCGCAGCCGACGGCTCTCGCTGACCGCCTCGGTCATCAACCCGAGATTGGCGTCGAAGGCGCCGACGGTGTAGTCGAGTTGGGCGATGGCGATTCTCATGGCTGCAACCCCCGGTAGCAAAGTGTAGCCTGAAACTACCCGGACCGGCGATGTGAGCCGAGGGAGCCACTCTGAGCATTGATCGGGCTGAAGGCCAACCGAGCATCCGCATTCGGCGGCCCGAACAATGCAAAGGGTGGCGCCCCGTTCAACCCCATTCAAAAAAGGGGCCGCCCCGCCGGGGAGGGGGTTCCGGCGGGGCGACGAGGAAGGAGGTGAGATGAAACGTGTCGTGTTTGTTTCTCTCACATGGATATACGGGCGGTTGGGGAAGTTCGTTTAACCGGAATCCGGGATTTTTGTAACACAAAGGTAAAAGCGGGATGCTCGGCCGTCGCCGCCGGGCCTGACAACCCCATGCCCACAAGCCCTCAAATCCTATTTGCGGTTGAGACCACGTTCAAGCTAGCATGGAGGCGCATGTACCCGGGAGGCAACGTGGATCGCATCGGTCACTACAAAATTGTGTCGGAACTCGGCCGTGGCGGCATGGGGGTCGTCCTCAAGGCACACGAGGAGTCCCTCAATCGTTTCGTCGCCATCAAGGTCCTCGGGGAGCACCTTGAGCAGGACGACGAATATGTCCAGCGATTCGTCCGGGAAGCCCAGAGCGCCGCTGCCCTCAGCCATCCCAACATCGTCCAGATCTACGCGATCTCCGAGGACCAGGGCCACCACTACTTCGTCATGGAGTATGTCCACGGCACCAGCGTCCAGAGAATGATCCAGACCAAGGGCAAGATCCCTCCTCCTGAGGCGGCGCGTCTGATCCTCCAGGCAGCGGCCGGACTGCAGGACGCGCACGCCCAGGACGTAGTCCACCGCGACATCAAACCGGCGAATCTCATGGTCACCGACCGCGGGTTGGTCAAGATCGCGGACTTCGGCCTCGCGCTCATGGGCGGGGCCACCTCCCGGCTCACCGCAACCGGCATGCTCATGGGCACCCCCGGCTACCTGTCACCCGAACAGTGTCTCGATCAATCGCCCGACCGACGAACCGACATCTACTCGTTGGGAGTCACCTTCTTCGAGATGGTCACCGGAACCATGCCGTTCCGAGCGGACAGTCCGCTCGCCCTCCTCAGACTCATCATCGAGGTCGAGCCACCCGATATCCGGCAGCTCAATCCCGAGGTCGACGACGAGCTCCGCGGCATCATCGCGCGGATGCTGGCCAAGGACCGCAAGGACCGTTACCCGAGCTGCACCGAGGTCATCGCCGACATCCAGGGCTGGCTCGAAGCGCGCGGAGAATCGATGCACCGGGTCGCGGGCGCGGCGGCGACCGGCACCGCGGCCGGAATGATGTCACCGCCACCGCCGCCGGTCACCCAGGACCAGATCAACAGCGAGCCCACCGTCGTCGTCGAGAGCGGTTCCACCAAACCCGCCTCGGCGGCAGCACCACCACCGGCGCCGCCGCCACCGGACGTCGTCCCCGTCGCCGCCGCGCCCGAACCCCGCGCTTCTGTCCCGGCGACCCAACCGCAACCGGCGCCGAAGCGATCCCGGACCGGTCTGGTGGTGGCCGTCATCGCCATCGTGATCATCGGGGCCGGCGCCGCCGCGGCTTTTCTCACCGTCAAGAGCGGTATTCTCGACGTCATTTTCAAGCGCGGCGGCACCGCTGTCGTAGATCTTGCAGCGTCCGAGGAAGCCGCCACCGCACCTTCCGGCGACGCCTCGGTCGTACCGGAGTCCGGATCGCCGGGCGAGGAATCGGCGCAGGACAAGGCTGGTGTCGACACCGACGCCAAGCCGGCGGGTCCTGCGGTTGCCGGCGGGACGTCGTCATCCCCAGCCAGCGGCAACGAGGCCGCCGCGGCGACCCGCGGGACCCGGGGTTCGCCAGAGCCATCGGGCATCCGCCGTGATGCGGCGTCAGCCGCGCAGAAAGACACCGCGACATCTCCGCCGCCGCAGATCATCGCCCCGCCACCCACGGCCACCGTGGTTCTCGCGGTCGGAGAACGGCTGCTGGCGGTGGAAGCAGAGCAGTATGTCAAAGGACGACTCCACCAGGCCGGGGTCGAGGTCCTCGAGGTCACCTCCATCCCCGGCCTCGAGGGCTTCGTCAACACCGAGTCGCGGCCCTCCCCGGAAGAGGTTCGCGAAGCCCTTCGCCCCTACGCGCGCTACCTGGTTCCGCTTCGAGTGGAGTACCTGGGCGACCGGCCGATTTCCTATATGGGGCAGCGCGACATCGTTTACCAGGCGCGGGTCAACATCGCTCTCATGGATCTGCAGTCGGGCCGACCCGTCAGCAGGCCCGAGACCATCAAGCTCGAGTACACCCAACTCAACGCCGACGACGTCGTCGCCAGGGATCTCAGACGGGCCACCACCGAGATCGTTCAACAACTCCCCCGGCAGTGACCGCGGCGGGCTGTGATGCTGTCCGGATTCGCCATTCTGCTCGCCATCCTTGCGGTGGAGGGTGCAGCCGTCGGCGCCCCGGTTCCGGCGCTCGCCCTGACGGGCGAGGCTGCCGAGACCTTTCTTCGAGAGGCTGAAGTGCTCGATCTCAGCGAGTACGAGAGCAAGGGCATCACCCGGCCACGCCGGGCGACTCTCAGCGACGGCAAACTCACCCTCACCGCGGCCTTCAAGGATGTCGTCGAGGTCCAACCCAAGATCACGGTCGGAGACCGACGCGTCCTCCGCAACCTCAAGGACCACTACAAGCACGAGATCGCCGCCTACGAGCTCGACAAGCTCCTCGGGCTCGGCATCGTGCCACCCACGGTCGAGCGGAGAATCGGGCGCGATTGGGGTGCCCTGCAACTCTGGATCAACGGAGCCATGACCGAAGGGGAGCGCAAGAGGGCCAAGAACCTGCCACCGCCCGACATCGAGGCGTGGAACAACCAGATTTCCACCCTCAAGGTCTTTCTCCAGCTGATCTGGGACACGGACTACAACAACATCTCGAACATCCTGGTCGATGAGAGCTGGAAGATCTGGAAAATCGACTCCTCCCGCGCCTTTCACATCGATGCCGGCCTCAGAGACGAGGACGCGCTGTCCAGATTCTCGCGATCCCTGCTGGCTTCCCTCGAGAACCTCGATCGAAGCGAATACGAGACGGCGTTGCAGCCGTGGCTCAACCGCACACAGATCAAGGTGATGTGGCAGCGCCGCACCCGGATCCTCGAGCTCGCCGAGGAGCGCGTCGCCGGGTTCGGCGAGGCGTTGGTGCTCTACGACTAGTCGCGCCGACCGCCGAGCAGCCCGGACCTGAAGAGAAAGTAGAGCAGGGTCATCAGGGTCGATACCGCAGCTGCGACATAGGTCAGCGCAGCCGCGTTGAGCACCCGGTCGACTCCCTCCCGTTCGCGGCCGGAGATGATGCCGTGCTCGACCAGCATGACCTTGGCCCTCCTCGAAGCGTCGAACTCCACGGGCAGCGTCACCACCTGGAAGAGCAACACCGCCGAGAACAGCACGGCGCCGACGAGCACCATGTTCGTCGAGGACATGAAGAGACCGGCAAGCATGACGATGTAACCCAGACTCGATCCGATCTTGGCGGTGGGCACCAAGATCGAACGTAGCCCCAGCGGTTTGTAGTGCTCGGCGTGCTGAATCGCGTGGCCGGCCTCGTGGGCGGCCACCCCGACCGCCGCCACCGACCGCGAATCGAAGACACCCTCCGACAGGTTCAGGGTCCGGTTGACGGGGTTGTAGTGATCGGTGAGCATCCCCTGCGAACGCAGGATTCTGACATCTCCGAGCCCGGCCGAGGCGAGCAGCCGCGCGGCGGCTTCAGCACCCGTCTGTCCGTTGGCGGTGGGCACCCGCGAGTATTTCTTGAATGCGGAACTGGTCCTGAAGCTCGCCCACATGGAGAGCACCAGGGCCGGGATGACGAAGACGAAGTAGATGGGATCGAAGATCATTGGATTCCTCCGGACGGTGCGGCCAGTATCATGCCATCACCCTTGAATCATTCAACACGAGAGCCGGCGGATTTCTTCTCGCGCCTGATCTCGTCAAACCGAGGTGCGCGAGTATGATCTCAGGGGCCGAGAGAAGGGGGACAGATGCCATCTCGATTCCCGGTTGAGGGTCGTCGTTTCGTCATCCACGCCGTTGTAACCCTGGCGATCGTTCTTGCGATCACCATTGTCGCCGGCCGTTTCGCCCCGTGGGAGATCACCGGCGGCAATGTGGTCCTTCGCGCCCAACGCGGCATGACCCACGAATTCCCCAGCCCCGAAGGCGGTCAACTGACCGTCCCCCGGAACAACCGACACTCGATCGACCTCGGCGAAGGGCCCCGTCCGCGAAACGTGATCCTCATGATCGGCGACGGGATGGGGGTCGGCCAATTCAGCGCTGCGTCAATGATGCTCCACGGCCCGGACGGCCATCTCGCCGTCGAGTCGGCCCCGATCACCGGGCTGGTCCGCACCCACGCCGGCAACAACCTCGCGACGGACTCGGCGGCAGCATCAACCGCCATGGCGACGGGTTACAAAGCGCCGAAGACGGCGATCTCGGTCCTCGCCGACGGCCGGAAACCGGTGACTCTCATGGAAGCGGCGAAATCTTCCGGCCTCGGAACCGGTGTCATCACCACCTCGGGGTTGGCCGATGCGACACCCGCCGGGTTCCTCGTCCACGCCGGTGACCGATACCAGTACGCTGAGATCTTCTCGGCGATCCTCGAGACCGAGAACGACATTCTGATGGGCGGGACATGGATCCACCACACCAAGGCCAGGCGCGACCCGGCGTATTTGGAACTCGTCGACCGCGTCGATGAACTCGGAACCGCAGCCGGTTACCACGTGGTTCACGACGAGTCCGACCTCGCCGGCACCCAACCCCCGGTCCTCGCACTCTTCCCCCCGCGCGGCACGCGAGCCGACGCCCACGGACCCGAACTCGTCGTGACCACCGAGTTCGCGCTCGAGGCCCTCGGAAGCAGGGAGACCGGGTTTCTCGCCCTCATCGAGTCCGAGCTGAGCGATGGAAGCGGCCACCAAAACAGCATCTCAGGCGTCGTCGAGGCGGTTCGGGAATTCGATGCGGCGGTGGCGTTTGCCGTTGCCTGGGCCGGGGAACGAGGCGACACCCTCGTCCTCGTCACCGCGGATCACGACACCGGTGGTCTCGGGGTCATCGACGGGGACTATGAAGACGGGCGGGCGGGGGTACGTTGGGTCTGGGACCTGCACACCGCGCAGTGGGTTCCTCTCTTCGCGTTCGGGCCCGGCGCCGAACATTTCAACGGGGTGATGGACAACACCGACATCGGGGTCCTGATCGCCAAACTCCTTGGAATCGACCACTTCCCTGCCATTCATCCTTGAAATCGTCGCGCGGGGATGCTAAGGTCCCGGGCCGATCGAGCGTCGTCAACCGGCGACGCCAGTTTCCCGAAAGGACCGAGCCATGAATCTCGCCGCAGGCCTCAAGAGGCTGGTGCTGGGACCGGAAGAACAGGAAATCCCCGACCTCAAGCGGAACGACCGCTGCTGGTGCGGTAGCGAAAAGAAATACAAGGCATGCCACCAGGCCGCCGACGACCGCAAACGTGCGGCGCATCGGATCGCGTCAATCAAACAACAGGCCGGCAGCCTCAAGCGCGGATTCTGATCACCCGCCCACAGCCCGTCACATCCAAAACCACGGACTAGAATTCGCCGTCGCCGTGTTGCATCCCTCGGGAGGATCAGCATGGCCGAATTGGATTTCGTCAATCAGTTTCCTCACAACCACGACGTCGGCGAGATCGACGAGGCGCTCGCCGACGTCGTGGACCAACTCAACGCCCAACGAGACTCTCTCGCGACCCCGATCCGGCTGACCTTCCAGGGCCACCCGCTGCCGTCGCGCTCTGAGATTTCCAAGGTCGTCGAGCTGCTGCGCTCGGTGATCTTTCCGGGCTATTTCGGCAACCGCGACATCACCGAAGCCAGCCTCGGCTATCACATGGGCGCCACCCTTCACCAGGTGTCGTTGATGATGGTGGACGAGGTCCACCGCGGCCTCTGTTTCGCGTGCAGCCGTGACAGCGCCGACCGGACCCCAGCGGCCTGCCTGAGCCGGGCCAAACGCATCACCGAAGCGTTTCTCAAACGGCTGCCCGAGATCCGACGGATGCTTGCCCTCGACGCGGTCGCGGCGTACGAGGGTGACCCGGCGGCATCCAGTGCTTCCGAGGCGATCTTCTGTTACCCCGGAGTGTTGGCGCTGACCAGCCACCGCATCGCCCACGAACTCTTCAGGCTCGAGGTGCCGCTGATTCCCCGCATTATCTCCGAGCTCGCCCACTCCGAGACCGGGATCGACATCCACCCCGGCGCCACCATCGGCGAACGCTTCTTCATCGACCACGGAACCGGGGTGGTCATCGGCGAAACCACCATCATCGGCAACCGCGTCCGCCTCTATCAGGGCGTGACCCTGGGCGCCAAGAGTTTCCCGCTCGACGGAGGGGGCAACCCGATCAAGGGGATCGACCGCCATCCCATCATCGAAGACGAAGTGACCGTCTACTCGGGGGCGACGATCCTCGGCCGGGTCACCATCGGCACCGGATCGATCATCGGCGGCAATGTCTGGCTGACCAGGAGCGTCCCGGCGGCGAGCCGAATCTCCCAGGGCCGGCCGAGAATGCAGGATTTCGAGAATGGCGGGGGAATCTAATTCTCAATTGTTGATTTCGAATCATGGAATACATCGCAGAGGGCCTTCACGATCTGAGATGTAATCGAGAATTCAAAATTGCAAATTTAGAAACTCCTGTATACTCGCGACAACCATAACGATATTGATTCGCAAGAACAGTTTTGTCGCGAAAGCGTATCATTGGTGTGATGTCGCGCGTGTACCGCCAATTCGCCGTTCTTCTCGCACCAGGGGCTGTCGCCCTTCTCCTGGCCGTCCTCTCGGTGGCGGACATGTTCTTCCCCCGTCCCTACGACGGGGTGATCCTCGAGGCCGATGTTCCGGGATCCACGGTCGTGCGCATGGTCGTCCCGGGTTCGGGCGCCCACCGCGCCGGTATCCGGCAGGGCGACGTCATCGTCGGCATCGACCGTTCCATCCTGTCGTCCGCCGGCCATGCCCAGGCGCTGCTCAACCGGCACTCCATCGGCGAGTCGGTGCCCTACATGTTTCGCTCGGGCGGAAGCATCAAGGAGCGCGAGGTCGAACTCGGGCGGCGGAGAATCGGCGACACCTCGTACCTCTATGCGGCGTTGCTCGGCTTTCTCTTTTTCGGTGTCGGCTCATTCGTCGTCATCCGCCAACCACGGTTGCCGACGGCGCGCGTCTTCTACATCATGTGCAGCCTCTTCATGCTCTTTCTGGTGTGCCGACTCCGTCCCGCTTCCTACTCGTGGGTCGACACCTTTGTGCTCAGCACGGGAACCATGGCGCTGCTCTTCCTTCCCGCCGCCTTTCTCCACTTTTTCCTGATCTTCCCGCGCCCCGTGTGGGAGTGGCGTCGCGACCCCATCGCCGACATCATCGGGTGGATTGCCCGCCTCAGCCCGCGCCTGGTTCCCATCTACCTGCTCCCGCCCATGGTCTATGTGGCGACCCTCGCCGGATCCTGGTGGACCGGGGCCCAAATGGCGTTGATCTCCGGCGCGCCGATGGCGAATTGGTGGATCATGGTCGGATACATGGTGCTCGGACTCGGCGCCCTCGGTCTGAGCGCACGCTACCTGCCCGATGTCCAGCAGCGCCGGGGAGCGGGCCTGGTCTTTGTCGGCACTCTCTTCGGAGTCGTGCCGTTCATTCTCCTGGCGGTCGCCTTCCCATCGTTCCTCGACACCGAGCGATTCATCTTCTACGGCGTGGTGCCGCTGGTCCTCGTTCCCATCACCTTCGCCTACGCGATCATCCGCTTCCAGCTCCTGGACATCCGCGTCATCCTCCGCAAGAGCCTGCTCTATGCGCTCACGACCGCCCTGGTGACGGCGCTGTATGCCTTGGGAATCGCGTCATTCAACCGTGTCTTCCAGGGAACGCAGCTCGCCGATTCGCCCTATTTCCCGGTCGTCTTCGCTCTGACCATCGTGCTGCTCTTCGAGCCTCTCCGTCACCGTCTGCAGCGACCCGTCGACCGGTTCTTCTTCGCCGAACGACACCGGCTCCAACGGGCCATGGTCGAGATGGGTGAGGCGTTGACCAACGAGGTCGAGATCGGACCGGTCGTCACCCAACTCGTCGAGCGTCTGCCCGAGCTTCTCGGCCTCCACTTCGCAGCCCTCTTCCTGCCCCAGAACCAGCGCCTCCAGAGGGTCGCGGGGCCGACGAGATTACCCGCCGAACTGCCGATCATCGGCATCCTCCACGACTTCCTGAAGAACAAGGGCCCCCTGCTTCGCATGGACGAGCTCGCGCCGATTCGGCTGCTCTCGGCCGAGGTCGAACAGCTCGGCGACGAGCTCGGCGCCACCGGGGTGGAGGTCGTCGGTCTGCTCGCCACCACCCGGCGTTCGGTGGGCATCATGCTGCTGTCTGGCAAGACCGGTCGGACCGCCCTCGAAGGCGAAGAGATCGAGCTCCTGCGCGGTCTGCTCAACCAGGCATCGATCGCGCTGGAGACCAATCTGCTCCTCGACGAACGGGCCCGCCAGGCGGAGTTCGAACGCGAGCTCAAGATCGCCGCGTCGATCCAATCATCGCTGCTCCCGAACGAGCTCGGCGCCGCCGTGGGGTGGGAGGTCGCCGCGATCTGCCGCCCGGCGCGCGAGGTCGGCGGCGACTTCTACACCGAGCTTCCCGGAGGTCTGCCCGGAGAACACGCTCTGGCCTACGGCGATGTCTCGGGCAAGTCCATCTCCGGCGCCTTGATGATGATGGCGGCTCACGAGGTGCTCAACACCCTCGCCCTCGCCCACCCCCACCCCGAGGAACTCTTCCGCCTCGCCAACGAGAGGCTCTACAGTCTTCGCGGCGCCCGCCGCGGCAGCCTCCGCGGCGGCAGCTTCGTCGCCCTCGGCTACCTCGCGTTCTGTCCCTCTTCAGGGACGGTCCGGTACTCCCTCGCCGGTCAACCGCCGCCGTTGCTACGACGAAGCTCGTCGCCGGTGGAGACCCTCTGCATGCCGAATCACCGGCTCCCGCTGGGCGCTCTCAAGATCGGCGGCCATCAGGTCCTGGAGGTCGAGCTCGAACCGGGAGATCTGCTCCTCGCCTACTCGGACGGAGTCGTCGAGGCGCAGTCACCGAACGGTGAATTTTTTGGAGAACTGAGACTCGCCGAGGTGCTGCGCGACGCACCGAGGACCTCCCCCCAGGCGACCGTCAACCACGTTCTCGAGGAAATCGAAGCCTTTACCTGCGGCCACACCCCCTACGACGACCTCACGCTGCTGGCAGCCGGACGGACCAGAGACTGATAGAACGGCCCCCTTCCCGGGGGAAGGGGGCCCGGACCGGATCGAACCGGCGACTACTGATCCTGCATCATGGCCATGAAGTCGAACTCTTTCTTCGCGTAACCGGCAGGCGCGTCATAGGTTCCGGCGGGCGCGTCGACGTCCGTAATGGACTTGACCACATCACTGGAACCGATGGTGGTCTCGCCCATGAACTTCATCGACATGGTTCCCTCCTGGGTCACGATATAGCCGTCGATCTGGCGCATCTGACTCAACATGCTGTCCATGCCGGGCTGCAGGCTCATGACCTCGGAGAACAGGTCGAAGTACTTCGCATGGTCGATGGGTGTTTCAGTCGATGCCCAGATCACCGAATCCAGGCTCATCATGGCCGACGTCATTTTCAGGTCATAGCGCTTGGCGTTCCACTCGCCCACCTTCTTGGTTTCGGCGGAGGGCGTGACCGTGACATCGAACTTCAACATGGCCGTCATCTGTTCAGCCATGCCGGGGGGCATCAGCGACGCGATATCCACCGGAAGATCGACCTCGGTATAGGTTTTGTCATCATGGTTGATGATGATCATCTTGCCGGCCTCGAGCTGGACGATGGTCGAGCTCGATCCCTGGTCCATCCGCAGTTTCTTGTCGCCGATCCACGTCACGTGTTCCTCGTCGGTCGGGGCCTGGGTCTGTCCCATCATCGAGAAACCGTCCTGGTGGTGTTGCTGGACGACCTTGGTATCGGCGCCGGCGGCGGCGACGGTCATCAGAACCACCGCAGTCATGATCATGATTCGTTTCGTGTGCATCGTGTCTCCTTGGTCTTCGAGTTGCGGTCTGAAATGCTTCGTGCCCGTCAAACAATAGCTCATTTCGGGCGAAATCCCGCACCGCTCATTTCTCTTCGGCGGGTTGCCATCCGTGTTCCGGGCTCCGGTAGTCGAGACGGTACGGAGGCACGCCGTTTCCACCCGCCAAGAGGTAGTGGTCGAACCACCGCAACAACCGCAGCTGGTAGTCGAAGCGCGATGCGGCACGGGCGTTGCCGTGGCCCTCTCCCGGATACCGGACCAACCGAACCGGAACCTTGCCGTGGGTCTTCAACGCTCGGTACAGCTCCATCGACTGCGTCGGGCTCACCCGCGGATCGGCGTCCCCACCCATGATGAGCAGCGGTGTCGTTCCGCGTTCGGCGTAGGTCACCGGAGATCGCTCGAGAAAATGCTCCCACTTCTGCCAGGGGTAGGAGAGGGCGTGGACCAGGGTCTCCTCCTCGGGGATGTCGGTGGTCCCGAACTTGGAGATCTTGTTGGAGATCCCGACGAACATCACCCCGGCGGCAAAGCGCTCGCTGTACCGGGTGGTCAGCCACGCCGTCGCGTATCCGCCGTACGAGCCCCCGGTCACCCCGATCCGGCTCTTGTCGGCGACACCGATCTCGACGAGGTGGTCGACCGCATCGATGAGATCGTCAAACTCGGCCCCCGCCGCATCGGCCTGGCCGAGCTTGGAGAAGGCGACACCCCTCCCGGTGCTGCCGCGGTAGTTGGGGAAGAAGACGGCGTATCCCCGCGCCGCGAGCACCTGGGCCGGGGCGCTGTATCGGCTGAGCCATCCGTCGCGGCGATGGCCCTCCGGTCCGCCGTGCACGATCATCACCAGCGGCGCAGGCCGCAGGTCCGAGCCGTCGAGAGGTCGGATGAGAACGCCTTCGAGCTCGAGACCGTCTCGGGTCTCCCACGCCACGACCTCCTGCGGGGCGAGACGAATCTCGGCGAGCCACGGGTTGGCGTCGGTCAATCGAGCCGGCGGGAGTTCGTCGCTCAGATCCATGGCGAAGACCTCGTCGGGGTGCGAGTGCGAGTTGCCGATCAACGCGATGCGGCGTCCATCGTCGGCCACGCTCATGGCGGTGAAGACGACGCCGCCGGCAAACCGTTCGAGCGGATTTCTCGGACCTCCGGCGGCTCCGACTCGAAACAGCTCGCTGGTCACGCCGACATCGGCAAGCAACACCAGGACCTCGGAGTTCAACCAGGCAACCGCGGTGACCGAACCCTCGAACCCTCGAGTCAGATTCTCGGGAACTCCTCCGTCCACCGAGACCACCATGAGCGACGACGCCGATGGATCGTGAACATCCTCGGCGCTGATCATGGCGAGGCGGCGGCCATCGGGGCTCCACTCGATGCTGCCGAGCTTGCCCTCGCGGTCCACGGTTGCTTCGATGTCACCGGTGGAGGCATCGACGATGTAAACCTGCTGGAACATCAACCGGTCGTCCACCAGCGGCCGCGGCGTCAGGGCCACCGCCAGACGTTCTCCATCCGGGCTCCAGCGCACCTGAACGACCGAACCCGGCAGATCGAGCGATCGGGGAACGCCGGCTTCACCGATCTCGGCGATCCAGACCCGAAGCGGCCGGTCGTCCTCCTCGAAGATCCTCTGGGTGAAGCCTTGACCTTCGAGCTCCTTCTCGATCTCCGACTCCGGCTTCTCGGCGATCAACGCGACCCGGGCGCCGTCCCGGCTCCAGGCATAGCCGGTGATCGTGGTCTCGACCGAGACGACGGGCTGCGCCTCGCCGCCGGTGGTGGGGATGAGGTAGAGCTTGGTTTGCTCGTCGAGTCCACGTTTGGCGAGGAACGAAACCGCGGAGTTGTCGGGACGCCAATCAACCCCTGCGACGTTGACCTCACCGGTGATGAAGGGCCGGGCAACCCCGGTCGCCAGGTCGATGACGTAGAGTTCCGCCCAGTTCGGACCGTCCTCCTGGTCGAAGAGCGTGCGCGGAACCGAGCGGACCGCGGCGATGAGCGAGCCGTCCGGCGAGATCTTCGCCGACTTCATGCTCCGTAACCGCGCGAGATCGAGCGGCGTCATCGACCGTTGCCCCTCGTCAGCGCGGGCCGTCGCGAGGGTTGCGGCGAGAATACAAACCAGAAGAACCGGATGGCGGTGTCTCAAGATCATCCCGGGGGGCCTCCTTCACGTGTCGACAGAGAGTTTCGCATACGCCGGAGAAGAGGATGCCGGCTGCGGGTTCGAGATCGTTTCGGCAAACCGCCGAGGCGTGGAGAACACCACGATCGACCGCCGGGCCGGTGCGTCGAGGTCCGACGGTCGGCGGCGTCGGCTTGCGCTCTTCGCCGCGGTGTGGTTGCTTCGCTGTCCCGGCGCAACGGCGGTCGCTTCGAGCTCCGACCTCAATCCTTCAGCCGGTGGCAGAAATCGACGAACTTCTCGAGCGCCTCGGCGCAGCGCTTCTCCAGGTCCTGATCGACCAACCGCCCCTGATCGTCGAGCGCCGCGCCGACGCGGGGGATGAAAAGCCGCCTGCCGAAGAGGTGGGCGTGGCGGTACTGAAAGACCATCTCGAGTTGTTCCACGGCCCGCACGGCGCCCCACGGGCCGGCTGAGATGCCGATGAAACCGGCCGGCTTCTCATAGAGGCTGTCCGGGAAGCGCAGCATGTCGATGAAGTACTTCATCACGCCCGGACAGGCGCCGTTGTACTCGGGAATGACCGTGAGAATCCCGTCGGTGGCGATGATCCTGTCCTGGAAAACCGCGAATGCTTCGGGTTTATCACCGTAGCTCGCGCCGTCGAAGAGCTCCAAGGGCAGCTTCGCGAGATCGATGAGCGCGACCTCCTCGCCGAGCCGTCGCAGACCATCGACGGCGATCGCGGCGATCTTCGCGGTGTTGCTGTTGGGTCGATTCGTGCCAGAAATGACGGTGATCATCGTTTTTCTCCCGGGTGACGCGCCGTGCCGTCGGCAGGTGAAACGAGCACGGACCCGGCCGGCATTCCGAAAACCCGGATCGGCGGGCGTCGTGACCCTCGGGTGACAAAAATCCGTGCCGATCCCGATAGAATGCGCGGTGGAGGCGATGATGATATTGAGAGTCGTTCGAAACACGCTGGTAATCTGCGCAACTCTGGCCGCACCGAGTCTCTGCTGGTCCTCCCCGACGCACCACGAGCTCGAGGTACGGCTCGATCCGGCCGCTCACCGCATCGAGGTCGTGGACCGGATCCTGGTCGGCCGCGAGGTCGCCCTCGACGCCGACGGGACCTACCATCTGGTGCTCCACGCCGGTCTCGCTCCCGAGGTCGTGACACCCGGCTGGCGGCTCGACGCCGTCGAAGGACCGGTCGAAGCCACCTTTTTCGGCATCAATGCCACCACCGACACCGTCGCCGAAAACGTCCCGCTCGAGGCGTGGCGGCTTCGCCGGGCGCAGGACGTGGGCGGCCCTGTCGAGCTCCGCTACGGCGGCGTCATCCACCACGAGCTCCACACCCAGGGCGAGGAGTACCAACGCAGCTTCTCCGAAACCCCCGGCCTCGTCGCCGCCGAGGGGGTCTTCCTCGCCGGCACCACCTTCTGGGTGCCGACCTTCGGCGACGGCCTGGTCACGTTTTCGCTCGAGGTCAACGGACTCAACCCCCCGTGGGACGTGGTCAGCCAGGGTCGGCGAACCCGCCACGAGATCACCGCCGACGGCACCCTGACCACCGTCTGGGCCCTCGATCATCCCACCGAGGAAATCTACCTCGTCGCAGGCCCCTGGCACGCCACCTCCGACCGGGCGGGAGAAGTCGAGATCTACGCCTTCCTCCGCGAGGACGACCCGGGCCTCGCCGGCCGCTACCTCGACGCGACCAAGCGCTATCTCAAGCTCTACGAGGGGATGCTCCCCTCCTACCCCTACGCCTCCTTCGCCCTGGTCGAGAATTTCTGGGAGACCGGCTACGGCATGCCCGGTTTCACCCTGCTCGGCCCCCAGGTCATCCGCTTCCCCTGGATCCTCACCTCCTCCTACCCGCACGAGCTGCTCCACAACTGGTGGGGCAACTCGGTCTATGTCGATGCCGCGACCGGCAATTGGTGCGAGGGTCTCACCGCCTACATGGCCGATCACCTCTTCGCCGAGCAGCGCGGAGAAGGAGTCGCCTACCGCCGCGCCACCCTCAAGAAGTTCAGCGATCTCGTGTCCGCCGCGAATGACTTCCCCCTCGCCGGGTTCGGGTCTCGCCAGTCGGCGGCTTCCGAGGCGGTGGGCTACGGCAAGAGCATGATGCTCTTCCACATGCTCCGCCGCGCCCTCGGCAACGAGGCGTTCCTGGCCGGTCTCGGACGTTTCGATCGCGACCACCGCTACAGTCGCGCCGGTTTCGCGGACATCTCCCAGGCTCTCAGCGACGAGGTCGGCGGCGACTGGGATGGATTTGTCGACCACTGGGTCCGGCGCACCGGCGCCCCGAGCCTGGAGATCGCCGATCTCCGGGTCACCGAGGACCCGGCCGCCGAGCTCGCATGGAAGGTCTCGGTCAAGGTCCGCCAGACCCAGGACGGGGACCCGTACCCGCTGACCGTGCCCATCGCCGTCACCGTCGAGGGGCAATCCGAGCCGATCTGGAGCGAGGCCGGCACCTGCGGCGGCGGCCGCGACTGCGTCATCGAGGTCCTGAGCGCGTCGCGTCCCCTGCGCCTCGATGTCGATCCGGCCTTCGACGTCATGCGCCGTCTCGATCCCCTCGAGGTGCCGCCCGCCCTCACCACCCTCTTCGGCGCCGAAAAACCGGTCTTCGTCCTGCCCGGAGCGGCATCCGAAGCCGAGCGCCAGGCATGGCGCGAGCTGGCGGCGGCCTGGGCGAAGCCCGGCGAACCGCAGATCGTCCTCGATTCCGAGATCGACACGCTCCCGGAAGGTTCGGTGTGGGTCCTCGGTTGGAATAATGCCCTCTCCGCCGCCGTCAGCGATCGGATCGCCGACCAGGGCGCCATGGTGAACCAGGGATCGATCACCTTCCCGAGCGATGAGATGCCCCGTGCCGATCACTCGTTGGTGCTGGTCGCGCGCGCCGATTCCGACCCCGCCGCGGCCCTCGGCTGGGTGGCCGCCGATCCGGTTGACGCGATTCCCGGTCTCGCCCGCAAACTCCCCCACTACACCCGCTACTCCTACCTCGGGTTCAAGGGCGCCGAGCCGGAAAATGTCGCCAAGGGGATGTGGCAGCCGCTGGGTTCGCCGTTGGTTCGCAACCTCACGGACGGTGAACTGCCGGAGCTGGTTCTGCCCGCCCGGGCGCCGCTCGCCGAACTCCCTGCGGTCTTCGACGCCGACCGCCTGCAGCACACCGTCGACTACATGGCCCAGCCCTGTCTCGAGGGCCGCGGCATCGGCGAGCCCGGACTCACGGCGGCCACCGCCTGGGTCGAAGGCAAGCTCACCGACGCCCGGCTCGCGCCGGCCGGCGGCGACGGCTACCGCCAGAGCTGGTCCTGGACCGGCGGCGATCCCGAACGCGCAATGGATCTCACCAATCTCGTCGCCGCGATCCCGGGAACCGATCCGACGCTGCCGCCGGTGCTGGTCACGGCCCACCTCGACCACCTCGGCAAGGGCTGGCCGGATGTGCGGACCGGCAACGAAGGCCTCGTCCACCCGGGCGCCGACGACAACGCCTCCGGCGTCGCGGTGCTGATCGAGCTCGCCCGCACCATGGCCGCCGAACCGGAGCGGCCGCGGACCGTGCTCTTCGCCGTCGTCACCGGCGAGGAGGCCGGACGAGTCGGTTCCAAACACCTCCTCGATCAGATGCCCGAGGCCGAGCGCCCTTACGCCTGCGTCAACCTCGATACCGTCGGACGCCTGGCGGACGGCGAGCTCTTTGTCCTCAACGCCGACTCGGCGCGCGAGTGGCGCTTCATCTTCATGGGGGTCGGCTATACCACGGGAGCGCCGATCAAGGTCGTTCCGGAGCCCCTCGACAGCTCGGACCAGATGAGCTGCATCGAGCTCGGGATCCCGGCGGTCCAGCTCTTCACCGGGCCGACCCCGGACTACCACCGCCCGTCCGACGCCGCCGACACCATCGACCCCGCCGGCATGGCGGTGGTGACCGAAACCGCCCATGAGGCGGTGGTCTATCTCGCCGAGCGGTTGGAACCGCTCACCGTCACGATCGAAGGGGAGGCGGCGCCGACCGGCCACCCGAGCGGCGCACCGGCAACAAACCCCCGGAAGGCGAGCCTGGGGACCATGCCCGACTTCGGTTTCGCCGGGCCGGGGGTCCGCGTCCAGCAGGTCATGCCGGGCTCGGCGGCTGAAACGGCGGGACTCCTCGCCGGCGATGTGCTCATTGCCTTCGACGGTGTCCCCGTGACCGATCTCCGCGGATACTCGACGCTGCTGAAGTCCAAGAGTCCCGGCGATCAGGTCGCGGTCACCGTGCTTCGAAACAGCGAAGAAGCCACCGTGACCGCCACCCTCGGTGAGCGCTAGCGGAGTGAACCACCGGCGACGGAGTCTCGGTCGCCCCTCTGTTATGATGACCGCTACTCACAACCGATTCGGAGGTCACCATGACCGACAGCAAAGGATCCGGTCTCGGCATCGTCGGCTATGACAGCTATGAGTTCGTCGTTGCCGACGCCGAGCGCAGCCGCAGGTTCTACACCGAGATGATGGATGTGCCCGAGGTCGCGCGGCTCGACCCACGAGCCGCCGCCGAGCGCGGCGAGGACGCGTTCATCTTCACCGCCGGCAAGGCCCAGTGCGTCTGCGTCACCCCGCGCGAGCGGGGATCGGCGGCCGACAGCTGGCTCAAACGCCACCCCGACGGTGTGCGGACCGTCGGGCTTCGGGTCCGCGACATCGAGCACACGCGGCGGGTTCTCGGCGAGCGCGACGCGACGTTCTGCACCGACGTCCTCGACCGGGCCGACCAGGACGGCCGGCCCCACCGCTCGTTCGACATCGCAACGCCGATCGGCGAGGTGCGCTTCCGTTTCGTCGAGCGGGCCGCCGGCGCTCTGCCGCCCGGGTTTTCTCCCACCGATCCGGGCACCGCGAAAAACGCCAACGGCTTCCAGATCATCGACCACATCACCTCGAACTTCCTGACCCTCGAACCCCATGTCACCTGGCTCCGCGATGTCATGGGCTTCGAGGAGTACTGGCGGGTCCATTTCCACACCGCCGACATCAACCGGGACTCCGGCGGATCCGGGCTCGCTTCGAAGGTCATGTGGGACGCCGAGTCCGGGATCAAGCTGGCCAACAACGAGCCGGTCACCCCCAACTACGAGGCGAGCCAGATCTACACCTACGTCGAGGCCAACAACGGCCCGGGCGTGCAGCACGTCGCCTTTCACGTGCCGGTGATCGGGCCATCGGTGGAGAACCTGCGGCGGACCGGGATCGAGTTTCTCGACACCCCGGCCACCTATTACGACATGCTGCCCGAGCGCCTCGCCCGACAGAAGGTCACCAACTTCACGGAGAACATCGACGAGCTCAAACGGCTCGGCATTCTCGTCGACGGCGACAACGACCGTTATCTGCTGCAGATCTTCATGGTGGAGGGTGGGCTGCTCTACGACGACAGCAGCGCCGGCCCGTTCTTCTACGAGGTCATCCAGCGCAAGGGCTCGCGCGGTTTCGGCGAAGGCAACTTCCGCGCGCTCTTCGAGTCCATCGAACGCGATCAGCTCCAGCGGCAGGCGGCGGAGAGGCAACTCGGGGCCGGCGCAGGATCATGACGAATTCTCAATTATGAATCTTGAATTGTGAATTTTCATCGCACGGAACTCGAGAAGTGGTTGCGATGTCATTTAGAATTGAAAATTTAGAATTGAAAATTTTGGGGTTGGGACAGGATTTGGAGAATCGAGGAGGCAACGGATGATCCACAGACTGACGAGAGGCCAAATCCCGAACAAGCCGCACACGGTCTTCGATGTGGAGGGCTCGCTCACCTTCGAGCACTGCATCACCCGGGCTGGTTTTGAATCCATCTACACCATTGCATGGCACCGCAAACCACCGCACTGGGTGCAATCAGAGGAGGATCTGGGACCCCACCCCGGATCGGCCGAGGCGAAGAGAGCGGTGCCCCTCAGGCGCTGCCACTATCTGACCACCGACATGCCGGCCGGAGGAACCCCCTTCCTTTCCCGCAAACTGATGGTGGCCAACTCCGACATCGGCGTGTGGTTGGCTCGCCCGACCGAGTCCGAGTCGACGCTGGTCGCCAATGCCGATGGCGACGAGCTCACCTTCGTCCACGCCGGATCCGGACGGGTCGAGAGCCCGCTCGGTGTGGTCGACTTCGGCGTTCACGATTATGTCTACGTCCCTCAGGGTCTTCCCCACCGGTGGATCCTCGACGCTCCGGCGCACCTGATGATGATGGAGGCACGGTCGCCGCTGCGAATCCCGAAACAGTACCGCTGCTCCGAGGGTCAGCTCTCCATGTATGCGCCCTATACGCACCACGATTTCATCGCTCCTCGATGGCCGGACAGCGGGCTCGAGCAGCTCCGGGCCCCGCGCCGCCTGGTGGTTCAGTCGGGCGGACGACTGACCGCTTTCGAACTTGCCCACGACCCCTTCGATGTGGTGGGGTGGGACGGTCAGATGTGGCCCTTCGCCTTCCCGATCCTGGCGTTCCAGCCAAAGACCTCGTCGATCCACCTGCCGCCCACGATCCACACGACCTTCGCGGGTGAGGGCTATGTCGTCTGTTCATTCGTTCCCCGAGTGGTGGATTTCGGCGACCGAGCGATCCCCTGCCCTTATCCGCACTCGTCGCCGGACTGCGACGAGATCCTGTTTTACGTCGAAGGCAACTTCACGTCGCGCAAGGGGGTTGGCCCCGGGTCGATCTCGCTTCATCCGCGCGGGCTGCCGCACGGGCCGCACCCGGGGACCTACGAGGCCTCCATCGGAACGACCCGCACCGACGAACTCGCGGTGATGGTCGACACCTTCAAACCGCTGCTGCCGACCCGATACGCGGACGAGATCGAGGATCGGCAGTACGACACCAGCTGGGTTCGATAGCCCAATTCACACTCCGAAAACGCCGACCGCTTCAGCCCGGCTGAAGCGGTCGGCGTTTTCGGACGATGGACTCGGGTCAAGACGTGATGAGCAAACTGCTCACCGGTCAGGACGATCAACCACCGTTGTAGTAGGGATTCTCCCCGGTGGAATGGTCGGTGCCGTCGAGGACCCGTTTGATCTCGGGGACCTCGGCGAGGATGGCGGTTTCGATGCCTTCCTTGAGGGTCACGGAGGACATCCCACAGCCGTGGCAGCCGCCACCGAACTGGATATAGGCGGCATCCCCTTCGACCGCGGTCAGCTCGACCCAGCCGCCGTGACCGGCGAGCGACGGCGCGACCTTCTCGTCGAGCACCTCCTGGACCTTCTGGGCGACGGGATCGTCCCAGCTGATGACCGCCTGCGGGTTGTCGATCTTGAAGCCCGCGCCGCTGAGATCCGAAACCCAGTCCACCGAGGCGCCTTCAAGGTTTGCCGAGCTGTCGGAATCGAGGTAGCAGCCGAAGCTGCCGAGACCGGTGACCTCGTCGGAGTCCCTGATGTCCTTATCGGTCACCAGGGTGATGTCGTAGTTGAAGCGGTGCTGACCGAGGCGGCGGGCCACGATGCGGACCCCGAGGCAGCCGTCGATCTGCTCCACGTATTCGCCGATCTTGGTGATTGCTTCATTCGAAAAGGTGATCATGATGCCTCCACGACCGGACTCTTCCGCCGGCCCGTTCCTATCCGGAACAGCGGCGCGGCGGGCGGCCATTCCGGATCGGGGGACCCTATCACAAAAGGGGACCGTTCAGCGCAGTTTTGAACCGCGAGGACATCGCATCGCCGCGACCACGAAGCGGCTTCGCGTCTTCGTGTGTGCGGGTGTGCGACGTTGCGTTGCGCCTGTGCCTTCTGCTTACGCGGTCTTGGACAAGACCACTCGCCCGCCCGCCTTGTCGCGAACCGGACGCAGCCGACCCGGCACGACCCGCGGCTTTGCCGCCTCGGTCTCGCTCGCCATGGCAAGGCCCATGGTCGCATTGACCGCGGCAGCGAGGGCGATCACCACCCCGGCCCCACCCTCGAGACATCCGCCACGAAGAACGTAGCTGTGAAATCCGGCCCACGCGGCGCGCAGGGCCAGAAGTCCTCCCCCGGCATGACGTCCGGCGCCGCGGTAACGGATCGCCTTGAGCCGGTGGTAGTCGAGGCGGATGATCTCGCTGAGGTCGCGATAGCTGTAGTGCAGGAGACTGCCCCGAAGATTCCGGACCCGCGTCGTCGGACGGACCGATTCGTGCACGATCACCGGTTCGATTCCGGTGACGAGCCGGTTGAAGATCCGGACCGGGTGCTCGGTCGACCAGTGCCCGTGCTTGATTTCACGATCCCCGATAAACGTCCGGCGGCGGATTCTCCAGCACGACAACAGATCGGCGGCGGGCCAGTCGATGCCCGCGATCGCGGTCACCGCACCATGATCGAGGACTTCATCCGCATCGATGGAGAGAATCCAATCGTGACCGGCGAGCTCGACCGCTCGGCACTTCTGCGGGCCGTACCCTTCAAAGGACCCTTGGTACCACCGCGCGCCGTGGCGCAGGGCGATCTCCCTGGTCCGGTCGGTGGAGCCCGAGTCGAGGATCACGATCTCGGCGCACACGGCCAACGACTCGAGGCACGCCTCGAGATGAGCATCGGCATTCTTGGTGATGAGCACTGCGGAAACCGGTATTGGAGATTTCATTCTGTATTGAATACGGTGCACGAGAATGATCCGTTGACATGTGGCCCGGGTCACATCAGGAAGTCGACTGTCGACGTGCGCTCTCAGCGGTGCCAGCGCCAGTCCGAGGCTTCGACGAGACTCTCCATCTCGTTCCACAGCTCGTCGAGATTGCAGCGCATGATGATGAGATCCTGCCACGTGCCATCCTGATCACGAACGTGCTCCGGGATCAGGAACTCCTCCTTGAAGCCGAGCCGCTTCATGATTCGGTGCGCCCTCGACTGGGGCCGCATCACCCGTACCACGATTCTGTCCAGCTTGTGCTGCATCGCGAGGTAGTAGAGCTCGCGCGCGAGCAGGGTGCCGAGGCCGAGATGCTGGTACGGTCGCGCCACCATCAACCGGATCTCACCGATGCAGTCGCCCCAGCCGTGGCCCTGAAGCTCGAGCGAACCGTCGGCGACGATCTCGCCGTCGGCCACCGCCACCAGGCGGCACGCCCGGCCGCTGTCGACCTCGGTCGTCCGCCGCTCGACGAGGTCGCGCCGCGTCACATCCACCCTGAGGTAGCGGCGGTCCTCCTCGGGCAGCCCGCAGAAGAAATCAAAGGATCGATCGACATCGTTCGGCCGCATGTTGCGGATGGTCACTTCAGTGTCGTCCTTGAGGTTGACGGTCTTGTCGACCCGCGGGGCGATCCTCCGGTCGGTCGTCGTCGCTTCCATCGTGCTCTCCGTTCCGCCCGACACCCGTCATAGAAGCCGCAATGGAGCGGAGTCCACGCTGGGTTGTCGAGCCGTGTGGTACTCCACAAGATGTGCCTCAGGACGGCCGTGCGCAAGTCGGCCGGAAGGCGCGACCGTCCCATCGCCCGTCCGCGCGGGAAAAGAACGAGAAATTCGGCTTCAAGGGTAAGATGAGAAACGCGCGCGGCGATGATCGTCGCGATGCCGTCTTTGCGAGGTATCGATGGAACGGAACTATCATTGCCCCCACTGCAGCCGGATTCTCAACCCCGGGACCAAGGTCGTGCTCCTCATCGACAACAACGGCGATCGGGAGCTCATCCTCCTCAGCCCCGATCTCGGTGACTACACGGTCGTCTACCCCCTCTCATTCGAGCCGCAACTGGGCCGGCTGTACACCTTTCACTGCCCGGTGTGCCAGACCGATCTGACCTCGGCCGCTAACGAGAGACTGGTGGAGCTCGATGCCGAAACCGAGGACGGCCGCAGCGAGCGGGTCGGCTTTTCCCGGGTCTACGGCGAACGCGCCACCTTCGTCGGATCGGCGCCCGGCCACGTCACCCTCTACGGCGATCACGCCACTCGATACGAAGTGCCCAACTTCTTCGGCGCGATGCGAGGCAACGGCGACGACTGAAAGCGATTCACCGGCGAAACCCTGACAGGTCACAATCACATTGACAGCCCGACCCAGAGGCTTCAACAGGGTTGGAATGATCGTCGCGCCTCGAGACGTTCGTAAGCCTGAACCGCCGCTTTCCCGAACAACCGCGGCAATTCGGAGACGACCATGAAGAACATCACGACCGCCCTGCTCCTTTTCGCCTTGATCGGCATGGCAGCGCCCTCGCCGGCGGCCGAGACCTCCCGCTTCAGCCTCGAGCTCGAGGCCGGCCCGGTGTGGCAGAGCTCGAACGACGTCCAGATCCCCAACGACGAGCTCGGTACACGGTTCTCTCTCAAGGATCTGGTGGGGACCGGGCCGTGGCCGGCCGGAAGGCTGTACTTCACCTGGAACATCAATCAAAAGCACGGTCTCCGGCTCCTACTCGCGCCGCTGTCGACCACCGAGACCGGAATCTTCGACGATGACGTTCTCTTCGCCGGCGAGGCCTACGAGGCCGGCGTCCCGACCGAGGCCACCTACCAGTTCAACTCGTGGCGTCTGTCGTACCGCTACAAGATCAAGAACGGCGACCGCTTGCAGCTCTGGATCGGCGCCACCGCCAAGATCCGCGACGCCAAGATCGAGCTCCGCCAGGGCGAGACCACCAGCCGGGACACGGACCTCGGCTTCGTCCCACTGCTCCACTTCGCCGCCGACTGGCGCTTCGCCGAGAAGTGGCACGCCATCGCCGATCTCGACGGCCTCGCCGGCGGGCCGGGACGCGCCATCGACCTCGCCCTCAAGATCGGCTACGACATCAACGACCGCTGGTCGGTGACCGCCGGCTATCGCACCGTCGAGGGCGGCGCCGATGTCGACGAGGTCTACAACTTCGCCTGGTTCAACTATGCCGTCGTTTCGGGGGTCGTGAGGTTCTGACCCGCGCCCGTTTCCGTTCCCGATCCCGATCCCGTTCCCGAAACGCCATCCCGGGAACGGGATCGGAAACGACGGGGAACACAGTGAACAAAGGAGGGGATCAACCCCTCCCCTATGGTTCTCCAAACGTTTGCCCTGCATTGGATCATCTGTTTTCATCGGTGTGATCTGTGGGCTTTCCAGCGGTGCTTCTGCGCCCGGATCGCCTTCGCGGTTGATCGCAAACGGCTCTCGGTGGGATAATGCCCGAAATGGAAATCGCCGATCTGATCTCCGCCCATGTCGAGGCCGTTGACTGCGCCGATGTGGTATCGGTCTATCTCTTCGGCAGTCACGCCGAGGGAAGAGAACACCGTGAGAGCGATGTCGACATCGGCGTTCTGCTCGATCGATCGGTGGTTTCTTCCAAGAAAGAGCGATTCGATCTCTCACTCCGGATCTTTGCCGATCTCCGGGCCACTACGGGTCTCGAGAACATCGATCTCGTTGTACTCAATGATGCGCCGCCGCTCCTCGGCCGGCGAATCGTCACCGAAGGGCGAAGACTCATCTGCCGCGACTCGGAGATCGATCACTCCTATGTCCGGGACATTCAGCTCCGCGCCGCGGACATCCAACCGTTTCTCGAGCGGATGCGGAAAATCAAGCTCGAAGCTCTGGCGCCCCGATGACCCACCTCGTGGAACGCCTCGCCGAGCTGCGGATTCACCTCGATCATCTGAAAATGCTGCGGCCCAAGGTGGCGGACCGGACCTCCATCGAGCGCGACCTCAGCCTCCACAACGACGTCCTCTACTCGCTGCTCACGGTGTGCCAGTTGGTGATCGACATCGCCGGTGAGCTCTCCGCCCGGAGGGGCGAGCGGTTCGAGGACTACACCCAGGCGGTCCGCAACCTCGCCAGGAATGATCGATTCGACCCCGATCTCGTCTCGGCCCTCGAGCCGTTGCCCGGATTCCGCAACGTTCTCGTCCATGACTACGTGGGGCTCGATCTCGATCGGGTTGTCGAAGCGTTGGGCTCGCTTGAACCGGTCGAGCGATTCTATGCGATCGTCCATCGGATCGCCTCCGAAGAATAGCGGAGACCGTCGGCGACTCCCTCGACTTCGATCGACGACTCGACGCGACGTATCATGCTATCGTCACTTGGGATAGTCAGTGTCTCAATGACAGACCACTTCACGCGCCATCTTCGGAGGTCGGCTGTGACCACGCTCGGGAGCCGCGAAGGACACCCCCTCAATGCTGGGTCGTTGTCTGCCGCAATCGTCGTGATCGCGGCATTGACGGCAGCAGGGTCCGCCCTCGCAGCCGGACCATCGCCGGGCGTCAGCACCCAGGAGTGGGCGGCCATCGAAGCCCAGATCGAGGTCGAGCGCCACAAGGTGGTCGCATCCGATCGACCCGGGCGGCTCTACCGCGCCGACAACCCCACCCAACGCTTCACCGCCCACTTCGGCGCCGAGGATGTCGTGATCGAGCCCATCGGCAGCGGCGAGCCGGCGTGGCACCTCGGTCTTCGTCTCACCTCCTGGGGCGCCGCCGACAATCTCAAACAGGTCGAGTTCGCCCACGCGACCGCCGAACGAAACCGCGTCGAGCTCCGCCGCGGCCCCCTCACCGAGTGGTACCTCAACACCTCTCTGGGTCTCGAGCAGGGCTTCATGATCGGAGCACCGCCGGGCGACGAAATCGACGAGCTCGTGCTCGAGATGACTCTCGACGGCGATCTCACACCCGTGCTCTCCGAGGGTGGGCAGGGTGTCACCTTCAGGCAGGAAGGCTCGAACGCCACCCTCACCTACTCCGGCCTTGCTGCTTGGGATGTGGTCGGAGAGTCACTCAACGCTCGGATGGAACTCACAGGCGGCGGAACAAAGCTCCGTCTGGTCATCCGAGTCGAGGGCGCCGCCTGGCCCATCCAGGTCGACCCCATTTTCACCCAATTGGCTAAGCTACTGCCGACGCCGGATCTGGACACAATTGAGGCCAACTTCGGGCGAAGCGTCGCGCTGGACGGCGATTTCATGGTTGTGGGCATCAGAGACGTGGTTTTCGGCGCGGACTCTGGTGCGACGCACGTATTTCGACGCGACCAGGGTGGGCCCGGCGTCTGGGGGCACGTCGCGAAGCTCACCGCCTCCGACGGCTCGGCGTACGACGACTTCGGCACGTCTGTCGCCATCAACGGCGACACCGTCGTCATCGGCGCCGATGGCGACGCCGACAACGGCTTCCGTTCCGGCTCAGCTTACGTTTATCAACGTGACCAAGGCGGGCCCGACGCATGGGGACAGGTCGCCAAGATCACACCAACCGACGGGGAGGAAGGTGAGTCCTTCGGAGGTTCTGTTGCCATCCACGGCGATACCGCTGTTATCGGCGCCGATTTAGACGACGACAACGGTTTCTTCTCGGGATCAGCCTACGTCTTCCAACGAAACCAGGGTGGAACCAATTCCTGGGGGCAGGTCGCCAAGATTACTCCCATTGACGGCGCGGCCCTCGATTCCTTTGGTTACTCGGTCTTCATCAACGGTGACACCGCTGTCATCGGTGCGCCCTGGGACTCCGACAACGGTCCAAACTCCGGGTCATCCTATGTCTTCCAACGCGATCACGGGGGAACCAACTCCTGGGGGCAGGTTGCCAAACTCCTTCCCCTTGACGGAGCGACCGATCAGAACTTCGGCGCTACAGTCTGCATCAGCGGCGACACCGCCATCGCTGGCGCGAACGGCGACGAATTCAACGGCTACGATTCGGGGGCTGCATACGTTTTCCAACGGGATGTCGGAGGATCCGACGCCTGGGGGCAGGTCGCCAAAATCACCGCAGAAGACGGTGCAGCCAGAGACTCCTTCGGCACCTCTGTCGCCATCGACGGCGACACCGCCGTCATCGGCGCGAGTGGCGATGACGACAACGGCGAAGGATCGGGGGCTGCATACGTCTTTCAACGTGATCAAGGCGGGCCCGACGCATGGGGACAACTCACCAACATCACTTCATCAGACGGCGCAGAAGGTAGCCATTTCGGATCTTCTGTCACCGTCAGCGGCGACACTGCCGTTGTCGGGGCCTTCGGCCACGATGATGACTCCATTGACTCGGGCTCGGCCTACGGCTTTCAACGCGACGAAGGCGGCGTCAGTGCCTGGGGGCAGGTGACAAAGCTGCCCTGCCCTCCGGTTTTCACCGCTCGGGATGAGAACTTCGGCGGCTCGGTTTCCATCAGCGGCGACACCGCCATCGTCGGCGCCCATGGCGATGACACCTACGGTTCATGGTCAGGCTCGGCCTATCTCTTCCGAAGTAACCAAGGCGGACTCGGAGCCTGGGGGAGGCTCGCCAAGATCTCTGCAGGAGATGGCGGGGAAAATGACAGCTTTGGCTACTCGACCGCCATCAGCGGTGACATCGCCGTCGTCGGTGCCTTCAACGACAACGTCAACGGCTTTTTCTCAGGCTCCGCCTACGTTTTTCAAAGAGACCACGGTGGACCCGACGCATGGGGGCAGGTCGCAAAACTCGCCCCGTCAGACGGCGCGAACACCGACTACTTCGGCCTGTCGGTCTCCATCAGCGGTGACACCGCCGTCGTCGGCGCGCCATGGAATGACAGCTTGGGCAGCAACTCGGGCTCAGCTTATGTCTTTGCCCGCAACCAGGGCGGCGCCGACAACTGGGGACAGGTCGCCAAGCTGACGGCCTCCGATGGAGTGGCCAACGCCTGGTTCGGGTACTCCGTCGCCATCGACGGGGACATCTTGGTGGTCGGCGCCGTCTACGACACGGGTGGGATCGGTACCAGCGCCGGGGCCGCCTACGTGTTCGCCCGCAACCAGAACGGGCCCGACGCCTGGGGGCAGGTTGCGAAGATCACGCCTGCAGACGGGACAACCCACGGCCACTTTGGCTGTTCTGTCGCTATGAGTGGCGGTATTGCTGTCGTCGGCGCCGACGGCGACGACGACAACGGTCCCCAAACGGGATCGGCCTACGTCTTCCGGCGCGATCAAGGTGGGTCCGACGCCTGGCTGTTCGTCGCGAAGCTCGCCGCCTCCGATGGAGTGGCAAATGACAACTTCGGCTTTGCGGTTTCCATCAGCGGCGACACCATCGTCGTCGGCGTGCCCAACGACTACGACAACGGTGTCGGATCAGGCTCGGCCTACGTCTTCCGACGAAATCAAGGTGGACCCGACGCCTGGGGGCAGGTCGCGAAGATCAACGCTCCCGATGCCGCAGCCGAGGATGATTTTGGTTGTTCGGTGTCCGTCGATGCTGAGATTGCCATCATCGGAAAAAGGTACGACGATGACCTCGGCGAAAACGCTGGAACGGCCTATCTCTACATCATCAGCGACGCGTTCTTCGCCGACGGCTTCGAAGCCGGCGACACCTCGGGGTGGTCGACGACGGCGCCGTAGAGGCCACGCACTGAACCTACCATCCGGAGCGCGTTCCCCCGGTCTGTAGGCAGGGACTTCAGCCCCTGCCTCAGAGCCGTTCGCCTGTTCTCAGAGCCGTGATTGCGAGCATTCCGCACCGGTAAACCACGCTACGAGCCACGGGTTCGCGCGACCGACGCTCGAAGGCTCTGAGGCAGGCCCTGAACGACTTGCCTACAAGCGTATCCGGAAGGCGATGGGATGGGAGGGGATGGGATGGGATGGGATGGGATGGGATGGGATGGGATGCCAGGGACGCACCTTTGTTCGCGGCGAACAAAGGTGCGTCCCTGGCACCCTATCCGCGTTGACCTGAAACGCACTGAGATCCCGCCGTGACTCTGATCGGCAGCCAGGA
>JAHECW010000046.1:31714-32308 GCA_024641545.1 Acidobacteriota bacterium
CCACGCTACGAGCCACGGGTTCGCGCGACCGACGCTCGAAGGCTCTGAGGCAGGCCCTGAACGACTTGCCTACAAGCGTATCCGGAAGGCGATGGGAGGGGATGGGAGGGGATGCCAGGGACGCACCTTTGTTCGCGGCGAACAAAGGTGCGTCCCTGGCACCCTATCCGCGTTGACCTGAAACGCACTGAGATCCCGCCGTGACTCTGATCGGCAGCCAGGATGGCTGCCCCACAACCATCGCAGCACCGCTTGGAGGGACATGCATGCAGCACGTCCTTCAGTCTCGAGCCGGTTCGAGGCGCGCCTCCACGAAGTCAGCCACCCGTCAAGCCCCGCGTCACCGACTCTCAACTGCGATGGCTCTGCGATGGTCTCCGCGTTCTCTGCGGTTCAAACTGCGATGTCTTCGCGACTGCTTCGCGGCCTTTGCGTCTTGGCGGTTCAACTCCGCACTACGCCTCCGCGGCCGCCAACACCTCTTCGAACCGCTGCAGCACCGTCGGTTTGAATCGCTGCTTCTCGAACCCGAGCTTGTCGTAGGGCACCCCCTGCGCGAGGGCGAGGAGCTGGAAGTAGTACACCGCCGGGGTG
>JAHECW010000209.1 GCA_024641545.1 Acidobacteriota bacterium
GGCGGCACAGGCTGTGGATCGCGGCGCCGCCGGACGCGCAGTTCTCCTGGTAGGTCGTCCCGGGCGTGGTTCCGGGGATGCCGGCGAGCTCCGCCGCGGTCTTGGCGAGGTTCGGGCAGCGGGGATCCTGCATCACCCAACCCATGCATGTGTACTCGACGGCGGCGGGGTCGGTCCCGGTGGCCGCGAGTAGGGCCTTGATCGCGTGAGTGGCGAGATCCTCGGCCTGCAGCGACGCCAGGCCACCTCCGATGGCGCCGATGGGTGTCCGCACCGCCCCGACGATCACTACCTTCTTTTGCACCGCGGCCTCCGACTTTCCTGGTTCCGTGCCCCTTGACGAATTCTGTGGTTCATCGTAGAAAGTATATAAGTGTACCGGGCGGCCGGTCAAGTTATTGACCCAGCAGCAGCGATCGAATCGGGAGTGAATGGATGCATTACCGCAGGTGCCCGCAGCACGCTCGGAGGCTCGATCGTCGAGCACGGCTCCGGGCTCGCGGCCGGCTCGACCGCTCAGCTCGACACGGCAGCATTCGGGGCGTGGATTGGTCACCGGCATCTCCTGAAGCGCATGAAGCCGAAAGGAACAACCAGTGAGCATTCGATTCGACGGCCGGGTGGCGATCGTGACCGGGGCCGGCGGCGGCCTGGGACGGGGCTACGCCCTGGAGCTCGCCCGGCGCGGCGCCAAGGTCGTGGTGAACGACCTCGGCGGCGCGGTGGACGGCACCAGCGGCTCCCCGAGCATCGCCCAGGCCGTGGCCGACGAGATCAACGCCGCGGGCGGGCACGCCGTCGCCAACCACGACAGCGTGACCGACCGGGACGGGGCGCAGCGGATGGTGGAGGAGTCGGTCAGCCGCTTCGGCTCGGTGGACATCCTCGTCAACAACGCCGGCATCCTCCGCGACAGGACCTTCGTCAAGATGGAGCTCGACGACTTCGAGGCCGTCGTGAACGTCCACCTCATGGGCAGCGTCAACGTCACCAAGGCGGCCTTCCCGCTGATGAAGGAACGGGGCTACGGCCGGGTGGTCTTCACGACCTCCTCCTCGGGTCTCTTCGGGAACTTCGGGCAGAGCAACTACGGCGCCGCCAAGCTCGGGCTTGTGGGTTTCATGAACACGCTCAAGCTCGAGGGGGCGAAGTACGGCATCAAGGTCAACTCGGTGGCCCCGACCGCTGCAACCAGGATGACCGATGGCTTGTGGACGGCCGAGGTCGACGACGCGATGGCCCCCGAGCACGTGGTGCCGGCCGTCATCTACCTCTGCAGCGAGAACGCACCCACCGGTCACATCATCGAAGCCGGGGGCACCTACTTCGCACGAGTCGCCATCGTCGAAGGCAGGGGCGCGGTTCTCGGACCTCACGCGACCGCCGAAGACGTGGCCGCGCGGTACGATGAAATCGCCGACCTGACCGGGGCGCGGCCGTTCACGGCGGGCACCGACGTCGCGACGAACGTTCTGGAAGCCATCGCGGAGACCTTCGACATTGGAACTCAACAGTGAGCAGCGGGCAATGGAGATCGACATGACGTCGAAGCTGGCCCCGAAAGCGTCCTTTTACCTCGTCTTCCTGCTCCTCCTCAACGTCTTCAACTTCGCCCACCGCCAGATGCCGATCTCGCTCGGCTACCAGATCGAGAGCGGGCTCGGCATCTCCCACGCTCAGCTCGGTCTGCTCATCGGCTTCGCCTTCATCGTGGTGTACTCGGTGGCGGGGATGCTGTTCGGCACCGTGGCCGATCGCTGGAGCCGGCCGCGCCTGATCGCCCTCGGGCTCACCCTTTGGGCGACCGCCACGATCGTCTCCGGGCTGTCCCAGAGCTTCCTCCAGATCGCGCTGCTGCGCCTCCTGGTCGGCACCGGCGCCGCGGTCCTCACGCCGACCGCCCTCGGCATGCTGGCCGACGTCTACGGCCCCGAGAAGCGCGCCTTCGCCTCGGGCGTCTACTACGGCGGCATCCCTCTCGGGGCCGGGCTGTCCCTGATCGTGGTGGCGCTGCTCGAGCCCGTCGTGGGCTGGCGCGCCTGCTTCTACATCGCGGGAGCGGCCGGTCTGCTGATGGTGCCGTTCATGCTGTTTCTCAAGGACCCGCCGCGCGGCGGTTCCGAGGGCGCCGCTTCGCCCTCGGCCCGGCCTGAAGCAAAGCAGAGGTCGACGGCAGAGGTGCTCGGGGAGATCTCGAAGGTGGCTCGGCGTTCACCCTCACTGGTCGCGGCGGTGATCGGCAGCGTGATCGTGATGTGGCCGATCTCCGCATCGTCCCTGGGCGTGACCTGGCTCCAGGTGGAGCGCGGCTTCACCCTGATGCAGGCTGCGTTGTACGCGGGCGTCATCTTCCTGGTGGCCGGCTTTCTCGGCAACATCGTGTGCGGCTGGGCGAGCGACGCCTGCCACCGCCGCTGGCGCGGCGGACGCCTCTGGTTCATGGTCCTCGCCCAACTGGTGATCGGCCCGCCGGCGCTGGCCTGGTATGTACTGTCGAAGGACTCCACCCTGTTCTACGTGGTCTGGTTCATCGGGAGCTTCGGCGCCACCGGATACTTCGGTCCGATCTTCGCGACCGTTCAGGACCTCGTGCCGGCGCGGGTCCGCTCGACGATGGTGGGAGTGCTGTTGCTGGTGATGAACATCTTCGCCGCGGGCCTCGCCCCGTGGGTGGCCGGCGCCATCGGCGACGCCACCACCCTCACCAGGGGTCTCGTCGTGTGCTCCCTGGTGGGCTTCCTGTCGATACCGTTCTTCGTATTCGCCGCTCGGCGATATGCCGACGACGTCGCACGCCTCGACGGATGAGTCGCAGGAACCGGGTGTCCGGTCGGCGACCTCGCCTCGCCCCGCAACCTGCCGATCGGGAGGGAGAGTAAGAAATGTCTGATTCCCTGCGTCACATCAGCCCGCGCACGCTGCGCCGTGCGCAGACGGGTTTCCGCGTCACCGCCGCGGCCGCGCTCGTGCTCGGCGTCCTGGCCTGCTCGGCGACGGCGCCGCCCGGGCCGCCGACGGTCTCGGTGGAGGGCGAGCAACTGCAGGGCGACTTCTTCGGCGACGGCCCCGGCACGGCCGTGTTCCGCGGCGTCCCCTACGCGGCGCCGCCGGTCGGCGAGCTGCGCTGGAAACCGCCGGCGCCGATCACCCCGCGGGAGGGCCTGCAGCCGGCAACCGAGTTCGCGCCGGCGTGCATTCAGGGGACCAACGAGAACACCTTCCTCAGCTACATCGCCAAGACCCTCGGCCAGGATCCGACGAAGGTCCCTGTGCTCTCGTCCGTCAGCGAGGACTGCCTCTATCTCAACGTCTGGACGCCGAACCTCGGCGGCGACGAGCCCGCTCCCGTGATGGTCTTCCTGCACGGCGGCGCCAACGTCGCCGGAAGTGCTTCGGAGCCGATGTACGACGGCGCCAACCTCGCCCGGGGCGGGGTGGTGGTCGTGACCATCAACTACCGCCTCAACGCCTTCGGCCTGCTCGCCCACCCGGCGTTGAGCGCGGAGTCCGAGCACGGCTCGTCGGGCAACTACGGGCTGCTCGACCAGATCGCCGCTCTGCACTGGGTGCAGCGCAACGCCGCCGCCTTCGGAGGAGACCCGGGCCGGGTGACGGTCTTCGGCGAGTCGGCCGGCGCCGCCAACATCAACTACCTGCTGGCCTCCCCCCTCGCGGAAGGGCTCTTTCATCGCGCCGTCATCGAGAGCGTCGGCTTCGCGGTGGCCAACTTCCGCACCCTGAAAGCGGCGGAGGCGGTGGGCGAGAGCGTCGCGGAAGCGCTCGGGATCAGCGACGGGGAGGATGTCCTCGCGGCCATGCGCGCCCGGTCTCCCGAGGAGCTCCTCCGGACCTGGTTCTCGATCAGGCAGGTCGGCATCAGCTCGCCCAACGTGGACGGCTGGGTGCTTCCGGACGCGCCGGCCAGGACCTTCGACAGGGGAGAGCACATCCGGGTGCCCCTGTTGATCGGTTTCAACACCGACGAGTGGACGACGCTGCGCCACTACTGGCCCAACGTCACGGTCGATGCCTTCTACAGGTTTCTCCGCACCGTCAACGGCCCGCTCGCCGAGCGGGCGGTCGAGCTCTATCCGGCGGCGAACGACGCCGAAGCGGTTCTCGCGGCGGACCGCTGGCAGACCGACTGGTACTTCGCCTGTCCGTCGAAGTTTGTCGCGGACCGGATGGCGCGGGCGGGCGACCCGGTCCACTTCTACGAGTTCAGCCGAACCGTGAAGGCCCCGGGGGGCGAGCTGCTCGGCGCCTTCCACGCAGCCGAGCTCGCGTATGTGTGGAACAACCTGGCCGTCGAGACCTGGGTCCCGCACCAGCCCTCCGACCAGGAGCTCGCCGATGCCGTGAGCGCCGCCTGGGTGCGCTTCGCGGCCACCGGCGATCCGAACGGCGACAGCCTGCCGACCTGGCCGCTTTACGACAGCGAAGGGGAGGCATTCCTCGAGTTCGGTGACACGGTCGGCCCCGGGTCGGGAGTGCGCGCCGGCTACTGCGAAGTCTTCGAGGACCTTCTGACGATATGGATGGCGGGCGGCGCCTGATGTCCCGCCGAACCCGACTCGGAGGGAGGCCGGCGTGGAGAGCATAGGTGTCCTGCTCGGGCTCGGGCTCCTGATCGTCCTCGCCATGCGGGGAACCAACATCCTGGTCGCAGCCATCGTCAGCGCGCTGGTGGTCGCCCTGACCAACGGCCTCACCATCGCGACCGCCTTCGGCGAGAACTTCACCGGCGCCATGTTCGGTTTCGCGGGGAAGTACTTCTTTCTCTTCCTGGCTGGGGCCGTGTTCGGACGCGTCATGGGCGAGTCGGGCGCGGCCGCGTCGATCGCCCACGCGCTCGCCGACCGGCTCGGGGCCCGGCGCGCCCTGGTGATCACCACCTTCGCCACCGCCCTGCTCACCTACGGCGGCGTCAACGTGTTCATCGTCGTCTTCGCCACCTACCCGCTCGGCCTGGTCCTGGTCCAGCGCGCGAACATCCCCAAGCGGCTGCTCGGTGCGGCCATCGGCCTCGGCTCGGGCACCTTCACCATGACCGCCCTGCCCGGCGCACCGTCGATCCAGAATGTGATCTCGGCCCAGAATCTCGGCACCACCCTGGCCGCCGCGCCGGTGCTCGGCCTGGTTGCCGGTGCGGTCATGCTGGCCCTGGGCCTCGCCTACCTGGAGTGGCAGCGACGGCGGGCCGAGCGGATCGAGGACGGCTTCCGGCCCGCTCCGACCGACGTCCTGCCCGAGGCCGGGGAGACGCTCAAGCCTGCGCCGCACTGGGCCCTCGCCGCGCTGCCGCTGCTGGTCGTCGTGGCCACGATCCTCGCGCCTTTGTGGATCGCCGGCCGGATCGACCTCGAGATCGGCGGCGGCCCGCTGATCACCGTGCTCCGCTTCGCCAAGAACCAGCAGACCCTGTGGCCGGTCGCGGCCATGGTGCTCGCCACCGCCGTGGCGGCCTGGTCGATGCGCCGCTTCCTGCCCGGCCTCCGCGGCACGCTGGGGCGGGGCGCCGAAAGCTCGGCGCTGCCGCTGCTCAACACCGCGGTGGTCATCGGTTTCGGGGGGGTCGTTCAGGCGACGGCCGCCTTCAACTGGTTCACCGGTCTGATGCTCGGCAGCGGCCTGCCGCCGCTGGTTTCGGCCGCGATCTCGGTCAACATCGTCGCCGGCATCGTCGGCTCGGCGTCCGGAGGCCTCGGCATCTGGATGCCGACCCTCGCCCAGTACTACCTCGACGCCGGCGTTCCGGCGGAGATCCTGCATCGCGTGGTGACGGTGGCAGCCGGCGGTTTCGACACCATGCCGCATTGCGGGGTGGTGATCACCTTCTTCACCATCATGGGCCTGACCCACCGCGAGGCCTACAAGGACCTCTTCATGGTCTGCGTCGCCGTCCCGGTCGTGGCCACGGTGGTCATCGTCGCGCTCGGAATGGCGTCGTACTGAGGTGGACCTCGTGATGACCCGCCGCCGTGGATCGGTCACCTCACCGGCGTCGGCCCTTCAATTCTCACGAAAGCGGAGTGCATCATGAACGTTGGATCATTGCTTCCCCGCCACGCACGGTACCGCGGCGACCACACCGCGCTGGTGGTGGGCGACCTCCGGCTGAGCTACCGCGAGCTCAACCGATACGTCAACCGTCTCGCCAACGGCCTGCTGGCCGCAGGTCTGAAAAAGGGCGACAAGTTCACCACGGTGCTGCCCAACTGCCTGGAGCTGATGGCGGCGTACTGGGCGGCGGCCAAGACCGGGCTCGTGGTCGTTCCGGCCAGCCCGATGCTCCAGGACGGCGGGCTCGCGACGCTGATCGACGACTCCGACTCGAACCTGGTGATCGCCGACGCCTCCTTCGCCGATTCCTTCGATCGCATCCGGGATGCGCTGCCGAAGGTGGCCGACAACGGCTTCGTGCTGGTCGGTAGGGGTGCTGAAAGGCCGGGTTTCCAGTCGTACGACTCGCTGATCTCAGGCGCCTCGGAGGACGAGCCGCCGGACGCCGGAATCACCGGCGACGATCTCTTCAACATCATGTACTCGAGCGGCACCACCGGGATGCCCAAGGGCATCATGTACACCCACGACGGCCGGGCGGTCTTCTGCACCCACCTCGCCGCGTCGTTTCGGATCATGCCCGAAAGCGTTGTCCTGCACGCCGGCTCGATCGTCTTCAACGGCGCCTGGGTCGACCTGATGCCGTGGATGTTCGTCGGCGGAACCTACATCCTGCACGAGGCCTTCGACGCCGAGCGGGTCATCGAGACCATCGAGCGGGAGAAGGTCACCCACATCATCATGGTGCCGGCGCAGATCATCGCGGTACTGTCGAGCCCGGCCTACGACCCGGCCAAGCTCGAGTCGCTGGAGATGCTGCAGAACATCGGCGCTCCGCTCCTGCTCGAGCACAAGCAGCGGCTCATCGACGAGATTCCGGGCAGATTCTACGAGCTCTACGGCCTCACCGAGGGTCTCTGGACCATCCTCGACAAGCACGACGCCGCCCGCAAGGCGGGCTCGGTCGGTTGTCCGCCGCCGTTCACGGCGATCAAGATCATCCGCGAGGACGGCTCGCAGTGCGACCCCTACGAGGTCGGCGAGATCTGCGGCTGGTCCCCGGTCAAGCGGCCCGGCTACTACAAGCGTCCCGATCTGACCGCACAGGTCATCGTCGACGGTTGGATCCACTCCGGCGACGCCGGCTATCTCGACGACGACGGCTACCTCTATCTGGCGGACCGCATCAAGGACATGATCATCTCGGGCGGGGTCAACGTCTACCCGAAGGACATCGAGGAGGTGGTCATCCAGCACCCGGCGGTGCACGAGGTGGCCGTGTTCGGTGTTCCCGATCAGAAGTGGGGCGAGTCACCGGTGGCGGCGGTGGTGGTCGCTCCCGGCGCCTCGGTCACGTCCGACGAGCTCGTCGCCTGGACCAACCAGCGGGTGGGGGCCAAGTACCAGCGCATCCGAGAGGTGGTCTTCTACGATCAGTTTCCGCGCAACGTCGCGGGCAAGACCCTCAAACGCGAGATGCGGGCCGCGTACCAGGCCGGCTGACCTCAGCGGCCTGTGTGACCGGCAATCGCATCGACGACCTCGGGCCACACCTCCTTGACGAGGTCGTGCCCCATGCCGTCGATGACCAGCAGCTCGGCGCCCGCGATGGCCGCGGCGGTCGCGATGCCCCCGTCGACCGGCACCAGGGAGTCTCCGTCACCGTGGATCACGAGCGCCGGGCAGGTCACCGAGGCGAGCGTCTCCCGGCGGCTGCCCGACGCCAGGATCGCGGCAAGCTGACGGTAGCGGCCCGCCGTGTGGGTGCCGCGCGCGAAGAGCCGCGCCGCGTGGGCGCGGGCGAATTCGACATCGACGGGATACTTGGGGCCGGTGTAGACCCGCTTGTTCGAGATGTACTGCTCGATAAAGGGACCGAGCTCCGTTTCCAGGGGAGCGATCAGGCACGCCCAGGACTCGGGCGACGGCGCCGGCAGCCCGGGCTCGCCGGTGGTGGACATGATCGAGGTCATGGTGAGCACGCGGTCGGGATGCCCCGCGGCCAGCAGCTGGGCGATCATCCCGCCCATGGAGAGGCCCACCACGTGCGCCTTCTCGACGCCGAGAACGTCGAGCAATCCGACCGAGTCGGCGACCAGATCCGACAGCAGGTAGGGCGCCTCGACGGTCTTTCCGCGCTGGATGGCCTCGGTCATTTCGCTGATCTGGGGGTGGCCCGCGTGGCTGAATC
>JAHECW010000210.1 GCA_024641545.1 Acidobacteriota bacterium
TCGATACCGGGTCGTCATCGAAGAGCACCCGCTGCCCCGGGGTTTCGAGATCATCCATCTGGCCGCTCTTTGTCGCCCAGATGAATGCGATCACTCCGGCGATGGCGAGCAGCAGCGCGACGGGGAGGGCGATGTAGACCGCGGACATACGTCAATTATGAATGATGAATGATGAATTCCCATCGCAGCCTTTTTATCCATAATCGCAAGAGTGGCGATGGTAAGTAATTCATAATTCAAAACGTCTTCGCCCGGTAGGAGCTTACGACGACGGTGATCGAGCTCGCCGGCATGAGAATCGCCGCAACCAGGGGGTGCATGAGCCCGAGCATCGCCAGGGTGACCGCCACCGCGTTGTACCCCAGGGAAAACACCAGGTTGCGCCTGATGACGCCGAGGGTTCGTTGTGACCCGTCGAGGAGCCGGACCAGCGGTGCCAGACCCGGGTCGCCGAGGTAGACATCGGCCGCGGCCAGGGCCGCCTCGGCGCCGCCGTGGACCCCGACCCCGACGCTCGCCGCGGCCAGTGCCGCGGCATCGTTGACGCCGTCTCCCACCATCACCACGGGGCCCTGGACCGCGGCCTGGCGAACCCGCTCCACCTTGTCCTCCGGAACCGCGCCGCCGCGTCCCGCCGCGGGGTCGAGGCGAAGCCGCTGCGCCAGGGCGCGGACGGTTCCGGGATGGTCGCCGGAGAGGATCTCGATCTCCCAGCCGCGAGCCTTGATGGCGTCCAGGGCGTCGGCGGTGTCCGTTCGGACGGGGTCGCCGAGCGCCGCCACCGCCTCGATCTCTCCATCGAGAACGACCACGACGGGCGTCAGTCCTTCGGCGATGGCCGCCCGGATCTCGCGAGCGACGGCCACGGAGAAATCTCCGACCCGCTCCTCGGCAAAGCTCGGCGAGCCGACCATGAGATCGTGCCCGCCGACCCGGGCGGTGAGACCTCGACCCGGGTGTTGCTCGACATCGGTCGGGGCGGGCACGCCTGCGGTGTCGACCCCAGCGGCGAAGGCGACGGCGACCGGGTGCGTCGAGTGGGTTTCGGCGGCGGCGACCAACCGGCGCGTGGCCACGCTGCCGTGCCAACGGACCACCGCCAACCGGCCCTCGGTGAGGGTCCCGGTCTTGTCGAGGATCATCCGCCCCGGTCGAGCGAGGCTCTCGAGAGCGTCGCCCCCCTTGATCAGGATGCCGGCCCGGGCGGCTCGGCCCACCGCTGCGCTGACCGCCAGAGGAGTGGCGAGGCCGAGGGCGCACGGGCAGCTGACGATGAGCAGGGCGACCGCGTTCTCCACCGCCTGTTCCGGGTCGATGCGGAGCCAGACGGCGACTGTGACGAGGGCGAGGCTGAGCACCGTCAGCACGAACCAGCCCGAGATCCGATCGGCGAGGAGCACCACCGGTGCGCGTCGCTGTGCGCCCTCCTCGACGAGGCGCAGGATCCGTCCCAGCCTGGTGTCGGCGCCGGCCGATCGGACCTCGACCTCGAGCCGGCCGGACAGGCTCGTGGTTCCGGCGTGGACGGGGTCGCCGGCGGCGACCGCGACGGGGCGCGACTCGCCGGTGAGCAGCGACAGATCCATGGTCGACCCGCCGACCAGAACCACGCCGTCGGCGGGGGCCGAATCGCCGGCCCTGAGCTCCACCACCATGCCCGGTCGGAGCGCGGCCGCCGGCACCTCTCGAATCCGGTTTTCCTCGACGACGCGGGCGGTTGAGGGGGCCAGCGAGAACAGGAGTTCGGTGGCGCGGGCGGCGCGGCGCTGCTGCCGTCGCTGCAGCCAACGCCCGACCAGGAGAAAGAAGATCAGGATCGTCACGGAGTCGAAGTAGACCTCGCCGGAGTCCCGGACGGTGTTGGCGATGCCCCAGCCGAAGGCGGCGAGGATGCCGATGGAGATCGGGACGTCCATGTGCAGGGTGCGGGTTTTGAGCGCCCCCCATGCGCCGCGGTAGAAAACCCGGGCGCACCACAGCACCGAGGGCAGGGTCAAGCCGAGGCTGACCCATCGGAAGAGCGATCTCAAGGTCGGTGCGATGCCGTGGAGGTACCCGCCGTAGAGCGCAAAGGCGAGCAGCATGACATTTCCGGCGATGGCGCCGGCGACGGCGATGCGGATGAGCAACGACCGGTCTTCGCGTCGTTCCATGTCGCGCGCCTCGACGCCGTGGAAAGGGTGGGGCGGGTAGCCGATGGAGTCGAGGAAGCGGGCGACGGCTGACAGGGGTGTATGGTCGGGGTCCCAGACGACGGTGGCCAGCGACCGGCCGACATCGAGACGGCACTCGGCGACGCCGGGGATCACCAGCGGCACCTTTTCCACCAGCCAGACGCAGGCGGCGCAGTGGACCCCCTCGAGGTAAAGCTCGACGGTGGCCAGCCCGTCGCGTCGCCGCCGGCAGTAGAGATCGGCGAAAGCAGGGTCGTCGAACTCGCCGTAGGCCGCCCCCCTCCCCTGAGCAGCCACCTCGGGTGCGTCGATGCGCTCCTTGAGGTCGTAGTAGCCCTCGAGTCCGGCGCCGTGGATGACGTCGTACGCGACTCGACACCCCGAACAGCAGAACCGGCGCTCGGCGTCGCCGTCGACCAGACCCGCCGGCACCGGCAGACCGCAGTGATCACATGAAACCACGGCGGCATCATCTCATGCGTGCAGCACGACGCCCTCAGCCATGATGCCGCGCGGCGAATCGTCGCAACCACGAAGACGCCAAGACACCAAGTAGAAATCAAACCGACCGGAATGTCTTCGTGTGCGACGGTTTTTGTCTTCGCGCTCTTTACCCCGAATACTCCTATTTCGTCACCACGTGCGTTCAATCGGGGTCGATCCGGATCTATTCGGTCCGTTTGCCGGACTGCAGATCATCAGTGACCTTTCGATCGACCTCCCGGTCGTCTCGTATCCGAGCTATTCGACCTACCTGACGACGTGTCTCCAGTCGGCGAATATCCGTCTGTACTCGGTACGGCTCTACCTCGACGTTCTCTTTGTGGATGGATTCGAGACCGGCAACACGGCAGCGTGGTCGGCGACGACGCCGTAGCTCGCGGTTTGATGGCTCCGGAAACGGAACGGCTTTACTCTTCGTCGCAGCAGGGGGGCGGATCATCGGCCGACGGCACGTCGCCCGCGGTCGCGTTCTGGTGCTTTACGATCGCCGCGATCGCGGACGTGGGCCGGCCGATGACGGCGTAGAGCCCGAGGGCGACGATGATCACCGCGGTCAGCGCCGGGATGTGGCGGCGCAGAGGGATGCTGAGAATCTGGGCGCCGAGCCCGAGGGCGAGCAGCACCGGCACCGTGCCGGCCCAGAACGCCGCCATGACGGCGACTCCGCCGAGCGCCGACCCGGTGCCGGCGGCGGTGACGACGAAGGCCCACAACCAGCCGCAGGGCAGGATGCCGGACAACAAACCGACGGTCGCCGCTCGAACAACCGGGGGGCGGTTTCCCACCAGGGTGACGCCGCGGCGAAGAAAGCCCGCGGCCTTCGAGTTCGAGCCGTGCCTGAAGATCTTGACTCCGGCGATCTGGAGCAGGGCGAAGACGCCCCACGCGATCATGACGGCGCCCGCCGCCACGGCTGCGATCCGCTGCACTCCCGCCAGCGAACCCGCCAGGTCGAGGGCGGCGCCGATGGCGCCGGCGGCGAGACCGAGGATGGAATAGGCGGCCAGCCGGCCGCCCGAGTAGGCGGCGTGGCTGAGAAGTCGCCGGGCGCCGGCCGAACCGTCCGCCCCGGAGTAGAACGCGACAAAACCACCGCACATCCCGACGCAGTGCAGGCTGCCCAGGAGCGACGCGACCAAGACGGTGGTGAGAAGCGCAATCAATTTTTAATTCTCAATTCTTAATTTCATCGCACAGGGTACCGGCAGGCCTTGCGATGGTAATTCAAAATTAAGAATTTAGAATTAGGAATTATCTGGGATTTCGGTCCACACATGACGCATGTCTCGGTAGGTAAAGATGTCGTCGCCGCGAGTGACGGTGAAACGAAACTCCCACAGACCGTTTCGGCGCATGGGCATGTTGGTCCCGTACCCCGATTCGGTCTCGGCCAGAACTGCCGTGAGAACATCGTCGCGTCGGGCGTTGGCGAAGGCCTCGACTGAGATCGAAGCGTTGCTGACAGGTTCGCCTTCGATGGTGGTGAGTTCGGCGCGCATGATCGGGTCCTGGCCCGTCGGCACCGGTTCGACCGTGAAATCGAGGCGCCACCCGAGTTCGGCGTTGTGACGGTCCTGGGCGCGCTTTTCGTCCCAGGCGAGCGCCTTTTGATAGTAGTCCGGCTCGACGGCGTAGGACTCGTTCGAGGTCGCGAAGTAGACCATCACCAACGAGCCGACCACGTGGAGTGCGAGGGCGCCGGCGATGACGAACGGCCACATCGTTCCAGGTTTCATCGGTCCTCCAGAGCTGCCAGGTCAGACGATTCAGACGATTTGCCTTTGCAAACACCGGCGAGACCTGGTACTCCAGCAAATCGTCTGAATAGTCTGACCTGGCACCTTCCACGTACCTTCATCGCATTTCCGGTCCCAACAGCCGATACGGCCGCAGTTCGTCGAAGTCGACCCCGTCGAAAATTCTCAGACTGATCTCGAGCTCGCCCGCGGTGAAGGTCGACGGTTGGGTGGTGATGAAGGCGGCGGTCATCTGGGAGTCGCCGGCGGCCACGATGAGCGGGTTCTCGGGCGCCACCAGGGTGAGGCCGTCGCCGTCGACGAGCACGAAGGCGTAGCTTCGTTCTTCGTCCGACCGGTTGGCGATCTTGATCCGGATCTGGTTCGACACCTCACCCGAGGGCAGCACCGAGAACGGCGCGCCGAGGCCGCGCAGGATCGTCACATCGGCGCTCGATTTTCCGACGAGCGAGAAACCGAGGGCGCTGAACATGATCGCCAACATCGCCGAATACACCACCAGCCGCGGTCGGATGAACTTTCGTTTTCCGGTTTCGAGCTCGGCCTGCGAGGTGTAGCGGACGAGCCCGCGCGGCTTGCCGATCTTTTCCATCACGTCGTCACAGGCATCGATGCACTGGGTGCAGGCGATGCACTCCATCTGCAGGCCGCCGTCGCGGATGTCGATGCCCGTCGGACAGGTCGTCACGCAGCGCCCGCAGTCGATGCAGTCGCCGGCGGTGCGTGCCTCCTTCTTGCGCCACGGCTGACGCGGCTCACCGCGGGCTTCGTCGTAGCCGACGATGAGCGACTGACGGTCGAGAAGCACCGACTGGAAGCGGCCGTAGGGACAGGCGAGGATGCAGGTCTGCTCGCGGAACCAGCCGAAGTCGCCGAACATGAGCAGGGTCGTACCGAGCATCACGAGAAATGCCGCCAGGTGCTGGGTGGGCGGGCTGGTCATCCACCCGAGCAGACGATCCCAGCCGACGAAATAGGCGAGGAAGGTGTTGGCGAGAAATGCCGAGACGACGAAGAAGACGAGGTGCTTGATCAACCGCCGGCCGGAAATGCCGGTCGCGTCGGTCTTGATCTGCTGATTTCGGCCGCCTTCGATGAAGACTTCGAGTGGCCGGTAGACGAACTCCATGTAGACGGTTTGCGGACATCCCCAGCCGCACCACACCCGGCCCCAGATGGCGGTCACCAGAAAGATCCCGACGAAGATGCTGAACAGCAGCAGCATCAGCAGGAAGGTGTCGGTGGGTAGGAAGGTCGATCCGAAGAGGGTGAACTCCCGCCGGGCGATGTCGAAGAGCATCAACGGCCTGCCGTTGAGCTTGAGGATCGGGATGAGGGTGAAGGTGAGAATCAGACCCCAGGCGGCCAGGAAGCGGCCGCGGTAGAACCGGCCCTTGGACAGCTTGGGCCGAATCCGGCGGCGGCTGCCGTCACGGTTCATGGTCGACAGGATCTGCTCCTGGGCCTCGGGAGCGTTGGAGTTGATGTCCACCCCGTCTCCTCCCGTCAGGCGTCGGCTTCGGTGGAATTCTCTACAGCGGTCGCGTCCTCGGTGGTTGCCGCTTCAGCGTCGGCGACGGGTTCGGGTGCGAGCCGCTCGACCGCGTCGCCCTGGGGCGGCTTGGCGTTCGGCGGGTCGGTGCCGAGCAGACTGCCGACGTGGGCGGTGACCGCGAGCAGCTCGGCCGGGCGCAGCTGCCGCTCCCAGGCCAGCATCCCCTTGGCCGGGACGCCTTCGCGGACGGTCCGGTAGACGTCCATGAGCTGGCCGCCGTGAAGCCAGTAGCCGTCGGTCAGATTGGGGCCGATTCCGCCCTCGCCGAACATCCCGTGGCAGGTGGCGCACCTGCTGATAAAGACCTTCTTACCGCCGTTCATCATGCTCGGATCGTCCATCAGGCCGACAAGGGTGTTCTCGCTGATTTCGCCCATGGCGAGGATGGCGGCCATCTGTTTCTCGGTGGCGAGCATCATGGCCCGATCATAACGATCGATCTCGAGCAGGCCCGGGCCGAAGTGGAAGAAGAGAATGTAGAGCGGTGTGAAGATGATCGTCGCCCAGAAGATCGCCAGCCACCAGCGCGGCAGCGGGTTGTCGTATTCCTGGATACCGTCGTAGGAGTGCTCGAGGAGGTGGTCGTCGCTGGGAGCCTGGGTGGTGGTCTCGGGTTGGTTGGTGCTCACGAGTTCCTCCTTCCGTCGGCGGCCGGGAGCGTCGCGTCGTCATCCTCGAAAGGGAGGTTGCGGGCGTCTTCGTACGAGGCTCTGCTGCGGACGATGAAGACGTAGGCCACAATTGCGGCAAAAGTGATGAAGCTGATGATAAGGCCGATCTCGGCCCATGACGTGAGGCCTGCGGCGCTCATGATGTCGGAGAGCTTCATGACGCGTCCTCCCCGGACGCCGCGTCGGGCGCGGCAGCGGCCTCGTCGGGGATCGTGCCGGTCTTCTCCGTCGCCGCTGCCGGTTCCGGTTTGGTGATGTCGGTGCCGAGTCGCTGCAGGTAGGCGACGAGGGCGACGATCCGTTTGTCCTCGAGACCCTCCGGGCCACCCTGGGTGACGACATCGGCCGCGATGGCCGCGGCCTGCTCGGTCGCGGCCGCAATCCCGCCCGTAATCTCGTCGTCGGTGTAGGGCACGCCGAGAATCTGGTGCGCCCGCATGGAGACCGGCACACTGCCGAAGTCGAGGGTCTCGGTCAGCATCCACGGATAGGCCGGCATGATGGATCCCGGCGTGATGACCCGTGGATCGTCCATGTGGCGGACGTGCCACAGATTGGGGTACTTGTTGCCCACCCGGTGGAGATCGGGCCCGATGCGGCGCGAGCCCCACTGGAACGGGTGGTCGTAGACGAACTCGCCGGCTTTGGAATACTCGCCGTAGCGTTCAGTCTCGGCGCGCAGCGGCCGAACCATCTGCGAGTGGCAGTTGTAACAGCCCTCGGAGAGGTAGATGTCGCGTCCGACGAGCTCGAGCGGGGTGTAGGGCGTGACCGAGGCGATGGTGGGCACGTTGGACCTGATCAGGAAGGTCGGAATGATCTCGAAGAGCGAGGCGGCGATGACCGCCAGCGCGACCATCAGGGTGAGCTTGACCGGCAACCGCTCCCACTTGCGGTGCCAGGTGGTGCGGAAGAACCGTTCGAGAGTGTAGGCGATGTTGGCGACGTGGGTCCCCGAGGTGACGAGCGGCGACGCCGGTTCGGGATGATCGATGTAGGTCTTCGCCAGGGCCGGCGCCTCATGGACCGGCACCTGGAGCGGATGCGGGCGGCTGCGCCACGTCATGAGCATGTTGACGCCGAGCAGGACCGCGCCGGCGAGATAGGCGGCGCCGCCGATGACCCGCACCCAGTACATCGGGATGAGCCGCAGGGTCGTCTCGACGAAATCAGCGTACTTGAGGTAGCCCTCCTCGTCGAAGGCGAGCCACATCAGCCCCTGGGTCAGACCGGCGGCGTAGATGGCGACGATGTAGAGCAGGATGCCGATGGTGCCGAGCCAGAAGTGGGTCTCGGCGAGCTTGGTCGACCAGAGCTCGGTCTGGTAGAGCCGCGGCAGCAGCCAGTAGATCATCCCGAAGACGAGAAATCCGACCCAACCGAGGGCGCCGGCGTGGACATGGGCGATGGTCCAGTCGGTGTAGTGGGACAGCATGTTGACCGCTTTGACCGAAAGCAGCGGGCCCTCGAAGGTGGACATGCCGTAGAAGGTGATGGCGACGACGAAGAACTTGAGCACCGTGTCCGAGGCGACCTTGTGCCACGCGCCGCGCAGGGTCAGCAACCCGTTGAGCATCCCGCCCCAGG
>JAHECW010000309.1 GCA_024641545.1 Acidobacteriota bacterium
GGCGGTTCGATGACACGCCCCCGGATGAGCCAGCTGAGGAATCGCGCCGTGTACTTCCACGACCGCGGCCCGTAGCCGCCGCCGAGGACGATGGCGATGGGCATCCGGCGGTTCTTTCTCCGGGAGATCTCGATGACGAACTGATCGCGGACCATCATCCCCCGGGACGAGATCTTCCAGTTCCCCAGAACATCATCGGCTGCCGGGTCGGCGCCGGCGAGATAGATCACGAGTCCGGGTTTGGTCGCGGCAAAGACCTCGGGGAGAGTCTTCAGCAGAGTCCCGAGGTAGACCTCGTCACCGACGTCGGCGCCGAGCGCGATCGAGGTCGACGCCAGCGCAGCGGTGTCGCCCCAGTTCTCACCGTGGATGGAGTAGGTGTGGACCGACGGATCCTGGGCAAAGATCTCCCGTGTTCCGTTGCCGTCGTGGACATCGAGGTCGACCACCAGAACCGGATCCCGAAAGCCCTTGGCGCGCAACCGCGTCACCGCGACGGCGATGTCGTTGAAGAGACAGAAACCGAGCCCGGCGTTCCTGGTGGCGTGGTGCTGCCCGCCGCCGAGATTGACCGCGACACCCCGGTTCTGGAGCGCGAGGCGGGTTGCCTGGATGGTGCCCCCGACCGCGAACCGCTGCATCTCCACCACACGCTCGATTTCCTCGTCGGTCACCGGAGCGCCGAAGATCCGCTCGATGACCTCGTGCCGCTGAAGCGACTCGATGTAGTCCGGGTCGTGGACCCGGAGCATGGTCCGAAGCGCCGGCGCCCGGGCGATCCAGAGGTCATCCGGCTCGATGAGCCCCTCCTCGGTGAGAAAGGCGAGAATTTTGGTCGCCCGTTCCGGGTCGAGGGGCACGACGCCGAGGCCGTGCTCGTAGGAGTCGTGGTACACGTTGGCGATCCCGCTGCCGGTGAACCGTCGGTCCAACCTTCGCCACCCGCGGCGGATCTCGTGCAATCCCCGGGCAAGCAGCCCGCGGTGGTTGCGATGTGCGACGGCTTCGGTCATGAAAACAGTATATGCGGACGGGAGCTGAGAAAGTGAGACGGTTGGAAATTGAGACGTGAGACGTATGAAGACGGTGGAACCGCAATCACCTGACTCCAAACCTCCTCACCTTCTGCCCTTCTGACGTCTTCACTCCTCTCGATCTACAGCTGCTCGACCTCGTAGCCCCTGGCTTTGAGCAGCTCGATGAGGCCCTGCTCGCCGACCATGTGGAGCGAACCGACCACCACCATGGCGTCGGCGTCGCCCCTGAACAACTCCTCGATCCGGGGCAGCCAGCGCAGGTTGCGTTGAGTCACGAGCCGATCGAAGAGCGCCTCGTGGTCACGGAAACCGTCGACCAGGAGATCCTCGATCCGCGCCGCGTCACCGATCTTCCAGGCGGCCACGATCTCATCGACCAGCGGGATCATCGTGTCGAGGTCGGCCAGGGTGTAGCGAAGAAAGTCGACGCTCTCCTCCGCCGACATCCCGGCGAAGAGCGAGACCTGGTACTCGATGGACTCCAGCCCCATCTGCGATTTGCCGGAGGCCTTCGCCCGGGAGCTGAAATAGGAGTCGATGCCCTCCGAGCCGAGGTATCCGGCGCGCATGAGCTCGAAGGACGTCAGTCCCATCGCGGCCATCCACGGTCGTGTCGTCGCGAACGAATCGACACCCATCCCGAGGTCGTCGAGGCGCCGGGAGACTTCGTCGTAGAGGTCCTTCGGCAGCACGTCCTTCAGGGTCGCGTCGCCGTCGAGAGTGCCCGCCGCGACCATCGAAACCGCCGCCTTGCCCATCTGGTCGATGTCGGTCTCGAAGACCACCATCCCGGAGCCGTCGAACGCGTCTTCGATGGCCCGACTCAACGGATAGGCGTCGGCCTTCATGAAGTGGATCGAACCCAGGAGGCAGACCGTTCGATCGCCCGAGCTCACTCGCCAAAGGAAGGACCTCTCCCTCTTCTCCTCGGCCGCACCCGCGATCGAGGCGAGCGCGACGAGAGCACAGCACAGCAATCCCCGGCATCTTGGTCTCATCCCGGAAGTGTACCCGTATCAGCTCACGAGATCGAGAAACTCGAGCGACAGCCGCGCCGTCTCCCCTCTGGACCGCGTCCGCGTCCGAGACAGGGGCAGCGACCGGGGCAGCGACCGGGGCAGCGACCGGGGCAGCGACCGGGGCAGCGACCGGGGCAGCGACCGGGGCAGCGACCGGGGCAGCGACCGGGGCAGCGACCGGGGCAGCGACCG
>JAHECW010000211.1 GCA_024641545.1 Acidobacteriota bacterium
CCCTACCCCGTGCCGCGCCGGGTCGATCAGGGCAAGGAGCTGGCGGGCCGGTGGCGCGAGGGCGTCGTCGTTGAGGATGGGCGAGTCCTTGACCGCGGATTGGAGGTGGTCGACCAGGTTGTTGACGATCTCGAGCTGGCGGGTGGTGCGGTCGTCGCCCGTCAGGCTGCCGAGGAGCGGTTCGACGAGGTCGTGGACGAAGCGGGCGAGGACGCCCGGGGCTTCGGCTGGGTCGAGCTGCTCGACTTCGTCTCGCCAGCCCTCGCCGCGGATCTCGTTGAGCGCCGCCTCGAGGCGGCGGGTGATCAGCTCTTCGTAGAGGCCTGGGGGGCGCACAAGCCAATTATGAATGATGAATGATGAATTCCGTCGCAGACGGGTGGGCTTCGAGGTCTTTGAGGCCGGCGAGGGCGCTGGCCCTAAAATTGCCGGATCGCCCCCGGTCGTCAGCGAGGCGGCGGGTCACCAGCTCTTCGTAGAGGCCTGGGGGGCGTACGGGGGTCAAGACGAGGAGATTCTCATCGGTACGGCTCGAACTCGTTGGCGTCCTCGGTGAGGAGGCGCATGAGCTTGGGGTGGATGAAGAGCTTCTCGCGGCCGGACTGGTGCTCTTCGACGATGCCCAGCTCGGCGAGTGCCTTCAGGTACTTGGATGCGGTCTGGCGCTTGGCGATGCCCGCGGCCTCGAGATTCGAGATCCGGCAGTAGGGCTGCTGGAAGATCACGTCCACCAGCTCGCGCGAGTAGATCTTCGGCGCTCCCCGTCGGACGACCTCAGCGGTGTGGTGCTCGAGTCGGCGGATAGCGTTGATCTTCGCAGTCGTCCACGACGACGTGGTCTCCACGCCCTCCAGCATGAACAGCAGCCACCGCTCCCATTCGTCGGTTCGGGTCACGTCCAGGAGGAGCCGGTAGTAGTCGGACTTGTGGGCGATGATGTACCGGCTCAGATAGAGGATCGGGAGTGTGAGCAGATCCTCCTGGATCAGAAACAGGCTGTTGAGCACGCGCCCGGTTCGGCCGTTGCCGTCGGTGAATGGGTGGATCGCCTCGAACTGGTAGTGGGCGGCTGCCATCCGAACGAGGGGGTCGATCGAGGTCTCGGTGTTCAGAAACCGCTCCCAGTTCGCGAGGAGATTCCTGATCTCTCGCTCACCCTCGGGCGGCGTGTAGATGACCTCGCCGGTCCTGTCATTCACCAACGCCGTACCCGGTACCCGCCGAACGGTCATCTCCACTCCGCGGATTCGTGAACACACGGTCTCGGCGGTCCGCGTGTTCAACGGGCGATCGTTGATCTGTCGAAAGCCCTCCAGAAGGGCCTGCCGATAGCGCAGTGCCTCTTGGGTCGCCGGATCCGCGTCGCCGTCGGCATCCAGATGGCGGAAGAGGCGGTCGGCCGTGGTGACGATGTTTTCGATCTCGGAGCTCGCCCGCGCCTCGAGGAGAGGCAGTGTGTTGATGAGCATCGCCTGATTCGGGATGAGCTCGGCGGCCTGCTTCAGCTCGGCCAGAGCGGCACGAGACGTGACACACCGCTTGAGAACCGCCTTCGACTCGAGATCTACTGCCGGCGGGAGCGTCGGCAGGTCATTGAACGGGCGAGCAGGTGACCACTTGGGGGGTGTCATGTTCACATTATTGCATTTCATCGACATGTTTTCGAAACGTGTCGACGGCATCGACACGAGCGGCGGTACGGTCGAGTTCTGCAGTCACCGCTGTCGCGCGGGCTGCCGGAAGACTTCGGACCGGTGCCAGTCGAGGTGGTGAGCCGCAGGTCGCGGGCAGCCGGGCTGCGGATCGCGGATCGGCTCGCCGGCAAATCGGATGAGCCAGTCGCGGGCGCCCTCGGTGTCGCGGAGGTGCTGGGAGATGAGGAGGTGGTGGTCGTTGTCGAGGCTCAGGGCACCGCGGTCAAATGCCTTGTGGTGGTTGGCGCACAGGGCGAGGCCGTTTTCTTCGGTGTCGGGGCCGCCGTGGCTGTGCCAGTGGATGTGGGCGGCCTCGATGCCGAGATCGGTTGTGCCGAGTAGGGCGTCGTAGCCGCACACCGCGCAACGGTGCTGGTAGATGCGGAGGATGGTGTCGCGGAAGGCCGGGTCGCGGGGCCGGCGCCGGGTGACCTGAACGTACGGCATGCCGATTGCGTCGAGGATGTCGTCGTGGAATGACGGTTCCCAGTGGTCCTCGAGGAGACGGGCGGCGATGCGGTTGACGAGATCGGGACGCGCGCGGAGCTCTTGGTAGAGATCCTGCGGCAGGCCACCGTGGGCATCTGCCGCTCGGATGACCGTGAGGCGCGGGTTGTGGCGGTGGGGCGCTTCATCCAGGTCTGCTTGGAGGGTAGCCCGTTCGGGGATCTCCCAGAGGCCGTCCGACTGCAGGTGCCAAAACGGGTATTCGGGGCGAGTCGCGCGAGGGGGCCCGAATTCTGAAAGGAGCTTGCCGACCTCTTCTTCGATCCGGGCAAATGGAATCAGACGAGCTTCGCCACGTTGGAGCGCCGCGAGCGCGTGGAGCAGGAGCAGCGGCTTGTGCGGGGCGCGTTCGTCACCCCGCCGCCAGATGTTGAGATCGGCGAAGCGGTCGAGGAGCTCGGCATCGGTTGTTGTGACACGGGTGTCGCCCACGACACCATTATGGCAGCAACAGAACGCTGGGGTCGCGGACAGATGGCGTTGGAAAACCCCCACGAGAGAAGCCAGCTGTCGCCTGGGTCTTCACAAGCCCTGAGAGGGGCATGGCAGGTGCATGCCGGCCGGGTCCGGATCGGCCGGTGATCAGCAAGGGAGTTGTTGGGTCTTTGTCAGGCGAGCTTCCGAACGAGGTGCGGGTGAACAGGGCGCCGGTTGATTCGAATCTGTCTATAATGTGACCGATCGATTCCATCGAATCGACGTCGGTCTCGGAGGGCGGGAACGGGGTCGCACGGGTGAGCCTCGAGCGGCAAACCAGACGACGGGTGGTCCGGCGGAGAAGAACGCCGGAGCTGGTGTCCGCCAACGTCAAGTACGGCAAGCTCGGGGAGAGGCTGCGCCGGCTCCGGCGGCGGCTTGACGAGAGCCGGCTGGTAGCCCTTTTTCGCCGGCAACGCGCAATCGCGCTGTGGATCTATCTGTTCGTGTGCCTCGGTCTGGTACTCGGGGTCTGGACCGGGCCGCCGAAGGCGTTGGAGTACCGCCCGAGCGAGCAGGACCTGAAGATCGAGTCGATGGCCAAGGTAGCGGTCAGAAGGGCGCTCAATGTGATCGGCCACGGGGTGCGGGTTGCAGACGTTCGGGTTCGGCCACTCTCGCACTTTGCGCTGGCCCAATACATCCGATCCGCCGATTCCATCGAGTTTGCGGCCGGTGTTCTCATCTCGGCTGAGGAGATCGAGCTGACCGCTGCCCACGAGACAGTGCACGCGATATTCGACCAGGCCGATCTCAACCCCTATGCGGAATCGCCCGTGTGGGACACACGGCTGCTCGTCGAGGAAATCGCGGCCGAGGTGCTCAGCGCCCACATCGTTGGTCGCAATCGAACACTGCGCGGGCTCGACGGTGAATCACTCACCCGTCGCTGTGTGGACCAGTACCGGGAGCTGTGCACATGGTCTCCTGGAGGAATGAGGCGCTTTGTCTGGTTGTCTTCGATTCACGACTGGGCCGGCCAACCCGCGCCCGACCATGCGTACTTGATCGCGGTTCACTACGGCTCGACAGAGCGGGTGGATGACATGGACCGGATCTGCCGCGAGAGCTCCGATCCATGGGTTGCCGCGCATGTCATTGCCGAGCGGTACATCGAGCCGATCCCGGAACCGGTGGAACTCGGGAATCAGATGCCGGCCGCCGGCTGATCCGGGGGCGATCGAGTATCGCGCTCCCGGGATTGTGGGGATCCTTCGACTCACTCGCGGACTCGTTCGCTCAGGATGACATGGGGTTGGGTGGCCGAGCATTTCCACCACGATGGCGGAGCGAGCGGACGTCGAAGTGGCGGACGAGGACAACAGCGGATTCGGCTGCGTCGAGCTGCCCGGCTTCGTCTCGCCGGACCTGGCCTCGATTCTCATCGAGCGCCGCATCGAGGCGGCGGGTGACGAGCTCTTCGTAGATGCCTGGGGGGCGAACCTGCTAGGAGGCTCGCGAGGCCGGCGGGGGCGCCGGCCCCACAATGACGTTGCGGCATATTGTGGCGCGGGCGCCTCGCCTGCGTTGCTCGCGTTGAAGTGTCCGATGATCACGTGAACGCGTGCGAGGCCGGCGGGACGCCGGCCCCACAATGGTCTGATGGTGAACGTGGCGCCCTTTCAGGGCACAGCTTTCACAATATTGTGTCATTTGGAACATTTTCCTCTCGCGATTCAGATCTATGATTGAGATGAGTTCAATAACAATACGACGCAAATGAGATCTGAAACGCCACCCGAGGGAACGAAGGACTCCAGCAATGCCCAACCACAGTGCGCGGACAATGCTCCTGACGATCGGATTCCTGGTGGGAACGGCGCTGGTCTTCCAGGCGATCGGTTTTCCCGACTCACCTGAAGGCGGCAACGAATCCACCCGGTCATTGACTGCCGCGGGCGTATGGACCATCTTCACGTTCGAAGATGTCGGGGATGCTCGTGCGGTCGGGAGACAGCGGCAGGCGATGTTCGGCGAAGCCTGGTACGGGATGGTAGAGGAGGGAGTCGAGAGCCGAGGAACCGGGGCGGCCCGACCAGTTACGAACACGGTTGCGAAGCTGTGGTTTCCTCCCACGAATCCTGAAGAGGGAGGCGTTTCGCTCGACACCCCGGTCAACGCGATCGCGTTCGACTATTGGATGGACCCGGCTCTGGATGGTCCGACGGCGCTGTTCCTCGACCCCTCCGGTATCGTGATCGCACGGCTGAGACTCGACGCTTCTGACAGCACGTTCGATCAGTCCTCGCAGTCCCGGGAGCAGCCGGAGAACGCACACGGCATGCAACGCGCGCTAGTTGTTGCGCCTCTGGGCCGTTGGATCGCGAGAATAGAGTTCGAAGGGGCGGAAGCGGTGGTCGGTCACTTTGCGTTGGACAACTTCGCCGTGCTCGACCTCGAGTTGATCTTCGCCGATGACTTTGAAACCGGGTCCACCGAGAGGTGGTCTTTGACGGTCAATCCAGAAATGACACCCACGCCACATCCGCCGACCTGTGATGACATCATTGTCGGCGACATCGCCTGGGACGGCGACTACGGGATCAAGATTGAACCGGTGACAAACACCCATCCCAAAGCACAGCTGATGCACAAGCGGACCGGTCTTGATTGGGCGTGGATTTACTGTTTTGGCAATTTCCTGAGAGCGGCCTATTTCGCCACGCCCGGAGGTTCGGTCTTACCCATTGGCTATTACCAGCCACCGACCGGCCGGTCCATCGACATCCCGTTCGAACCCGGCGAGTCTGCGCCCTTCCTGGCGGACTGGCACCCGTTTTACGGTGGTTTCTATCCGGGGCTCATCGAGATCAGGTTCCGCTTCGAGTACGCCGACGGGGGACCGACGTGCGAGTTCACGCGGACGATCCAGGGGCTGTACACGCCTACGATAACGCCAACATCGACGCCGACAAAGACGCCGACTCCCGATTTCGGGTGACGTCGATCAGGGTTGATGCCACGAAGCGGTGCCAGGCTTTTGAACCTCAGAAGGTTCTTCGCTCCTCTCCCCCGGAAGGACGCAAGCGATGTGAATGCAGGACCTTTTGGGTCTGACACTTGAACCATTGATACCTAGGGGGCGGGGCTGGGGCTTCAGCGCATGCGAGGCCGGCGGGGGCGCCGGCCCTACAATTTCGGGATCGGCATTTGGGACTGGGGGATCGAACCTGCTTGGATGCTCGCGAGGCCGGCGGGGGCGCCGGCCCCACAATTTCGGCATCATCTTTGGGGCCTGGGGGGCGAAACTGCTTGGACGCTCGCGAGGCCGGCGGGGGCGCCGGCCCTACAATTTCGGGATCGGCATTTGGGACCGGAGGACGGGTTGGTGGCAACTGGGCTCCCGGGTTGATTGTAGTTGGGGGGAGGATCGCCAACAAACGGCGAGCAATCCAGGAAGCGGAGGTTCACCACGACTTGGGCTTTTGAATGACTCCTCTGGGTTCGCCCCGAACTGGATCCGGCAACTGGCAACGTGCGAGGAAGTTCAGCGGCAAGGTCTTGTGTTTGTCCGCCGCGCTTCGAATTTCCACCGCAGCGCCGCGTTTCGGGTTACGGGAAGGCACGTAGACAGTGATCTGGATCGACGGGAATTCCTGTTTGACCATGTGGATCGCGGGAACCAAATCCGAGTCACCTGAGACTACAACCATCCGATCCCCACGACCAGCGTAGGCGTCGTTGACCATCTGAATGGCAATGTTGACATCGGATCGTTTCTCTTCCGGTACCTGAAACTCCCTGGAGTCCGCGAATGTGCAGGCAGAAACGGTGCACTTCACTGATTTGTATTTGTACTTCCCCAGAATGATTTCAACCTTCGGGAGAGTTTCGAGGGCTTGTAGGTAGGCCTCTTGGTTCTGGCGGTGGGAACCGTCAATCAGCGCGGTGAAGTACTTGATTTTCTGAATCTGATCGTGAGGCCGAAGCATCTGGAAGTACTTTTGGAGGTCCAGCCACTTGTGCGGTCCGCCCCGAACAGCACCGTAGTAGAGGTTGAACCCGTCAACGTAGATAATCGAACGGTAGCTCATGGGCGGAAAACAGAACGGGCAGCCATGTAGGCTGCCCAACCGGCTCGATGCCGGGGAGTTGTGAGGTCAATATAATGCTCGCGAGGGGCGATCGTCAAGTTCAACACGAAACGACTCGTCATATCCTCGCGGTCCAGGTTCGCGTCTCCTGTTGGCCGTTCGTCGTTCATTGCGAACGTATCTTATGCTTAATTTATGCCTTCCGCAATTGCGATACGAATATAGGCCGGGGGATCGAACCTGCTTGGACGCTCGCGAGGCCGGCGGGGGCGCCGGCCCTACAATTCTTGGGCTCGTCCTTTGGGGCGCCCTGGGTTGATCGCAGAATGGCGGGATCCCGCGGCAACAGCCGCAGCTCAGCGGTGGAATCAAGCCGGGGATCAGAGTCGAAATGCGACAAGTTGGTGTATGGGCCCGGCCCTCAAAGGCGCGGGAATCGCCACGGAACGAGCATCGGGACGACCCTGCGGTATCGGAGGTAGGCGTCGCCGAAGTCCTCGACGAGGTCGCGCTCTTCGAGCATCGATCCGACGACGATCCACACGGTCCAGGTGAGGTTGAAGAGGAGGCGATCGCCGGTCAGATCCGGGCTCGACCAGATCATGACGAGCACCATCGTGTACAGCGGGTGGCGAACCCAGCGGTAGGGTCCGCGGATGGCCAGGGGAAGCTCGCGGACCGGCTTGCCGCTGAGATGAGCTCTGATTGGACGTACGCCGAAGCCATCGAATGATCCAAGCGCCCGGACCGCCCACACGAAGCTCAGCCCCGCGGCGATGAAGCAGGCGCGGAACAGCAGACGGAACGGACCGTCGATCTGGAAGACGACGAGCTCGGTCGGCTGCCAAAGGACGATCACTCCAGACAGGGTGAGTCCGGACGCGATGGAGTAGGCCGCGCCATGGGCGTACCGCGGCACCAGCACCGACAGGCGCTCTCGGACCGATCGCCTGACCATTCCGCTGTGTTGAACGAAGAACGCGATGCTCAGAAGCGTGTCGACGACCACCGCCTCCGCGTCGGTCCGGGCGAGAGCGACGCACTCCAGGGGACCGCGGTAGAGGAAGACCCCGAAGGCAATCAACGAGCCTCCCCCGATGACCTGGGCAGCGAGGATCAGGATTCGAGCCACGAACCGCATTGTCTCATTGTCGGCAGCTCAGATCGTCAGGACGGTGTGGAAGGGCGCGGTGATCGCCGGCCCTACAATGGCGTAGCGGCAGATTGTGGCGCGGGCGTCTCGCCTGCGTTGCTCGCGTTGAAGTGTCCGATGATCACGTGAACGCGTGCGAGGCCGGCGGGGGCGCCGGCCCTACAACGGCGTTGCGGCAGATTGTGGCGCGGGCGTCTCGCCTGCGTTGCTCGCGTTGAAGTGCCCGAAGATCATCGGCTCCTGCGGGCGGGACGCCCGCACCACAACAGGGCCTCGTTACCGGCGCGGT
>JAHECW010000212.1 GCA_024641545.1 Acidobacteriota bacterium
AGAACCGAAAAGCTAACAAATCAACAAATGTGAACGTGGCACCCATCAACAAATGTGAACGTGGCACCCATCAATGATCGATCACATCATCACAACGCCGGCGCATCGGACAGAGGTTGTGAGGTTGTGATCGATGGCACCTATCAATCTTGATAGGAATCATTGCGAAGTAGATCCGCATCGACTAGAGTCGAGCAGTCGATCATTTTTTAGGGGGAGGAAGACATATGAGAACGAAGCGGGTGAACGTTGCTGTCCTCGTCGCGATCACGGCGTTCTGCGCCGGTTCCGCGAGCGCACAAATTTACATAAACGCACCGCTCGATACCGGGCCAACGTCGAACAGCGGTGTGGCCGCGCCGGCCGGCACGACCTGGAGCGAGTGTCAGAACGACGCCGGCAATTTTACCGAGTCCAACACGCTTTCAGGCGTCAGTTGCAGCGTCACGACGACGGTGTTTCGTTGTGCCGATGACTTCGTCGTTCCCGCCGGCCCGAATGCGTGGACCGTGGACGCTGTCATCGTCTACGCCTACCAGACGGGCTTTGCAGGCGGGACCAGCCCGATCACCGGGGGAACGCTGCGGATCTGGAACCAGCCCCCGAATCCCGCGCTCACCGGCCTGCTGTGCGGCGACGAAACGACCAACGTGCTCGCGAGCTCGACGGATGCGACGATGTATCGCCTCTTCAACTCCTCGGTCCCTCCGCCAGGGACGACCCCGGGAACGACTCGCCACATTTGGCGGAACGAGCTCACCGTTCCCGCCGGATGTGCAGGCACGGGTTTCTTCGTGCCCGGAACCTACTGGATCGACTGGAACACGTCGATCGGGACCTCGGCCCACTTCGCGCCGCCGGCGACCGTGGTCGGCGTCCGGGGTCTCGCCGGGTGGAATGCGATGCAGTTCACCGCCACCGGCTGGGGGGCCGTCATCGACGCCGGAAACCCGGCGACCGCGCCTGACGTGCCCCTGGACTTCCCCTTCGAGCTGACGGGCGTGCTGCCGGTGACCCTGCAGCAGTTCACCGTCGAGTAGACGGCATTCCGCCGTCACGAGACTCCCCTGCGACAGCGGAACAGGTTGTCGTGGGGGGGTTCGATCGATCTTCTTCATCAAACATTGGTGATGATGGGTGCCAGGCCCAACGGTCTAACGATTTCTCGAATTAAATGGACCCCGGATCAGTCCACCACGCGCAAGATCGTTAAAACGTTGGGCCTGGCACCTGTCATGCATTTACACATTTGTGAGGGTGGGGATTGGAGCTCGGTGCGAGGAAACCGACCGCAACACGCTCAGAACCGAAAAGCTAACAAATCAACAAATGTGAACGTGGCACCCATCATGAAGTTTCATTGATGGCCGCGCGCGGCTGCGCCGACCTCGAAGTCATCCCAGACCGCCGCGAAGGGCGCGAAGCGCCGCTCGAGCTGCTCGTGGGCTTCGGCGAGAACAAGTGCCAAGAGAAACAAAGTTAACAAAGCAAGGTCTTCGACCGGCACCAACTCTCGCCCCACCACTTTGTTAACTTTGTTTCTCCTGGCACCGATGCCGATGTCGGGTTTTCTCCGAGCGGAGGGTGGAGTAAGATTCTCCGCGAAAATGCTCTATTGCAGATGGTTGGCGCTGGCACTGATCACACTCGCATGCAGCGAGGTTTTGTGGGCCGCCGAGTTCACGCCCGGCAACATTCTCGTCACCCACAACGAAATCCTCTATGAGTTCACCCCCGACGGGACTCAAGTGCAGTCGGTCCCGATCGTGGGAAACCTGGAGCGGGCCCGCGATCTCGCCTTTGACGAAACCGGTGTTGTCCACATCTTTAACGGCACCCGCAACCCGCTGCTGAGCACCTTCGATCCCACCTCGTCGTCCTGGGCCCAACACGGGTTCCCTGGTTGGAGCATCATGAACAACGTGTCGTTCGGAGGCGCGGCGGTCTTCGAGCAGTTCGTCTTCGTCGTCGACATGGAAGGAAGCGTGCCAGGTTTACACATTTGCACATTCTCGATCGACCCACAGGTCGAATATGTAAATGTGTAAACCTTAATAGCGTGCCGGGCACCTTTTGCGACACGCTCAGAACCGAAAAGCAAACAAATCAACAAATGTGAACGTGGCACCCATCATGCGCGCTGGCCGAGCCGCCGCCCGCGGGGGGCGGCGGCCGCCGGCTGACGGATTCAGACGGGTCTCACCCGGAGATGCGCGCCTGGATGGTGATGTACCAGTCGCCGGGGTTGGAGAACCCTTCGACCTTCAGGTGCAGGTTCCCCAGGGCGCCGCAGTCCCCGAACCCCTCCATCCTGATCTCCGACTCGTAGGTCATCAGATCCATGATCGGGGACACCCAGTGCCCCTCCCACGTGCACGTGTCGGGCACCTCCCAGGTAAACGTGCCCCAGCAGGGGCCGCGCAGGTCGGGGCTGAAGTTGCAGTTGACGGTGAAGGTGATCGGGCCGTCCAGCAAGCCGGCGACAGGGTCCGCGAGGGACGCCGGTGCCCAGATCTGCACCTCGTCCCTTGCGATGACGCGATGCGTCCCGGGCGAGCAGTAGGGAAACACCCAGATCGGCTCACCACCCGCGCACCGGATCTCCGGCTGGACGGTGGTCTCGAGGAAGCCAATCTCGCCCCCGCCGACGATCACCTGATGGGGACCGCCCGCCCACAGCGAGCCGGTGAGCAAGAGCCCGAGGACCATAAACAGGACATTGCGATGCATGGTGCACCTCCTTTGTGACTCCAATCTGGGGGACGGGCCGCACGCCGGCAAGATGACAGGACACGACAGGGACGAAATGTCGCATCTTGCCGCCACCCGGTCGCGCTGCTAAACTCGGCACGCAGTCCCTCAATGCCCTGACCCGTCGAGCCGGAGGCGGAATCGGTGGGTGCACGATTGAACTCGTGGAAGGAGATCGCCGCCTACCTCGGACGCGAGGTGCGGACGGTACAGAGGTGGGCGCAGGCGCGACACCTTCCGGTCCACCGCCTGCCGGGCGGCGACCGACCACGCGTGTTCGCCGTCAAGGCGGAGCTTGACGGGTGGCTGAGCGCGGGCGGGGGCGACAGCCATGGTGAGGGCGCCTCCATCGCCGTGCTCCCGTTCCTCAACCTCGCGGGTGGGGAGGAGGACCGCCACTTCGGTGACGGCCTCGCGGACGACGTGATCAACGAGCTGGTGCGCCTGCCGGGACTGCGGGTCATCGCCCGCACCTCGTCGTTCGCCTTCGACTCCCGGGGCCGCGACGTCCGCGAGATCGGCGCCAAGCTCGGCGCCGGATGGCTGCTAGAGGGGAGCGTGCGCCGCGACCAGAACCGGGTGCGCGTGTCGACGCAGCTCGTCTCGACGAAGGACGGTGTCCACGCGTGGAGCGGGCGCTACGACCGAGAGCTCACGGACATCTTCGCAATCCAGGACGAGATCGCCCGGTCGATCGCCCTCGCGCTCAAGGTCAGCCTCCGGTCCGGAGCGACACCGGCTACCCCGGACCTCGTCGCCTACAACCTCTGGGTCCGGGGACGGACGCTCAGTCAACAGTACACGCCGGAGACCTTCGGTGAGGCCCGAGCCTGCTACGAGGCGGCGATCGCCCGCGACCCGTCGTTCGCCCGGCCACACTTCGGTCTTGCCGACCTCCTCTTCTATGGCGCCCAGTTCGGCATCGCCGAGCCGCAAGAGGTCATACCCAGGGCGCGAGAAGCGATCCTCACGTCGCTCGAGCTCGATGAGGGGTTCGGCGAGGCTCACGCCGTGCTGGGCGTGTTCCGAGGGCTGCTCGACTACGACTGGGCCGGCGCCGATGTGGCGTTTCGACGGGCGTTGGAGCTCGGCCCGGGGTCGGCGGCGACCCTGATCCGCCACGCCTGGTACCACCTCGTGCCGCGGATGCAGATCGCTCAGGCCCTGGAGGAGGCGCAGCAGTCGGTTGCTCTCGATCCGCTCTCGCCGATGGCGCACGGCCTACTCGGGCTCGCGCTCGTCGTCGCCCGCCAGCCGTCGCGAGCCGTGGAGGCCTGCCGCACCGCGGTCGGGCTCGCACCCGGGCTGTGGTGGCTGCACTGGTTCTACGGCTCCGCCCTGTTGCTCGATAACCGGATCGAGGACGGCCTGGAGCAGTTCTGGGGTGTGTACGAGCGGGTGCGCAAGCCGCTCATCATCGGCGGCCTGGCGCTGGTCACCGGGCTCAGCGGCCAACGCGAACCCCCGCGGCGTCTGCTGGCGGAGCTGGAGGAGGTGGCACGCACCGAAGCGGTTCCCCCGAGTGCCTTCGCCATGGCCTACCTCGGCCTCGGCGACGACCGGGTGTTCGAGTGGTTCGACCGGGCGATCGACGCCCGCGACCCGATCGCCACGCACCTGCCGTCGATGCCGCACTATGACCCCATTCGCGGTGACCCGCGTTTCGACGCCCTGCTCGCGAAGATGGGGCTCTACGAGCCGAAGTGAAGAAAGGAAAGGGTGCCACTGATCACAATCTCACAACCAGGTTTCATAGGTGCCACATAGGTGCCACCCTTCGCATTCACGCGTTGTCAAACAGAGATGGACCCCAATCTTCGGACAGGTCCGCTGCCTTTCTAAGGTGGAATCCACTGGTCGTTTTGGCGGTCAAGTGGGGCCTGTGGCGGCTGCCCGGTCGATTCGGCGGTTGAACGGTGAACAATAGCGTAATAGCGTGCCGGGCACCTTTTACTACCTACTCAGCCCCACAAATCAACAAATGTGAACGTGGCACCAATGCGAGGAGACCGACCGCGACACGCTCAGAACCGAAAAGCAAACAAATCAACAAATGTGAACGTGGCACCCATCCTCCACCAGGCGACCCTGGCTGAGGTGGTGCTCGATGGCGTTCTTGATCGTCGAGTGGAGGAGGTCGTTGGTTCCCTTGAGCGAGTTCTCCTCGGTCTCCTCCCAGGCCCAGGTCTTGTACCAGGAGAAGCGGCCCGAACCGTCAAAGTCGACGTAGACCTCTTGCGCCGCGAGCGGCGCGGCGGAGATCCAGCACAGGATAAGGAGACCGGCGAGCCTCTTCATGACTACCTCCCGGGACGCGTGCGATCAACCGGAATGGTAGCAGGGCCGGGAGGGGATATCGTCAGTAGATCTCTTTGCAGAACTCCTCGTCGATCGCTCCCAGGGTCGAGTAGCTGATCGAGCCGCCGTCCCACTCCCCCCCCGGCTCCCTCGTGTCGATCGAGATTGTCACTGTGGCGAGCTGAGGGCCCGACCGTCCGACCACGTCGACGCAGTACTCGGTCGGCGCCGTTCTGGTCACGATGTCGGTCTGATAGCCGGAGCTGGGGTCCGTGGTGTAGACATAGCCTTCAGGGCCCTTCCACTTGAGCCAGTCGATCGTAGTGCCATCGTTGTAGGTGATGGTGGTCCTGATCTCGAAATGTCGGTCGGGGTTGTTGGCGATGGAGATCAGCGGGCCGGAAGACCCGTACACGAACGTTGCGTCTCCCGATCGGTTGTCAACTCGGGAGAGGTAGACCATGAAAAACGCGGAAGGGAACACCGACACGTCAGCGAGCTCGATCGTCTGGTTGGCGACCCCGAGCATGTCGAAGAGGTCGCCCTGATACCAGCCGAACGGTCCGATCTCCACGAATGCAGAGCCATAGGAGTCGAGGGTGACCGGGTCTCGAGCGAAGACGAAAACCGTCTGGGTGAGGGTCGAGGTGTTCGCGATGCCGATGTTCGACCTGGTTCCGTCGGGCCCGGGCCGGTTGGCCGCGCCGAGGAGTGTGTACCCGGGCGCGGTGTCGTCTGCGGAGTAGGCGGGAATACCCTGACCGTAAACTCCAGCCGAGCCGCCGCTGTTCGAGGTCCGTGACTTCGCGTGGAAGGGGTACGGGCACTCGAGACGGATCGACCCCGGTCGGTTCTCCCCGAAGAGGGTCGCGACGGCGTCCTCGATCTCGACCGGTCGGTTGGGGGGCAGGACGATCTCGGCCTGGATCGGCGTCGGTGCTCCGAGCCGTTCCGGAAAGAACGACGCCGTGACCGTGATGTCCTCGTCGGTGACCTGACTGTAGAGCCAGAGATCGGTGGTCCACACCGTGCCGTGGAGACCCGGGTTTGACGCGGCGGCGGGGATCCACCACGTCTCGAGGGCGACCAGCGAAGAAGCAGAGAGGAGAACCACAACCGCTAACAGAATCGATGAGAGCCGCATGTCAGCACCTCCGAAGCTCGCGATGCGAGTCTTGCGTTTCCCGAAAGCTGGTTTGGCGAAAGCTCGATGCGACAATCGAGCGAGACATCGTCCGACACTCGGCGACCATTGAAGGCTGCCGACGGGCAGCGGGCGCCCCGATCGCTTCGAGAGCACCGTCCGGCGAGATCTGGCAAGGCCATCAGTCGTACGCTCAGTAACAGGCGTCAGGGTAGTCATCCTCGGCTTCCCACACGTCGTAGGAGCGTGCTTCTCCCGATTCCTGATCACCGTTCTCGCAGTTGTAGCATACGGTAAGACGTGCCCATGCATAACCGCATGTCCCGCCGGAGCTGAAGGTCAGAGTGCTCGAAGCCGTTGGTGATTGACTCCACTCACTGTCGACGTAATTCGTTTCTTCTCCCCCTGACGCGCGGTAGGTGTAAGCTTCCGCCCTTCCAGACCACCCACCCGAGCAGTTGGTGAGAGACCCAGTCGCATACCCGTACGGGGAGAAGAGGTTGAATTCGCCCCACTTACCACAGGCATACACGTAGTACGAGTAATCGTCTTCGTCGCAGTCGCCAGTACCCTGCCGAATATCCGCGGTGTGGAGACAACCCGGCGCTAGGAAGCCGTCCTCCTGCTCTTTCCCTACCAGCTCGTAGAGACCTCTGAGGCGAATCTCGAGGCTTTCGGACTGGAGGCGGCGTTCGTTCGGGATCTCCCCAGATTGATCACGAAGCGCAGCGAGTTTCGCTTCGTACTCTGAGATGCTCCAGAGAACCCCCTGCTCGCCCTTCATGTGCACATGACGAGTTCCGCATGAATCGGTGGCTTCAAACACACCTTCAGTGATTTGAGTCCACTGGAGCTCAGAGCCGTCATCGAGGGGGTCCTCCCCTCTCACGCCAGGTGACACAACCAGGAGTGCGACCGCAATAGAAGCAAATAGGATTTTCATATTTACCTCCTTTTTCTCTTCGTGTCTCACTTGCCTGGATTCCAACCGTTCCGCCGGATTCCCGGGCGAGTACGCGGGCGTCTGTCCAGTGATTTCCGGTGGCGACGCCTCATTTTGGATAGACGAGGACAACATAGTGCCCAGCTTCTTGGTTTTCAAGATCTCGGCTGCGATGCAATCCTGTAGGGCGCGGCAGCGGGGGAAGGAGAGAAAGGGAATGACGGATAGGAATTTCCTTTCACCCACCTCGAAGGTACCACGCCCATTATCCCCTGAACCTCGGCCTCCGGGCAGCCGAACCTGCTCGATCGGGGTGTTTCGATGCGTGATTCCGCCGATCACAAGAACCTTGACGCCCGAGCTCCGCCCGCCAGACTATTCGGCCCTTGATCCGCCCGCTTCGCCCACACCTCTCCCGGCAACGCACCGGGACGAACCCGACCCTTCCGGGATCTCCAGCCCCGTGTCAGTTCGGAGGCGCCCGAGCCCCCTGCGACTCCTTGCCCTCGAGATGCCTCAGGATCGCACCGACCACCTCGTGCTCGGTGATGAACGCGATCACCTTCATTTCGGAGCCGCATGAGGGGCACACCAACGGGTCGACCTCGTAGATCCGTTTGATCAGCTGGGCCCAGCTCCGTCGCAGGGCTCGACCAACCCGGGCCGCGGCGCGAGCGGTGGGGGAGGAGGGCGGCCCGTCTACCGCGCTCACAGGCTTCGCATACTCCCGCTCCGCATTCCGCCGCTTGCCTCTGGACACGTTCGAGTACCACCCGTAGTACCGCACCAAGTGTCGCCGCGGCTGGGGGATGTGCATGATCACCCTCGCGAGGAAGTCGCCCGGGTCGACCGCCTCCACCTCGGACGATGGGTGCCACCCTTAGCAAACATGGCGTTGTTCGGCGGCGAGTGCGCAACAATGCTAAGAATGCTAAGGGTGGCGCCCGTCCTTAGAGGTATACGCATTCCGCAAAATCGGTTGCGAA
>JAHECW010000047.1 GCA_024641545.1 Acidobacteriota bacterium
CTCGTTGATCGCCATCCGAAGCATGTCGTGCTGTGCGAGGGTCGATTCGGTTTCGACCGCCGAGATCGCGCGCTCGACAACGGCCTCAGCGGTGGTGGTTTCGGCCGATCCCAAGCCGGGCAGTGCCATGAGACTGGCAACCAGCAGCGGTGTCATCAAGCGTCGATTCATCATTCATCTCCTTGGATGAGGAGCCCGGACGGCGGCCCCCATTTTGATCCCGCACATTATAGGGCGAGACCAATTGTCGAACACCACTCGTTACAGGGTGTTTACAGTCGGATACGGCCGCTGATCGGACCGGCGACGGGTGTGGTATCTTTCGCTCCATCATGCCTTTGGATCCCAGACATCCAGCCGTCATCGTTCGCGACGTCCACAAGTGGTACCGGGTCTATGCGTCGCCGACGGAACGGATCAAGCGGGTCATCGGACGTCGAAGCCGGCATCTCGACATCCAGGCGCTCGACCGAATCAACATCGAGGTGGCGCCGGGAACGGCGGTCGGCATCATCGGTGAGAACGGCGCCGGCAAGTCGACCCTGATGAAGATCATCGCGGGCACCACCAGCCCGACCGTCGGGACCGTCGAGGTGAGCGGCACGGTCGCCGCCATCCTCGAGCTCGGTGCGGCCTTCCACCCCGAGTTCTCCGGTCGCGACAACGCAGTGCTCTACGGCGCCCTGATGGGTCTGGATCGGGAGGAGATGGAAAGCCGTCTCGAGGACATTTTCGCCTTTGCCGAGCTCGGCGAGTTCATCGAGCATCCGGTCAAGAGCTACTCCACGGGGATGGCCATGCGGCTCGCCTTCGCCGTCGCGACACACGTCAGTCCCGAGGTTCTGGTGGTGGACGAGGCGCTCGCGGTCGGCGACGGCTATTTTCAGAAGAAATGCGTCGACAAGATCCTCGAGATCAAGGGTCGGGGGACGACCATCGTCTTCTGCTCGCACGCCATGTACTACGTGACCATGTTCTGCGACCGTGCGCTCTGGCTCGCCAAGGGACGCGTCGAGCGGGACGGCAAGGCCCGCGAGGTGGTCGAGGCCTACGAGGCCCACCTCCAGTCGAGAGATATGCGCCGTGTGGATTCGAGCCGGATTGCGGCCGAGCCCGGCGCCGAGATCGCAACCCAGGGCAAGCGGGTGGGACGAATCACGGCGGTGGTTCCGGGAGGCCGCGGCGACGAACTTCCCGTGACCATCGCCACCGGTGACGAACTCATCATTGATCTCGAGTTCACCAGCTCCGATCCGAACGAACCCTTCCATCTCGGGGTGGCGCTCGACACCCTTGACGGTAGGTGTGTGCTGGCGGCGTCGACCATGCGCGACGGCGCTGCTCCGATCACCGGGAAAACCCGGTATCGGACCCGACTTCGGTTCCCGTCGCTGCCCATTGCCTCGGGGACGTTCCACATCTATGCCTTCCTCCTCGACGAGAGCGCCCTTTACACCCACGACCAGGTGATCGTCACCGAGGCCGTGCGTTTCGAGTCGGCGGAGTGGACGCCGTCGCTGATCGACGCCGAGCACCGCTGGGAGCACCTGTGAGCGGAGGTTCGCCGCTGCGGATCAACTACCTCCTGGAAGATACGGCCCTCTTCGGCGGCGTCAAGGTCGCTCTCCATCACGCCGAGCTCCTGCGCCGGGCCGGCCACCGGGTGACGGTCGTCAGTCGCGGGCCTCGGCCCGGGTGGTATCCCACCGCTGACGGGTTTCGTACGGTTCCCGATTTTTCGACCACGCACGTGCCCGCGGCCGATCTCCACGTCGCGACCTTCTGGACCACCCTCGAGGCGGCGGCGGCCCAGCCGTCGGGCCAGGCGGTTCATTTCTGCCAGGGTTTCGAGGGCGCCCTCGAGCACAACCGCGGCGAGCACCCGGCGATCGTCGAGACCTACTCGCGAATCGTGCCGACCTGGGTTGTCTCGCCCCATCTCGCCGACCTCAACCGGGATCGATTTCACCGACCCGTCACCGTCGTTCCCCCGGCGCTGGAACCCTACTGGCGGCCGCAACGCCGGGAGGGTCCGGGACGGCGCCCGCGAGTTCTGGTCGCCCACCCGTTCGAGTTCTACATGAAGGGCGTCGGCACCGCCCTGGAAGCGGTCAGACTCCTGCGGAGGGGTGGCGTCGATCTCGTCCTCGTGCGGCTGTCGCAGTGGCCGCTCGGAGAGGCGGAACGCGAGCTGATCGACGCTGACGAGTTCCATCACCACATCAAACCTCCCGAGGTCGCGGTCCTGCTCGGCGGTTGCGACCTGCTGCTCGCGCCTTCGTGGCCATCCGAGGGTTTCGGACTCGCCGTCCTCGAGGCCATGGCCTGTGGTCTTCCGGTGGTCGCCTCGAAAATACCCTCGCACGAGAGTTTCACCGATGGGGCGGTGGAGCTGGCGCCGGCGGACGACGCTGACGCTTTCGCGGCCGCGGCCCGGAAGATCCTGGCAAGCGGACAGCGATGGAGTTCCATGCGGCGGCGCGGGATCGAGGTTGCGCAGCGCTTCTCGGAAGAGAAGGTGGCGGTGGCTCTGGACCGGGCGGCTCGATGGGCCGCGTCGGGCGAGTGGAGGCGGACCGGGTGAAGGTCTCGTTGATCGCCGTTTGTCATCACTCCTCGAAGGTGGTGCCGGGCTGTGTCCGGAGCTTTCGAAGCGAGGCGGCGGCGGCCGGGGTCGCGCCCGAGGTCATCGTGGTCGAACACTCCGAAGACGATCGTGAGGCCGCGGCGGTCGAGGCCGTCGAGCCGGATACCATTCTTCGACGGCCCAACAGGGGATACGCGGCCGGCCTCAACAGCGGGATGAAGGTGGCGACGGGGGACCTCCTCTTCCTCGCCAACCCGGATATCGAGTTTCTAACCGGCAGTGTCGATGCGTTGGTCGAGGCCGTTGTCGGTGGTGCGGATGTCGCCGGCCCCCAGTTGCTGTGGGATCGCGGAGGTGAGGTTTTCCTGCCGGTCCCCGACGACCCGAGCCCGATCGCCGAGCTGTTGCGAACGGTCAATCGGCGGTGGCCGACCCGTCGCGCCCTCGCGCGGACCATCGAGCGGAGTTGGAAGGTGTGGTCCTCGGAGAAACCTCGTCGCGTTCCGTCGCTCAGGGGTCCGTTGTTGGCGCTCCGCCGTGACACGGCCGCGAGACTCGGACCCATGGACGAGGAGTATTTCCTCTACTACGAAGAGACCGAGTGGTTGTGGCGGGCGCGGCGAGCCGGCGCCGGGTTGGTTGTGGCTCCCCGGTCGAGGGTGGTTCACCGTTGGGGCCACTCGACCCGCAGGACCGGCGACAGCGCCGTCGTCGAGGAGCGGTCGCGGCGGCGGTTCTTCGAACGCAACTATCCGAGGCCGTTCCGCGCCCTGCTCCAACGCCTCGCCCCGGCAATCCCCCGGCGGTCCGGTTCCGGCTTCACCGAGGTCGCCGGTCCGGCGGACGTTCCGGTCGTCGAGGCTGACATCTGGCTGGCCTCGATCGTAAACAGTATGCAGCCGTCGATCGGAGGCCTCAAAGCCTCCCGGATCCCACCGGCGGTCCGCGAAATCGTCGGGGTCGATCGCTGGTACGCTGTGGCGGCGAGGCGCGTCAACCGTCGTTGGCGGCTGCAGGGGAGATGGACGTGGCGGACAAGCTGAGCGGTGCCGAGCTCTCGATCAGGCCTTTTCGTCCGGGGGACGAGGTGGCCGTCAATTGTGGTTTCAACGGAGCGTTCAATCTCCACCGGCGCCTCGACGAGTGGGCGTGGAAGTTTCCGCCGCAGCCGGAGGGCCGGCTGATCATGCTCGCCGAGATCGAGGACGATCTCCTCGCCCACTACGCCGGTGTCCCGGTGCGGTTCTCCATCGATGGTCGCGAGTGGACCGGCGCCCAGATCGTGGATGTGTTTTCGACTCGAGCGGCGCGCCGGGGTTTCACCAGAAAAGGAGTCTGGGTGCGGACCGTGGAGGCGTTCTTCGAAACCTTCGGGTCGACCGGACGAGCTTCGCTGCTCTACGGATTTCCGAGTCCACGGCCGTTGCGGCTCGGGGTGCTCCAACTCGGCTACGATGCCGTCGAGCCGCAACCCATCGTCTATCTCTCCCGCCGGCCGGCGGAGGCCTCATCGAGCCGGCGGCGCCACCTCTATCGGGCCGAGCTCGCGGCCGACTGGGAGCCGCGCCTGGACGATCTGTGGCGCCGCGTCCGAGAGTCGTATCCGGTCGCCGCCATCCGCGACGCCGACCGCGCGCTCCACCGTTTCGCCGGTCATCCGTTCGTTCACTATCATCGCTTTCTGATTTTCCCTCGTTTCGGCCGCGCGCCGGTGGCTTTCGTCGTCTTTCGGACCGATGAGGGCCGCTGCCGCTGGGTTGATCTGCTCTGGGACCACCGCCACCCCGGCGCGCTCGAACTCGTCAACCGGTTGTCCGTCGGTCTGGCCGCTCAGACCGGCGCCGAGCTCGAGGAACTCTGGCTCAACGGCGACCCGGTCGGGAGGAAGGTGCTCGAGGAACGGGGATTTTCCCGCAGCGAGGTACCGGGCCAGCTGGTGATGGTGGCGCGGGCCTTCGACCCCGAGCTCGATGTCACCGCTCTCGACGGCCGGGTCTATCTGACCATGGCGGATGCCGATCTCGTGTGATCCAACCCGGCGGAGGCAACTGAATTCTTAATTTTAAATTCTTAATTCTTAATTATTTATGTGATTCATAGCCCTTGATGAACGTGAGTGCTCGTGAAAATCGTCCACCAGAAACTAAGAGTTGAGAATTAAGAATTCTCGCCTTTTGTCTCCCTTCTGATACCCTTCCTGCATGAGCGAATCCACAACATGCGAGTTCTCGGTCGTGGTCCCCGTCTACAACGAGATCGGTTGTCTCGATCCCCTCGTGGAGAGGGTCCGGGGGGCGCTCGACAGCGCGGGCATCGATTGGGAGCTGGTGCTCGTCGATGACGGTTCGACCGACGGATCCGGGGAGAAGATGGACGAGCTCTCGGCCGCCGACGATCGGGTCCGGGTCCTCCACTTTGTCGCCAATTGCGGTCAGACCGCCGGTCTGGACGCCGGGTTCCGTCACGCCCGAGGGTGCATCATCGGGCTCCTCGACGCCGATCTCCAGACCTTTCCCGAAGACATCCCCCAGCTGCTTCACACGCTGCGGAAAGAGAGCCTGGACGCGGTGGTCGGGATCAGGGCCGATCGCAAGGACACCGGCTGGCGCAAGTTCAGCTCGTGGTTCGCCAACGGTGTTCGGAACCGCCTCACCCGGGAGGACATTGTCGACACCGGGTGCCCGATCAAGGTTTTCCGTGCCGAGGCCATTCGTTCGGTGAAGCTCTTCAAGGGGATGCACCGCTTCCTCCCCACCCTCTTGCGGATGGAGGGTTTTTCGGTCCGCCAGGTGCCGGTGCGCCACGCCTCCAGGCTGACAGGGTCGAGCAAGTACGGGACCCTCGACCGGGCGTTTTCGGGTCTCCGCGACGCCCTCGCGGTGCGCTGGATGCAGGATCGGTCCATGAGGTGGAAGCTCAGGTGATGAGCGCCCGAGCCGCGCTACCATGACCGCGTGTGCGCCGAGACCCGAGATCACCTTCGTCTGACGGCCTACCACGAGGCCGGTCACGCCGTGATGGCGGAGCTCTGCGGCCGGCAGGTGACCGAAGTCGAGGTCGTCGGCGACGCGGAGCACGCGGGCAGCGTTCAATCGCTTCGATTCGCCGAGGAACATCCTTCGGAGCACGATCCGGGGATTCCAACCGCACCCCTCGAACGCAGGTTGCTGTGCACGGCGGCGGGGATGGTCGCCGAGAGCATGGTGAGCGGCCGACGGGGCTGGGACGAAAGCTGCGAGGATCTCGACCAGGCGGTGCGGCTCGCCATGCAGGTGGTCGGTGACTGCGAACGGGTCATTCCCTTCCTCGAAGTGGTCCGCGACCACACCGAAGATCTGCTCGAGAGGAACTGGCCGGCGGTCGAGACCCTCGCCGGTGCGCTGATGGATTGCGGGCGGATGTCGGGCGAAGAAGTGCGCCGGCTGCTCACGCCACTCCTGCCGCAGTAGATCGGGTCGCAGCCTCCCGTTTTTTGAAACCCAAAGAACACAAGGACCCGCAAAGGTCCCACGAAGCATCGCGGTATTGACCCAGCCCACTCCGATCTCGAAGGGTCGGACAACCCTGGAATGAGTCACGAAGAACGTGGTCGTCACTTTGTGGTTTTCAGCGACCTTTGGGTTTCAAATCTCGGATTCTGCAGGCGGCTCGGGTCAGAGCCAGCTGCGGACGGCGTCGAAGATCTCCGCGAGACCTTTGCGCCAGATCGGCTCCGGCGTCAACAGGCTGAGCACGATGGCGCCATCCATGGGGAGATCGAAGAGAAAACCGGGCTGGACGGCGACGCCCCGCTCGGTGAGCAGGCGGACCGCCATTTCTTCGTCGTCGAGGACTGCGGGAAGACGGACAAGTGCGCTCCAGCCTCCGCCCACCGACGGAACCGTGACGGCGGGCAACCCGGCCGCCAGCTCGCGGAGGATGACGAGATTGCCCCGGCAGCGCTCGCTGATGGCGCTGCGCACGGTTGCCGATGCCGACAGGATCTGTGGCGCGGCCAGGGCCACGGGAGTGCTCACCGACAGGTAGGCATCGGCGATGTACTCGAGGCGGGCGAGCGCTGCCGCGACCAGCGCCTCGGGCCCGCTGACCACGATCCAGGCCAGCTTGAGCTGGGGCAGGCCGGCGCTCTTGGAGAGACCGCCGAGGGTGAAGGTCAAAGCGTCCTCTCGGGTCGCGAAGCTGCGCTCGGAGCCGGGCCCGCCGGCGAGGGGAAACGGCAGGAAGACCTCGTCGGCGATGACGGCCCAGCCGCGGCCGCGACAGGTTGATGCGAGGGCGTCGGCATCCTCCGGATGGAGGTAGGAGCCGGTCGGGTTGTTGGGGTGGACGACGATCACCGCCCGGGTGGTGTCGGGCGCGGCGTGGGCGGCCGCGAGGACCGGACGCCAGTCGTCGTCGGGGTCGAGGGGGAGGGGATGGGTCGCGAGGCCGTCGAGCCGGCTGAGCTGGTCGAAGAGGGGGTAGGACGGCGTCGGGGTGACGACGGTGTCGCCGGGATCGCAGAGCAGCTTGAAGAGCAGGCTGTAGGCCTCCGAGGTGGACGCCGTGAGCACCACTCGGGCGGGGTCCACCCGGGCGCCCCAGCGTTCATACTCGCGCGCCACCGCGGCCCGGGTCCCGGGGGGACCGAAGGGATCCGGTCGGTACCGGAGCCCCGCCGGATCCGCCAAACCGGCGAGAAGACCGTCGGGGTAGGGGAGGCCACAGGCCGTGGGATTGCTGACACTGAGATCGAAAGGGATCTCTCCGCGCGCAGCTGCCGCTTCGGTGAGACGGTTGGACTCGAGTCGTTGCGGCACGCGGCGGGAAAAAGCGACCACGGATCGGGTGGGGGTCAGAGCCCGAGAAACAGAATCGCCAGACCCGAGGCCGCGACCACGGTTCCCGCCAGGGCGTGCGACCAGCGCTCGAGGGGTCCGAGACGCAGCTGCCTGGAGCCGGCCAGCGCGGCGGCGGTGAGGCTCAACATCGTGACCAGGGTGACCAGCGAAAAGACGGCTGCGGTCGCCGCCGCGAGCGCCCAGTCGCCGCGACTCGCCGGCAGCACGAAGAGCGGGATCAGCGGTTCGCAGGGACCGAGGACGAAGATCAAGAACAAAGTCCAGAAGGTGAGGTTCGAGCCCATTCCATGAGCGTGATCGTGGGAGGTGTCTCCATGGGTGTGCAGATGGACGTCACCGTGGTGCTGGTGAGTCTCGATCCCGCCCTTTCTGCGCAGAGCCTGGCGGAGGCCCCAAACCGCGTACGCCAAACCGAAGGCGACGAGCGCCCACGCCGCGAGGTCGCCGCGGCCTCCTTCCACCCCTTCGATGCTCGCCACCGCGACTCCGAAGGCAACCCCGACGCCGCCGAGGAGAATCGACGACGCAACGTGGCCGAGGCCGCAGGCGGCGGTGACCACGAGGGTTCGCGTCATCGACCACGAGCGTGCTCGGGCGAGAACGATGAAAGGAAGATAGTGGTCCGGACCGAGGAGCGTGTGGAGGAACGCAATGCCGGCGGCGGCGGCGAGGACGCTCAGACTGAAGCCGGTGATCTCCATTCAAGACCCTCCATCGAAGACGCTTCTCAGAATATCTCGGGACAGGCGTATTACACAAGTGAATTTCGTAATACTTGCTGCCTGTCCTTCGGACACGCCCGGGTTGGAAAAACTCCACCACCGGCGATGGCGATCGTGCGGGCGATGCCTCTGGGTTGATCGTTGCGGCGCTACAATCGCCGCATGTCCTCGGACCTCACCTCCGCCCAGCGGCGTGCACTCGAGGCGACGGGGTGTGAGCTTCGCACCGACGCCCTGACCCGCGTGCTCTTCTCCACCGACGCGTCGATCTACAAGATCGAGCCCCAGGCGGTCGCGTTTCCCACCGGCGCCGAGGAAACCGGGCGGCTGCTCGCCGCTGCGGCCGATGCCGGGGTCGAGATCACGCCGCGCGGCGCCGGCACCGGGCTTGCCGGTGGCGCGGTGGGCTCGGGTCTCATCGTCGATCTGGCGAAGCGGAACAGGACCATCTCGGATCTCGACCTGGATCGGCGAACCGTCAAGGTCGGGCCGGGGGTCGTCCTCGACGGGCTCAACGCCGCCCTCGCCGGGCACGGGCTGTGGTTCGGACCCGATGTGGCGACCTCGTCCCGCGCCACCATCGGTGGGATGATCGGCAACAACTCCTCGGGAGCGCACGCAACGGTTTACGGCACCACGGTCGACCACGTGGTCGCCCTCGAGGTCGTCGTGCCCGATGGGACCGTGGCCTGGGTGGGCCGCGACCACGATGGGCTGGCCGATATCCGCGGTCGAACCCGGGTTCTGCTCGCCGAGAACGCGGCCGAGATCGAAAGGCGGATGCCGCCGGGTCTGGTCAAACGGTGGCCGGGCTACGGTTTTGACGACGCGCTGCGATCGCCCGTCGATCTGAGCCGGTTGGTGACCGGGTCGGAAGGCACCCTGGCGGCCGTCACCGGCGCCGTGCTTTCGGTCGTTCCGCGGCCCGGAGAACGCGGCCTCGGGGTCGTGTTCTTCTCATCGATGGTCGAGGCCATGCAGGCGGCGGTGGAGCTTGCCGGACTCGAACCGGCGGCGGTGGAGCACATCGACCGGATTCTCCTCGACCAGACCGTGGGCCAGCGGGCGTTCGGCGCCGCGCGCGACCTTCTCGGACTCGATGAGCGACCCTGCGAGTCGCTGCTCCTGGTCGAGTTCTTCGACCAGGCGGACGCGCGGCTTGCCGTGCTCGACCGGTCGGGTCTCGGCGATCGGCGGCTCATGCTGCCGGACCCCGAACGACAGCAGCTGGTCTGGGCGCTGCGCAAGGCCGGCCTCTCGCTGCTGACCGGCCGTGCGGGTCCGGCAAAAGCGACCGCGTGCATCGAGGATGTCTGCGTTCGATCCGATCGTTTGCCGGCCTATGTCGCCGCGCTCGAGGCCGTCCTCCGGCCCCTCGATCTCGTAGCCTCGTACTACGGCCATGCCGCATCGGGTGAATTGCACGTCCGGCCGGTGCTCGATCTCCACCGGGCGGAGGACATCGAACGGCTGCGGCTCGTCGCCGACGAGGTCTCGGACCTGTGCCGTCGATTCGGTGGGTCGCTCGCCGCCGAGCACGGCGTCGGCATCGCCCGCACCGAGTTCCTCGCGGCGCACCTCGGGCCGCAGCTGACCGACGCCGCACGGGCGCTCAAGAGCCTCTTCGACCCGAAGGGGGTCATGAACCCCGGCAAGATCGTCGATTCGGGCCGCTTTGCCGTCGACGGCGACCTCCGACTGGGTGTCGGTTCGACGCTCGATCCCGAGCTCGTGGGCGAGCTCGGCTTTGTCGATCGGGACCATTCGTTCATCGCCAATCTCGAGCAGTGCAACGGCTGCGGCGGTTGTTTGAAGGAGGCGCCGACCATGTGCCCGACCTTTGCCGCCACCGGGGAGGAGGCGCACTCGACCCGCGGCCGGGCCAACACCATCCGGGCCGCGCTCGAGGGTCGGTTCGGCGCCGATCCGCTGGGATCGCCCGAGCTCTTTGAGGTGCTCGCGAGCTGCCTGTCATGCAAGGCGTGCCGCACCGAGTGTCCGTCGAACGTCGACCTGGCGGCGCTCAAGGCCGAGCTCTATGCCACCCGCCACCAGGCAACCGGCGTGCCGATCTTCGACCGGCTGGTCGCGTCATCCGATAGGCTCGGCCGGCTCGGTACCGCCGTCCCCTGGATCGCCAATCCCATCCTCGGTCTGGATTGGGTTCGGGCGCTCATGCAACGCGCTCTCGGGGTGGCGGCCGACGCACCGCTGCCGCGCTTCACCCGACACCGTTTCGACCGCTGGTTCAGGCGTCGGCCGGAACCGGCGCCGGGATCGCGCGGCCGGGTCCTGCTCTGGGACGACACCTGGACCCGGTACCACGAAGCCCGGGTCGGCCGCGCCGCGGTGGCGGTGCTCGAGGCGACCGGGTTCGAAATCGGTCTCGTGCAAGGCCGGAGGTGCTGTGGACGGCCGGCGGCGAGCCGCGGTCTTCTCGGCGAGCTCCGGCGCCTCGGCGAACACAATCTGAGCCTCCTCGCCGGCGGGTCGGAGCCCATCGTGTTTCTCGAACCCTCGTGTTACTCGGTCTTCGTCGATGAGTATCGGCAGCTCGGCCTCGGCGGCGCCGACGAGGTCGCCCGCCGCTGTGTTCTGGTTGAAGATCTTCTTTTCGACGTCCTCGACGGAGGTGACGGGGAGCAAATCCCCTGGTCCCGCCGGGAGCTGACGGTGGCCGTCCACGGGCACTGCCACACCAAGGCCCTGGCGCGACCGACGGGGGCCGCATCGCTGCTCGGTCGGGTCCCGGGAGTGGCGGTGCTGCCGTTGGCGACCGGTTGCTGCGGGATGGCCGGCGCGTTCGGAATGCTCGAAACCAACCGGGAGCTCTCACGAGCTGTCGCCGATCCTCTCGTTCGGGCGATTCGCGCCCTGGCGGCCGGAACCCTGGTGGCCGCAGCCGGAACCAGCTGCCGGCACCAGATCCGGGCCCTGACCGGGGTCGACGCGCTGCACCCCGTCGAGGTGCTCGCACGGGCGCTGCGGCAGGTTTGAGAACTATTCCCCGTCTTTTGCCGTTTGAAGGGGTGGAAGCCGGCCGGTGAGGCCGGTGTTCCCAACCGGGGAGCCGCGATCGGTCTACAATCGACGGAAGGCCCCGAGGGAGGATCGATGAGAATTGGGTACTTCGAACCGTTGTCACGCGCCTGGGGGCGAACCCGGGTGATTCTCTGGCAGCCGTTCGACCTGGCAAAGTGGCTCCTGCTCGCGTTCGCCGCCTGGGTGGCCGGGCTGACCACCGATACCGGATCCGCCGCCGCGGCGCGGGTGGACTCGAACGACATCGGAAGGCAGGTATGGTCCGGTCTCGACCATGCCTGGGATGGGCTCGCCGCCCATGCGATCTGGCTGCCGCTCCTGGTCCTGGGGGTCATGATCGCGATCGCCGTGGCCGTCGTGCTGTTGTGGATCACCTCGCGTTTCAAGTTCATCTTTCTCGGCAACCTGGTCGATGATCGGGCCGAGATCGTCGAGCCCTGGAGGCGCAACGAGGTCCTGGGCAACTCGCTCTTTCTCTGGCGCCTGTGTTTTTCTCTTGCCTGCGTGGTCGGCGTCGCGCTGGTTGCGCTGGTCTTCTTCGCACCGGCAGCCGGATTCTCGCTGCACGATGCGCTCGCCGGCCTGTCGCTTGCGGCGGGTGCGTTCGGCAGTCTCGGACTCGTGATTTTCGGGATCGCAGCGGTCTTTGTCGCTCTCATGACCGAGTCCTTCGTGATCCCCATCATGTACCGCTACAAGATGCCGGTCCTCGACGCCTGGCGCGCCTTCCTGCCGTGGTTGAAGGCCCGGCCGGCGCACTTCGTGGTCTATGGGCTCTTTGTTCTCATGCTGACGACGATCTTCGCCATCTTTTTCAGCGTCTTCTGCATGATGACCTGTTGTACGGCCGCCCTGCCGTACCTGGGGACCGTCCTGCTGCTGCCGGTCTGGGTGGCCTACCGACTCCTGTCGGTGGAGTTCCTCGCCCAGTTCCACCCCGATTTCGACCTCTTCAGGCCGCTGCCCGACGACGTCGAGAGGGTCTTTGTGGAGGACCGGGAGTAGCCACCTCTAGCTGCTTGTCCCTTGTCGGGACGAGTGACGCTCAACCCTCCGGGAAACCTGAGACCGAACCCGGTGTTCTCATCGCCTGGGCCGAGGGAGCCAGCCTTCGCATTGTTCGGGCGCAGAGTCTTTCCGGGCTTGAGGGTTTCACAACCCGAACGATGCAAAGAATGCCACCCCGTTCGAGGTGCAGTACCGCGTATTCTCATGGGATCCGAGTGCGATGGAGCTGAAAGCTCACGGCTGACAGCTCTGCGATGGGTCCGAAATTCAAAATTCATAATTGAGCCTTTTGCAAAATTCAAGAACTGGCCATTGAGGTTTCCCGATCCTCGCCACCATCAGGCCGGCGGGGGCGCCGGCCCCACAATGGATCTCAACCTGTTGTAGCGCCGGCGCCCTCGCCGGCGTCACGACCTGGGACGTTGATTTTCCGAGGACCAGGCTTTTTGCAAAAGGCTCAATTGAGAATTCGAGAGGGTCGTCCTCGACCATCGAGCTACGACGGATCCGCCGTCCACCCATAGCTCTTGTACTCCCAATCGACGCGGTCGGGCCGGAGGGTCACGACGCCGAATCCCTCGGGAGTGCCGTACTTCGGACCCCGCCACTTGTCGCCGCAGACGGCGCCGCCGGTGATGAAGGTCGTGCCTTGCCAGCGCAGCATCTCTTCGGCGTGGAGGTGTCCCTGGAGGACCAGCAGGAGATTGTGCCCAGCGAAGAGATCGAGGACCTCTCGGTTGTTGACCACCAGGTGATTGGCCTCCAAAGGTGTGATTGCGCCCTTGGTGGCCTGCGGAATGGCCGAGAGAAACGGGATGTGGGTGGCGGCCACGATAGGAGTGTCGGGGTCGGTGCGGCCGAGCTCGGTCCGGAGCCATGCGAGCTGCTCGGAGGAGATTCCGCCGTGGTACTGGAGCTCGTCGTCGCTGACCTCGATGGAGTCGAGGAGGAAAATCCGGGTGCCGCCGGCGTCAACACAACGCCAGGTCCGATCGACGCCGAGCTTGGTGGTGAAGACCCGTCGCGGATCGGCGCTGGGTTTGCTCCCATCGTCGGGTCGGACCGCCGAGAGATCGTGATTTCCGAGGATCGGCTCGACCGGGGCGCGGATGGCCTCGTGCATGGCCATGTAGACGTCCCACTGGGGTTCGGCGGCGGCGGCGGCCACCTCGAAGCCGTCATAGATGAAGTCGCCGCCGCCGATGACGAGGTCGGGATGCTCGGCGTTGATGGCTTTGGCCGCCGCCGCCAACGCCCGCGGCGCCTGCCGATCGGGGAGGGCGTGGACATCGGTGAAAAAGACCAGCCGCAGGGTTTCGGCGCGTGCGCCGCCGGCCGTCCAGCCGGCCCTGGCCGGGAGGCCCAGGAGGGCGGAGGCCCCGGCGAGGCCGGCGGTGTGAAGAAACCTGCGGCGAGAACTCGGACTCATGATGCCCCCCAGTCAAGGCTGGTGCCTGCCGATCCGCAGGTCCACGATGATGATAACCGCCACCATCAGCACGAGAACGATCCTGATGACTCGCTCCGATGCGATGGTGATGAGGTGCGCTCCGGCGGCGCTTCGAAAACCCGGGTTCGGGGCGTGCGAACCCGCGATTTGTTCTCGCGGCTGCGGACCCCATTTGAAGGAGCTCTCATCGAGGGTGTTGCCGAAGAACGCCTCCAGGAGACGGTTCTCGTACCACGCGGTGGTGAGCTGTCCCGCGGCTGCGAAACCCGGTTGCCGGGCCTTGGCGAGGTTGCGGTCCCGGGCGAAGAGGTGAACCCGGGCCTCATAGGTGAAGGGATCCTCGCCGACCGGCCAGGTGTCGAGGAAGCGTCGGTATGAGTGCCGGTAGGCGTCGAGAATCGGACCGACCTCGGGTGCGCGGGTGCTGTCCTCCGCCCGGAGTTCTTCCCGGGTGAGCCGCGAGGTGAAGACGCCGAGACCGGGAACCACGTGGCGGTGGCCGTACTCGGCCATGGGGTTGAGCGAGCTCGTGAGGTGAGAGCTGTTGGGGAGGAACCGCGCGTAGCGGGCCACCCGTGCCGGGGTGTTCGCCAGGCACAGGGTCAGCAGGACGATGAGCGCCGCCGTGAGGCGAAGGACGATCCGCAGGGAACGAAGGTCCCACGGCCGGGCCGGCGGCGGAGCCGCCCGCCAGAGCATGACCTGGGCGAGGGCGCCGGCGCCGCCGTTGAGCGTCAGATCGCGCCAGTCCCAGTACCGGCTGGGTGAGATCCATTGGATGATCTCGTCCACAGTTCCGATCAGGGCGCCGCTGAGCATCGCGGCGATGAAAAGCAGACCGCCGCCGATCGTCGGGCGGAGTGCTCGGTGCAGGAGGACCGCCAACAAACCGTACTCGAGGAAATGGACCGCTTCTTCTGGGCTCCGTCGAAGACTCAGGCTCCAGATCACGAAGACCGTGGTGACGACGATGACCCAAACCGTGTCCCATCGGCGGGATCTCCCGGCCTCGCGCTTGCGCAGCGTCACGGCGACGGCGCCGGCGGCGACCAGGACAACCGCCACCGCGAGGCCGATCCACAGCGGATCCCAGCGGGCGACATACCACTCCCGAAGCACCCTGACAAAGGGGATCGTAGTGTAGATGACGGCCACCCACAGCAGCACGGGGAGCCATCGGCGATCAGGGGAAGCCATGGTTCGATTGTAGATGGCTCGCTTCCGGCGACGCGACGAATTGGTGTACAACTGTCCAGGTGACTACCCGCGACCACATCCTCGCCATCGACAACGGCACCCAGAGCGTCCGCGCGCTCGTCTTCGACCCGGCCGGAACCCCGGTCGCGCGGCACAAGGTCGACCTCGAGCCCTACTACTCGGACCAACCGGGCTGGGCCGAACAGGACCCGGACTACTACTGGCGGTCACTCTGCGAGGCCTGCCGCGGGCTCTGGGCGCAGGGGGTCGATCGTGATGCCCTCGCGGGGGTGGCGCTGACCACCATGCGGGCGACCATGGTCTGCGTCGACGAACGCGGCGAAGCGCTGCGGCCCGCCATCGTCTGGCTCGACCAACGACGGACCGAAGGCGTGCCGCCGGTGGGCGGGGTCTGGGGCCTGACCTTCCGCGCGCTCGGTCTGACCGAGACGATTGCCAACTTTCAGGCCAATGCCGAGTCGATCTGGCTGGCCCGCCACGAGCCGGAGATCTGGCGCCGGACGCACAAGTTCCTCTTTCTCTCGGGGTTCCTCACCCACCGTCTGACCGGGCGTTTCGCCGATGCCGTGGCGAGCCAGGTCGGCTATGTGCCGTTCGACTACAAGCGTCATCGATGGGCCGGCGGACGCGACTGGAAGTGGCAGGCGGTTGGGATCGACCCGAGTCGGCTGCCGGAGTTGGTACGACCGGGAGAGGTCCTCGGCGAGATCTCCTCCGAAGCAGCCGAGGCGACCGGGATTCCGCAGGGGCTGGCGCTGGTCGCCGCCGGCGCGGACAAAGCCTGTGAGGTGCTTGGTTCCGGGTGCCTGGAGCCGAACATCGGTTGCCTCAGTTATGGCACCACCGCCACCATCAACACGGTGCATCGCCGGTACATCGAACCGACACGGTTTCTGCCGGCCTATCCGGCGGCCGCCCCGGGCAGATACACCATGGAGGTCCAGATCTTCCGCGGCTACTGGATGGTGTCGTGGTTCAAGACCGAGTTCGGCCACCGGGAACGGCGGATCGCGGCCAAGCGGGGGATCGAGCCGGAAGAGCTCTTCGACGAGCTCGTCAACGCGGTGCCGGCGGGGTCCATGGGCCTGGTGCTCCAGCCGTACTGGTCGCCGGGTGTCCGCCTGCCGGGCCCGGAGGCGAAGGGAGCGGTCATCGGCTTCGGCGACGTCCACACCCGGGCCCACCTCTATCGCGCGATCCTCGAGGGTCTGGCGTATGCGCTGCGCGAGGGAGCGGAGCGGAGCCAGCAGCGCAGCGGTCGGGCTCTGACCGAGATCCGGGTCGCGGGCGGCGGTTCGCAGTCGGATGCCGCAATGCAGATCACCGCCGACATCTTCTCTCTGCCGGCGTCTCGGCCGCACGTCGCCGACGCCTCGGGACTCGGAGCGGCGATGGCCGCTGCGGTCGGTCTCGGGATTCACCCGGACTTCGCCACCGCGGTGAAGGAGATGACCCGGGTGGGGGAGACCTTCGATCCCGACCCGATGACCAGCCGGATCTACGACCGGCTGTATCGCGAGGTCTATCTGAAGATGTACCGCCGCCTGCGACCGCTCTACGAGCGGATCCGCGACATCACCGGCTACCCGCCGATGGCGAGGTGAGGAAGTGAGCGCTCGCTGGTGAGGAGGTTAGAAGGGCAGCGCTCCCTTCGGTCGCTCGTGAGGGTTCGCTTCGCTCGCCGGCGAGGCTGCTGATGCCCCACGCTTCACCTCGAACACCTAACCCCAAACGTCTTACATCTTACATCTGACTCCTGACCCCTAACTCCTCACTTCCTCACTTTCTCACCTTCTAACTTTCTAACCTCCTTTCTTTCCCACTCTTCCCGTTCTGGGGGATAATGCGGCTTGAGGATCTTCGCGTCGTCCCCAACGGTGTCGGCGGCCGCTCCGTAGACAGGTCGGGGATGATGAATATGAGTTCGAGGGAGAGCCGTTGCTTCTTACTCGGTCGAGCCGCGCTTCGCTCCGAGGTGACCATGGATGATCGCAAGGTCGTCCGTGCTGCCCGTGATGGCGATGAAGATGCGTTTGCCGACCTGGTCCGCCGCTACTCGGGTGGTCTGCACCGCTCGGTGGCGAGGATCGTCCTCGACGAGGAAGAGGCCTGGGACGTGGTCCAGATGGCCTTCGTCAAGGCCTGGCAGCGCCTCGACAAGTACGACTCCCGCTGGAGCTTCTCAACCTGGCTCTATCGCATCGGGACCAACGTGGCCATCGATCTCGTACGATCGCGTGCTTCCCGGCAGAAGGCCCACCGGGCTGAAACCGAGCACCGGCTGCGGCTGGTCGGTGGTGTCGACGAAGCCTCCGCCCGTCTCGATCACGCCGAGGTGGACGGAGTCCTCCGTGATCTGGTCCGGTTTCTGACTCCGCAGCAGAGGGCCGCGTTCATCCTGCGCGAGGTCGACGATCTCGAAACCGCCGAGGTGGCGAAGATCCTCGGTTGCTCGGCGGCAACCGTTCGCAATCATATATTTCAGGCACGAAAAATCATGCGCCGGGAGATTCAAGAACGGTTCCCGGAGTTCGTGCCCGAAGACCAGAGAGGTCGAAAATGAGCTGTGACGTTTATCGCGAGTTGCTGCCGGCATACCTCGACGACAACCTCGACGAGGTCAGGCGAACCGGCTTCCGCGCTCATCTCAAGTCCTGCAGCGAGTGCCGGGAGCTGGCGTTCGCCGAAGAGCCGACTCTGGTTTTCAGTCTCTCCCGCCGGCGCGAACCGTCCCCGGAGAGGATCGAGGCCTGTGTGGCGTCGGTGGTTGCAGGGGTGCGCCAGGAGAGGCTGCAGAAGCAGCTCCGCGCGCCCCGCAGACCGTGGCTCGCAGCCGCGGCCGCCGTGATGCTGGCGATCATCGTTGCCAGCGCGTGGTGGATGCGCGGCACCCTCCCCGGTGACGTTACCGGGCTCCAGGCCGATGCTCATGAGGCGGGGATCTCGATCCCGGCCGCCGTCGAGGCGATTCCGGTCCCCGCCGAACCGCCGCCCCGTGTCGAAGTGGATATGATCCAGGATGAGGTTCGGGTTTACCAGTACGCGATTGGGGACGATGCCTCGACCGGAGCCGTCTTCATCGTCAACCCGGCCATGGAGCTTTAAGAAGATGCCAAGGAAAGCCTCTCTCGCCGTGTTTTTGTCGATCGCTGCTCTCGCGCTTTCGGCGGCCGCTCAATCCGAGACGATCGTCCGGGTCTTCAACCTCAAGAACGCGAGCGTGATCGAGGCGTTCACCGCCATCGAACCCCTGCTGTCCGCCGACGGCAGCGTGACGGTTCAGCCGTCGCGGGGCCGGATCACGATTCAGGATTCACCCCGGGTCGTCGGCAAGATCACCGCACTCATCGACGAGCTCGACCGGATACCGGGCGAGTATCGGATTGAGGTCGAACTCCTCGAGGGACTCGACTCCGAAAGGGTCTCGGATCTCCCGTCCGAGCTCGATCGACGGCTCCATAGGATGTTCCCGTTCAAATCGTACCGGCGCGCCGGAAGGACGGTTTTCCAGGGAGAGTTCGGCCAGCCGACCACGGCGTCGCTGAGCCGGAACTATCGGCTCTCGTTTCTCGCCGAATCGTCCAGTGTTCCCGAGTCGACCCCCTGGGGTGTGGCGGATATCGGCGATCGAACCCAGGTGAAGTGGTTGCGCCTCGATCGCCTCTCGACCACGGTCGGCGGCGGCGAGAAGATCGACGAGCTGCTCAGGACGACGGTCTTCCTGTCGCCGCGGCAGAAGATGATCATCGGCGCCGGCAGTTCGGAGGACTCGGCGACCGGTTTGGTGCTGATCCTGACCATGCAGTCGGTGGAGGATCGCTAGTCATGGTCGGGGTGCACTGAGTGCCTGAGTTTGTTTGCCGCCTGGGCTCCCCCGATGGAGCGGTGGTGGAGCGTCGGCGGGTCGCGGCATCCGAGGATGCCCTGCGCCTGGAGCTCGAGGGCGAGGGATTTCACATCTTCTCCGTCAGGGCCGCTCGGTCCCGGGTGCGGGTTCCCTTTTTCAGCAAGAGCACCAAGGTGTCGGGTCAGGAGTTTCTCCTCTTCAACACCCAGCTCGCCACCCTGTTGCGTGCCGGTCTTCCGCTTGCCCAGGGGCTGGAGCTCCTCCGCAACCAGCAGACCAACGAGCACTTCAAGGCGCTTCTCGACAAGGTTCACCAACAGGTGACAACCGGCGTCTCTCTGTCCGATGCCTTTCTCGCGCTGGGTGATGTCTTCCCTCGGCTCTACGCCAACACTCTGCGCGCCGGCGAGCGCTCGGGCGAGCTCGAAGTGGTTCTCCGCCGTTTCGTGGAGTACCAGCGGTTGACCGAATCGGTGCGCAGGAAGATCCTCGGGGCGCTGACCTACCCGCTGGTGCTGGTGGCGATGTCCGTCGTCCTCGTGATCATCCTCATGGTTCGGGTGATTCCCGCCTTCAGCACCTTTTATGTCCAGTTCAACGCCGATCTCCCCCTGCCGACGAGGATCGTCATGGGTCTGTCGACCACCCTGCAGGAGCATTTCGTTCTTTTCACCGCCGCAGTGGCAGGTTTCATTTTCGCCGTCCGGGTGTGGCGCAGGTCGCCCGCGGGCCGGCGCATCACCGACCGTTGGCGGCTCGCGGTGCCGGTGGTCGGGCGCCTGAGCCATCTCTTCGCGGTGTCTCAGTTCACCCGGTCGTTGAGCGTCCTGCTCGGTGGAGGGACGCCCATGGTTCCGGCGCTGCAGGTTGCGACGACCTCGATCAGCAACAGCTATATTTCAGAGCTCTTCCGCAGCTGCGTCCAGGAAGTGCAGGAGGGCAGATCCCTTTCGGACGCGCTGAACGACACCGGCAAGATGCCCGTGCTCGCGCTGGCCATGATGCGGGTCGGGGAATCCACCGGCGCGCTGCCGGAGATGCTCGAGCACACCTCGGGCTTCTTCGACGAGGAGATCGAGGCCAGCCTGGCCCGCCTCGTGACCCTTTTCGAGCCCATGATCCTGGTGGTGATGGGTATCATCGTTGCGGGACTGCTGCTGGCGGTCTACTATCCTCTGCTCACGACCGTCTCGAAGATTGGATGACCGACGACATGGCGACAGATCCACACCTCGACCAAACCCTCGTGATGCTCGACGAGGCGATGGATCCCGACGATCAGGGGGACGTCAGAAAGGCCGAGAAGCTGGCCGCTCGGCTCGGTCTTCCCTTCGATCCCCTCGACGAGTTCCATGTCGATGGTGATCTGTTCCGGACGATCCCGGTGGAAACCATGATCCATTACGAGTTTCTCCCCACGGCCAGCTTGGGAGAGGTGCTCAAGGTCGTGATGGCGGATCCGTCCGATGTCGTGAGGCTCAACGAGCTCGAGCTCGCGCTCGCGCGGCCCCTCGATGTCACCGTCAGCCCACGCAAACGCATCGCGGACATTCTCGAGAAGTCGGAGTCCACCCAGCGGGTTCTCGACGAGGCCACCGAGGGCTTCAGCATCCAGATCGTCCAGGATGCCGAGGACGGCGAAGAGGTGCTGTCCATCGACCGCATCACCGCCGATCAGTCGCCGATCATCCGACTGGTGGACACGATCCTCTTCAACGCCATCCAACGGCGGGCCTCCGATATCCACATCGAAACCCAGGACCGTGAGGTCGTGGTCAAGTACCGCATTGACGGCGTGCTCTACCAGGCGATGAAGTCCATCGACAAGCGCCACCATTCGACCATCGTCAGCCGGATCAAGGTCATGTCGGAGCTCGACATCGCCGAGAAGCGGGTTCCGCAGGACGGCCGCTTCAAGGTCCGGTTCTCGGGTCGCACCATCGACTTCCGCGTCTCGATCATGCCCACCGTCCACGGCGAGGATGCGGTGATCCGAATCCTCGACAAGGAGTCGTCCAGCACGGAGTTTCGCACCCTCAACCTCGATGTCCTCGGTCTCGAGGAGGACACCAAGCGACAGATTCGGAAGTTCATCAACGAGCCTTACGGCATGGTGCTCGTCACCGGACCGACGGGTTCGGGCAAGACCACGACGCTCTATGCCTGCCTGTCCGAGATCGTTTCGTCCGAGGACAAGATCGTCACCATCGAAGATCCCGTGGAGTACCAGCTCAAGGGCATTACCCAGATCCCGGTCAACGAGAAGAAGGGCCTGACCTTTGCCCGCGGCCTGCGGTCGATTCTCCGCCACGACCCGGACAAGGTGATGGTCGGTGAGATCCGCGACGAGGAAACCGCGCAGATCGCGGTTCAGTCGGCGCTCACCGGTCATCTGGTCTTCACCACCGTCCACGCCAACAACGTGGTCGATGTCATCGGTCGATTCCTCAACATGAATGTCGACCTCTACAATTTCGTCGCCGCATTGAACTGCGTCCTCGCCCAGCGGCTGGTGCGTCGGATCTGTCTCCACTGCAAGCGGCCCGCCGTGGTTTCAGATATGCTCCTCGAGGATTCGGGTCTCGACCCGGACCGCTACCGGGATTTCACCTTCTACGAGGGATCCGGGTGCATCGAGTGCAATGGGACCGGCTATCGCGGCCGGCTCGCCATCGCCGAGCTGCTCAATTTGTCCGATAACATCCGCGAGCTCATCCTCGATCGTCGGTCGGCGGCCGAGATCAAACGAGCGGCCAAGGCCGAGGGGATGCGCTTTCTCCGCGAGTCGGCCCTGCAGAAAGTCTTTGCCGGCGAGACCTCGCTCCGCGATGTGAACAAGGTGACTTTCGTCGAATGAACATTTCAGAGCTCATCACCTCACCGCCCCCCGCTACCGGCTGGTCGCTCGATGGAACCACTGCGGTTGTGGTGCGGCGCCAGGGCAAAGGCGAGCTGCGCTGCGCGGCGGCCGATGTTCCCGACGGGACCTTCGAGGTCGGCCCGGTCGGTCTGCAGGCGGTGGACGAAGACAAGCTCCGGCCGATCCTGACGCGGCTTCAAGACGAGGTCGAGGGGACGAAGAGGGTCGCTGTCGTCGTCCCCACCGGCTGGCTGAGGACCCACATTCTCGAGTTCGACGCGCTGCCCCGCCGGCAGGCCGACATCAGGGACATGGTCTTCTGGCGGCTCAAGAAGCTGCTTCCGGTGGCCCCGTCGAGCCTGCGGTTGGCGACGGTGACCCAGCCGCCGTCGGAGGGCGCCAGGCGCCTTCTGATCCTGGTCGGAGTCGAACGGGCGATGGCGGGTCTGGAGTCGGTCTTCGAGTCCGTCGGAGTTTCCCCGGGTTTGATCTCGCCCAGGGTTTTCGCGGTGGCCGATGGACGAGGTGCGGCCTCGAAGGTCCTGGCCGTTCAGCAGGAGCGCGGTTTTCTCTCCATCATGCTCCTGGTCGACGATCAGCCGAAGGTGGTCCGTACCAAACCCCTGCCGGAAAACGACTGGTCGGTGGTGGAGCGCGAGCTGGTGCTCACCTTGGGTTTTGTCCGCACGACGCTTGCCGTCGAGGGTGTTCTCAATGTCGGCGTCTCGGCGGAGGATGACCGCTTGGCCGATCGTCTCAAGGGGTGGGTTGCGGCCACCGGCGGTCTTTCGCCGATGGCTTCGGCCTCACCATCGATGGCGTTCGAAGGAACGGCGATCCGCAATCGGGTCGGGCCCTTCCGCCTCGATCCCGTCGTCAACCTGATGTCGGGAGGGGTTCGATGATTGTCCCGAACCTCGCTTCGCGGCCCCACCTCAACACCCGGCCCGTCTGGCTGGTGATCGCGGCGGCAGCGTTCCTGTCGCTGGTCTTTTTGCTGCTCAACACCCGTGTGTGGCTGACCACCAACCGCGCGCTCGAGGAACAGATCCTCCGCCTCGATCAACTCGAGCGGGAAGACGAGCGCCTCTCGACCGAGGTCGCGCGACAGGCGGAGGATCTCAATCGGGTGCCGTGGAAGTCGCTGGCGGAGAGGGTCAACGCGGTCAACGCGGTGATCAAGGAGCACGAGTTCTCGTGGATCGGTCTGCTCGATGACATCGAGCGGGTCCTTCCGATCGATGTTCGGTTGACCAAGATCACGCCCAAGGTGGATGGCGACACGGTCAACCTCTCGCTGACCGCCATTGGGCGGACCCGGGAGGCGCTCCTGGACTTCTTCGACACCCTCATCGAGGATCCGAGCTTCTCCGATCCGACGCCGTTTTCGGAGATCACCCCCGAAGAAAGCGGGTTCGGTTACGTCTTCCAGATGACCGTCGTTCACCACCCGGGGCAGGTGTCGCCATGACCATCGACTGGCGACCGTGGCGGCAGATGCTTCCGATGTGGCTACCCGCGGTGTCCCTTGCCGTCGTTCTCGTGGGTTTCTTCTTTTATCAGACCTCCGACTCGGTCGGCCGCACGGCGACGCTCGCTGCGGATATCGAGGAGGTCGAGGCGGAGGTCGCGAGGCTCGAGGTGCTGCACGAGTTGGTGACGGCCGATCGGCGCGAGGTCGAAGAGCTCCAAACCGGTTTTCAGGACATCAACGACCGGGTCTTTTCGGACCTCGATCTTCGCCTGACGCGGATTCTCCGAGCCACCGGAGCCGCGACTCGCGAGTCCGGTCTTCTCCCGGGCACCTACTCCTACACCGCCAACGAGGACAAGAAGCTGGGGTATGTCCGATTCGGGGTCGGCTTTCAGGTCGACGGCGAGTACGCCCAGATCCGCAAAATGCTGGCCCTGCTCCAGGCGAGCCCGGAGTTTCTCATCGTCGACGGCCTGACCCTGGTCAAGGATGACGATCCGGCGAGCCGGTCATTGAAAATCGGTGTTCGTATCTCCACCTATCTCGGTCAGGTGGATCCCGATCGGCTCCGTCGCCTCACGGGCGGGATCGTCGAGACCGATCCGGAGCCCGGTAATGGTTGATCGCAAACTCACCCCTGAGCAGCTGCGCCTCGCGGTGCTGTCGGTGATGCTCCTGATCGTCGGCGGCATCGCCGTCAGCCGAATGATCGGCAAGGCCGGGCTCGCGGAGGTCGGCAGTCGTCGGACCGGCGCCGAGTACACAGCCCGTGACCTCCCGCAGCTGGCCGAGGTCTCGACCTGGGATGCGGGCGATGTCGATGCCATCACCTCGCGCAACCCCTTCACCTTTGGGGTGCCCCCGACCCCGACACCCAATCTGACGCCGCCGCCGACCCGGCCGGTGACTCCGACCCGGGTGCCGCGAGACACGCCGACGCCGCGGATCATCATCGGTTCGGACGGCAGGCCGAAAGGCCCGCCGCCCGACTTCGTTCGAAAATACATCGGTTACTTCGGTCCGCCCCACGGCAAGGTTGCGGCCTTTCGTCGCCCGGGAGCGGAGCAGGGGACCATCGTGGTCGACGTCGGGGCCGAGGGCGAAGTCCTGGACGACGCATTCATCATCCGCGAGATCGGCCACGAATCGGTGCTGATCGGGTTTGTCGGCTACAACAGCTCGGAGGACACACGTGTACCGTTGGCAGATGACTAACCAAAGAAGCCGGCTCGTGTCGGCGGCACTGGTCCTGAGTGCCCTCTTGGCCTTCGCCGGAGGGTGCTCTTCGGCTCAAAAAACCGCAAGTGACGGCGACAAGGCCTTCGAGTCGGAAAACTGGGACGCCGCCGTTTACTACTATCTCCAGGCTTTGGCCGATGAGCCCGACAACACGGAGTACAAGCTCAACCTGACCTTCGCACGCCAGAAGGCCTCCGCCCGTCACTTCCAGCGCGGCACGATGCTGCGCGAACTCGGTCGGCTCAAGGCGGCCCGGGACGAGCTCCAGATGGCGGTCCAGCTCGATCCCACCAACCAGTTCGCCGAGCAGCTGCTCGGCCGGGTCCAGGAGGAGATCGAAATCCTCGGACGGCCGGACGGCGCGCGCGAACTCGAGGAGATCAAGAGGGCGGCGCGAGAGGCCAAGGTCAAACCGCCGGTGCTCGATCCCAAGTCCAAGGACAGGATCACCCTCAACTTCCCGAAGCCGAAGCCGGTGCAGGAAATCTACCAGGCCATGGCCAAGGCCTACGGCTTCAACATCCTCTTCGACCCCAAGCTCAAGGGCGACCGGTTGTCCATCGAGCTCAACGATCTGACCGCCGAGCAGTCGCTGGAGATGGTGATGCAGGCGGCCGGCCACTTCTACAAGGTGCTCGACGAGCACACCCTCATCGTCGCCGACGACACGCCGCAGAATCGTCGCGAGTACGAGGATCTGGTCATCAAGACCTTCTTCCTCTCCAACGCCGACGTCAAAGACGTCGACAAGCTCCTGCGTTCGCTCATCGAGGCGCGGCGGCTGTCGACCAACGAACAGCTCAACGCCATCACCCTGCGTGACACCGCCGACAAGGTGGCCATCGCCGAGAAGCTCATCGCCGTCAACGACAAGGCCAAGGCTGAAGTGCTGGTGGATGTCGAACTGCTTCTGATGTCGAGTCGGAATGACTCGAACCTCGGCGCCGCGTTGTCGAGTTACACCTTCAACCTCGGGCTCGACACCGCGGCGGTGAGCGGCGTCGACGGCCAGGACGGTTCGCTCTACCTCGACCAGCTCAAGAACATCTCGCGCGGCGACTGGTTCGTCAACATCCCGAGCGTGGTCATCAATCTCGCGGTTTCCTCGGGTAACGCCGAGGTGCTCGCTCAGCCGCAGCTGCGGATCACCGAGGGTGAGAAGGCGAGCCTGCTCATCGGCGACCGGGTGCCGATCCCGGTCACCAGCTTCAACACCGGCTATCAGGGCGCCCCCGGATCGGTCACTCCGATCACGTCCTTTCAATACCAGGACATCGGCATCAAGATCGATGTCGAGCCGCGGGTCCACCACAACCGCGAGGTGACCCTCAAGCTCACCGTCGAGGTCTCGAACCTGGGCGAAGAGGTCTCGGTGGGGCCAAACCAGACCGCGGTCACCATCGGCACTCGGACGATCACCTCGGTGATCCGTCTCCAGAGCGGGGAATCGAGCCTGCTTGCCGGTCTCATCCGCCGTGATCAGGGTGAGGTCGTCACCAAGACACCGCTGCTGTCGGACATCCCGCTCATCGGCCGGCTCTTCACCAACAAGGAAAAGACCGACCGTCGGACCGATCTGGTGCTCACCCTCACGCCCTCGATCATCCGCTTCCCGGACATCACCGAGGCTGATCTCGCCCCCATGTGGGTCGGTACCGAAAGCCAGATTTCGTTCTACGGATCGAGGTCGCCCAGGATCGAGTCGGGTCGCGCCCCGGAAGGACCGTTCGATCCGCGGAACAACGATGCCGAGCCGCAGCAACAAGAAGAAGGACAAGAAGGAGGAGACGAAGAGGTCACCGATCCGGACAAGCTGCCCTACAACGTGCCTCGACCCGTGGCGCCGCGCCGGGCAGTTCCCAGGCAGACCGACACACCGGACAATTCCGGGGGTGGGGTCGAACTTGTCCCCGGACCCAACAAGAAGAACCTGAACCAGACCGGAGGCAATGAGGAATATGCCGATCCGGGTCAGACCCCGCCGATTCTGGTCGGCCTCGAACCCTCGGTTCTGTCCCTCGCCGTCGGCGGGGAGACCTCCTTGCAGTTGGTGGCCCGTGGTGCGCCGGCCGAGCCCTATCGTCTTCCCCTGACCGTGTCCTTCGATCCGACCCGGGTCGCCATCGATTCCATCGCTACCGTGGAGGGGGTGAACGCGAGGTCCCAGGATCTCGAGCCGGAGGAGGGCTGGATCGAACTCGATCTCGAGATCGGTGCGGCCGAGGCCGCGGGCTCGCACGGTCTCGTCGTGCTGCGGGTTCGCGCCCTGGCGCCGGGCCCCGTGCCGCTGGTGGTCAGCGCCGGCGGAGCGACCAGGTATGACGGTGTCGTCCTGCCGGTGGCGGTGGGCAACGGCGCGTTGTTCGTCACCGACGAACCGACGGCAGCCGGGAAGAACTGACCGATGATGACGAGACTCCACCGCCGCCAGAAGGGCTATACCCTGGCCGAACTGGTGATGGTCGCGGCGCTCATCGCGCTGCTCTCGAGCATCGTTCTCCCGGTGGCGAAATTCACCGTCAAACGCCGCAAGGAGGCCGACCTCCGACTCGCGCTGAGGCAGTTGAGGACCGCCATCGACGAGCACAAGAAGCTCTCCGACAACGGGATGATCCCGGTGAAACTGGGCGGTGAGGGCTATCCCGAAAGCCTGGAGGTCCTGGTCGAAGGCATCGACCTGGTGGGCCAGGAACGGAAGCAGCGATTTCTTCGCCGGATTCCCATCGATCCCATGACGGGAGAGGCCGAGTGGGGGATGCGGTCGTACCAGGACGAGCCCGAGAGCACGACCTTCGGCGGGCAGAACGTGTATGACGTATTCTCGCTCTCCGAGGGCGTGGGGCTCGACGGCACAGAGTACAAGGACTGGTGAACAATGAAGGCTGAACACCCTTCCGACAGAGGTTTCACCCTAGTCGAGCTGATCATCGTGATCTCGATCATCGGGATCCTCGCCTCCATTGCGGTGCCCGCCATGCAGAATGCTCCGATCAAGGCCCGCGAGGCCGTGATCAGGGCCGACCTCTACCAGATGAGGTCGTGTATCGACCAGCACCTCGCCGACAAGGGCGTCTACCCGGAATCGCTCCAGGCCCTTGCCGACTCGGGCTATCTCAGGACCATTCCGGCCGATCCCTTCACCGGGCTCACCGAAGGTGTGTGGCGCGAACTTTCCGCCGAGCCGAGCGACCTCGAGGAGCTCGAGCCCATGGACGAAGACCTGATGCCGGAAGGCGGCTTCGGCATCATCGATGTCAAGTACGCCGACGAGACCCGTGTCGGTTTGGACGGGTCGCTGATTTCGGAGTGGTGATGGTCGCCCTTCGAGAGCACGCGGACCGGGTGCCTGGCTCCAACTTTGTTTGCCGCGAACAAAGTTGCGTGCCTGGCTCCCCCTTGAGCGTTCCGGGAACGGCCGGACACGGTCGCGGACAGGGAAACGGACGCGGACGCGGGCCGGAGGCGGGATACACCCTGGTGATGTTCGTGATGGCGATCGCGGTCATGTCGATCGCAATGGGGGTCGCCGTCCAGACCGTCGAGTTCCAGATGCGGCGCGAACGTGAGGCCGAGCTGATCTTCCGCGGCGAACAGTTCATCGAGGCGATCCGGCTCTACAAGATCAAGTACGGTCGATACCCGATGCAGCTCAAGGAGATCTACGAAGCAAAACCCAGGGTGATCAGAAAGCGCTGGAAGGACCCCATCACCGACTCGGAAAAGTGGGGCATCGTCTTTCTCGGCCAGGAAGGGCGCCCGGGCCAGCAGGGACGTCAACTCGCCGGGCCCGGGGGGGTTCGCGATCGCGGTTTGGGTGATGAAAGCAACCTTCCCAATGGGCCGACGACCAAGTACGACGGCAACCCCGGAACCGGGCAGGAGCCCGGGTCCCAACCTGTTCCCGGCGAGGGAGAAGCGGGGCCGCTGGGAACCGGCGGCGTCAAGATGGGGCCGATCGTCGGTGTCCACTCGACCTCGTGTGACGAGGCGATCAAGATCTACGAGGGCCGCACGACCTATTGCGAGTGGCGGTTCATCTACCGCGAACAGCCGCAGCAGGGCGGTGCCGGCGGACGGCAGCCCGGGCGACCACCGGTCGGGTGGCACCCGGGGGACAAGGACCCATCGCGTCCGGGTGAACCCGGTTCAGGGTCGGATCCCCCGGGATCCGGCGGGGGCGGCCCTCCCGGAGGAAACCGTCCGCCGCCATCGATCCCAACACCGCCGATACCGTAGTACACTCCGCCTCCATGTTGCGGCACCATCCCTCTGCGCTGCTGATGCAGCATCTGCCGGGTCGCGAGACCGTGGCGGCCGGTGTCTGGGTGACCCGCGGTTCGTCCCATGAACCGGAACGCCTGGCCGGAGCGACCCACATCGTCGAACACCTGACGCTTCGTCGTTGCGGCGGACGAGACCGGCGTGAGCTGGCGGCGTTGATCGACCGCCTCGGCGGCGATATCGAGGCCTGGACCGGGACCGAGATGATGGGCGTCAGCCTGACGACCACGGTCGACTCCCTCGGCGACGGCCTCGAGCTGCTGGTGGACGCCATCACCGAACCGAGCTTCGATTCGGTGGATGTGGAGCTCGAACGTCGGGTGATCCTCGCCGAGCTCGAGCTCGTCAACGACGACCCCGCCGAGCTCGTGGAAGAGGCTCTGCTGCGCGCCGCCTGGGGGACGCATCCGCTGGCGCGACCGGTGATCGGCGGCGCCGAGAGCGTCGGAGCCCTCGAGGCCGAAACCCTGCGGCGCCATCATCAGGAGCTGATCCGCCCGGGTCGGCTGGTGGTCGCGCTCGCCGGCGATATCGATGGCCGGGCCTCGTTGGCGTGTCTCGATCGACTCGATCTGTGCTCGTTCCCGAGCCGACCTCCACTGCCGGAGCTGGTGTGGTCGGCCGGTCGGGAAAAGCTGACCCGGGCCTGGGCCGACCAGGTCCACACCCGGCTCGCCTTCGAAGCCATCGCGTCGGGCGATGAGCGCCTGGCCGAGCTGACGGTCCTCAGCCGGGTGCTGGGCAACGGCTCGTCGAGTCGGCTCTTTCAACGGCTGCGCGAGGGCGAGGGGCTGACCTACGACATCTGGTCCGGTCTGGCGTTGAAAGATCCGGGCGGTCTGCTGGAGATCGGCTGGGCGTGTGCGCCCGAGGTCAACGACGAGGTCTGGTCTCTCGTGCTCGATGAGGTCGAGCGCCTGCCCCGGGATCTCGCGGCCGACGAGGTCGAAGTGGCGATGGAAGGGCTCCGGCGCGGGCTCCTCATGGACAGCGATCTGCCGATGGCGCGGTGTGCCATGGATGTCGCCGAGGTCCTCGAGCGCGGCCGCAGGTTCGATCTCGACGCGGTGCTTGCAGAGCTCGAGGCGGTGACCATCGACGGCGTCCGCGAGCTCGCCGAGAGCATCCTCCGTCCGGATCGCATGGCCGCCGCCCTGTGCGGGCCCGAAGGCACCGAGCTGCCTGGTTGATCCGCGAGGGCACCGCATCCATCGCAGGGTTGCATCGCAAAGGACGCGAAGACCATCCGTCGCAAAGAGGCGCCAAGCCATCGCAACTGAGAGTGGGATGGGCGTGGATTGAAGGCTTTCTGACTGGCGTGGTGGCGTCTTCTCGACCGGAAGTTGTCTGGAGGTGGGCCTGGGCCCTCCTTCAGAGGCGTTCACGCCGCAGATTCAATCCACGCCAGAGAACGGTTGTAGCCGTCGGGGTCGTGCGATGCAGGTGGTTTCGAGGGCCTTCCGGTTTTCGAGGAGCCCGAAATTCATGATTCGAAATTCATAATTCGAGATGGTGGCTCGGCCACCATCTCGCCCGTGTATGATCCACGCATGACCGACGCGCCCGTGGTCCGTATCCAACGTCTGCCGCACTCCGTCGGCCTCGAACTCCCGAGCTACGCCTCGGCGGGCGCAGCCGGGGCCGACGTTCGGGCCGCTGTTGAGTCGGAGGTGGTGCTTGCGCCCGGTGGGCGCGTCGCGGTGCCCACCGGTTTGATTCTCGAGATTCCTCCAGGTTGGGAGGGTCAGGTTCGGCCGCGCTCCGGGCTCGCCATTCGCCACGGGCTGACGGTGGTCAACGCCCCCGGCACCATCGACAGCGACTACCGCGGCGAGCTCAAGGTCCTGCTGGTCAACCTCGGCGGCGAAAACGTGACCATCCACCGGGGCGACCGGATCGCGCAACTTCTGGTGAAGCCGGTCCAACAGGCCGGGTTCGTCGAAGCCGAAGCCCTCGACGCCACCGACCGCGGCGCCGGTGGTTTCGGGTCCACGGGGAGATAATCCGTGGAGATCGTCGTCCTCGCGTCGGGGTCTTCGGGCAACTCGGTCCTGGTGCGCTCGGGTGAGACCTCCGTCCTGGTCGACATCGGCGTCTCGGCGCTGCAGATGCGAAATCGGCTCGAGTGCTTCGGATGCAGAGCCGAGGATGTCGATGCGATCTTCCTCACCCACGAGCACTCGGATCACATCCGCGGGCTCGAGGTCTTTCTCCGCCGCCACCACTCCGCGCCGGTGTGGACGACCCGGGGCACCTGGTCGAGGGTGCCGGTGAAGACGCGCACCGGGGGCGAAATCGAGTCGGGGCGAGACTACCCGGTCGGCAGCCTCCGGGTCCGGCCCGTCGCCACCAGCCACGATGCAGCCGAACCCGTGGCCTACGTCTTCGAAGACGGGATGCAGCGTGTCGCCGTGTGCACCGACACAGGGATCTTCACCCATCTGCTGGAGCAGCGCCTCGCGGGCTGCGATCTGCTGCTCATCGAGACCAACCACGACGCCGACATGCTGCGCCACGGACCCTACCCGTGGCGGCTCAAACAGCGCATCGCCTCGCGCCTCGGCCACCTCGGTAACCACCAGACCGAGGAGGCCCTTGATCGCATCAAGTGCTCTCAGCTCAAGGGCGTCGTCGGGCTTCACCTCTCGGCCGAGAACAACTCGCCCCAGCTCGCCGTCGAGTCGCTGCAGCGCGCCATGAACGGGGGTTGTCCGGTGACCGCGGTCCCGCGCACCGAGATGCTCCGCATCACCGTCGGCGCCAGCGCGATCTTCGAAACCGTCCCGGTTCCGGTCAAGGGCTTCTAGACCGCAGACCGCGAGACAAACCCAGGCCGGGCGATCGCAATGCCTCGGTGACCCCTTCGTGTCTTCGTGATC
>JAHECW010000213.1 GCA_024641545.1 Acidobacteriota bacterium
TCAACGACGACCCCTCCCGTGGACTCGGGTGGAACGCTTCGGCTGCGTCGATGCCGCTGAAGGTGGGCCCAGGCCCACCCTACGTCGGACCATCTGATCGCGCGACGCCGGGTCGCCGAAGACGGCCCGGAAGGCCGGAGCCGAATGAAGCGGCAGCTCTTCCCGTGCGGGTGCCCGATGGTGGCAAATCCCAACCGCATCCTGCGGGCGGGACGCCCGCACCACAATGGGCGGCCCGGAAGGCCGGAGCCGAAGGAAGCGGCAGCCCTTCCCGTGCGGGTGCCCGATGGTGGCAGATCCCAACGGCATCCTGCGGGCGGGACGCCCGCACCACAACGGGCGGCCCGGAAGGCCGGAGCTCCGGGACAGCGGGGCTCCGGGAAGCCGCGTTCCCTGCCCGCTCCCGTGATCTACCGCTTCACCGCAATCGCCTGCATCTCGAAGCGGGCGCCGAAGAGCAGGGTTCCGGCGCCGACGAAGGCGCGCGCTGGAAACTCCTTGCTGAAGTACGTCCGGTAGATCTCGTTGAAGTCGGCGTAGTGCTTGACGTCGGAACAGTAGATGGTGACCGTGACGAGATCGTCCATGGTGTAGCCGGCGCTCTCGAGCGTGGCCTTGATGCTGTCGAGCAACAGCCGCGCCTCCTCCTTCGCCGTCGCCGGCACCTTGTTGTCCCCGTCGAGGCCGATGTCGCCCGACAGATAGAGGGTGTCGCCGACTCTGACCCCGCCCGAAAACGGCAACCCGTCTCCCGCGGGCGAACTCGGCCGGACATGGCTGCGGTCGGCCGCGGCCGACGCCGGGGACGTCAGGGTGAGAAGAACAACAACGGCGATGACGGCGGCGGTCTGCTTCATGGGGATCCTCCAGGTGTTTTCGTCGATCGAGCCCGCCCCATTGTGGCGCGGGCGTCCCGCCCGCGTCGAGGCCTTCACCGCAGCGTTCATCCCTCGCCGGCGCATCGCAGCCGGGGTCGTCGATCCCAAAAACGGACAGTGTCGCAATCTCTATCGCAGAGTTGCGAAACCTGATCAATCGAGATACCGTCGAATCTTGCGGGTCGGCGCCGCCGACCGGGCGGTCGCCGGTCCATTCTCGGGGGATGATTCTGATGGAGGAGGAGTTCATGAAAGAGATGTCGGTGATTCGGATCCTCGTTACTTTCGCGGCGGTCTCCCTGGCGGCAAGCAGTCTCATTGCAGCCGAAAGGACGGTTGTGGACGAGCACTTCACGGCAACCTGGTGACCATCCTGCGGCACCGCGGGTCCCGTGGTGAGTGCCATGATCGATACCTACCCCGACACCCTGGCGTTCATCGCCATCCACGATGGTGATTCCTACGAGGTCCCGTGGGGTACCACCCGCGACGCGTTCTACGGCGCGGCCTGGACCCCGTTTTCGTGTCATGACGGGCTCTATGATGCCTGGCCCATTTCGAGCTACGAGTCGAAGTTCATCTCCCGCCAGGCGGTACCGACCGACGTCACCATCGACATGTCGGTCTTTGGTTCCGGCAGCACCTGGAATGTGCAGGCCACGGTCTGCATCGAGCCCGGCGGCACCGGCAAGACGATGGATATCTTCATGGCCCAGGTCGTCGATCATTACGGGCCGGCCAACTTCGACCGGAACATGGTGCAGGACGGCAGCGCCGGGGTCGAGATCACGCTCGCGGCGGACGAGTGCACGCTGGTCACCGAACGATTTGTCCTCAACTCGGTGAGCCAGGCGTCGCCCGACACCGTGAAGTTTTTCGCCTGGGCGCAGGACACGGTCCTCGTCTATAACCCGCAGGTCCAATACATCCCTCCAAACTGGTACGGAGCGTGGTTCGGAGAGATCTACCAGGGGGGCAAGGCATTGGCGCCGTTCGAGGGCGTTTTCGTCGATGGTTTCGAGTCGGGAGACGTCTCGAACTGGAGCGCTGTCACACCCTGAGACATGCAGGAAAAACATAAATCGGCGGCCCCGCAAGTCGGGGCCGCCGTCGTGATTCCTGCCGTTCGCGGCCGATTGTATACAATCCCCGAAAAACTGTATACAATCCTGCAGTAATACGGGAAACGGCCCCGATCGCCGCCGACGAAGCGGGGCCCTGACATCGGGGGGCTCATGACCGGAAGAACCGAATCCAAGCAATCGACTCGACCTTCGAGTCTCCTGTTCCTCGCCGTGTTGCTCGTTCTGTCGTCCATCCCTGCCTCGGCCGGGCCGCCTCCGGATTTCAGGCTCCAGGACCTCGACGGCAAGTGGTTCTCCCTGTCGGAGAACCTCGACGGTAATGTCGTCTACGTGACCTTCTGGGCGACCTGGTGCGTGCCCTGCCGACGCGAGATGCCGCACCTCGAGAAGCTCCACCAGGAGTTCGGCGACCAGGGTCTGAAAGTCATCGGGGTCAACACCGACCCGCCGGGGACGACGAGCAAGATCAAACCCTATATCAAGCAGTACAAGATCAGCTACACCACCCTGCTCGACCCCAACAACAACGTCCTCGACAAGTACAACCCGACCCGCGAGCTGCCGTATGCGGTGCTCATCGACCGCGACGGCAACGTCGAGCAGGTCTTCCCGGGCTACCGCGCCGGGGACGAGAAGGTGCTGCGGGAGAAGATCGTCGCGCTGCTCGGGCAGGGAAATACCGCCGAAGAGGAGACCGCACCCGGTGCGACCGAGTAGGCTCGTTCCGGCTCTCGCGACTGTCCTGGCCCTGACGGTTCCGACCTCGGCCCAGGAAGGGGATCAACCTCAAACCAAGAGCTACCGGATCTTCGGCCAGCTGACCTCCTATCTCGAGCTCAACCAGGCCAACGAGCGCGACGACTACACCAAGTTCAAGCAGCTCGCCAGCTTCAACGTCGAGTGGTCGAAATTCACCATCGGCGGCCAGGCCGAGTATCTCTACTACTCCGACCCCGAAGTCGCCGATCCCCTCGATCTCGATCGTCTCCGCGAGGGTTTCGAGCTCCGCAAGTACTTCTTCGACTATCAGAGCGATCTCTTCACCGGCCGGCTCGGCACCTTCTTCTCGTCTCTGGGTCGCGGCCTGACGCTCTATGTCCAGAAGAACGAGGTGCTCGGCTTCGACGAACCGATTCACGGCGCCACAGCGAGGCTCACCCTCAAGCACTTCGATCTCACCGTGCTCGGCGGCCGGGTCACCGAGCCCCTGCTGCAGAACCAGTACAACCGCGAGTTCGAGGACGAGGTCGTCGGCGGGCGGGCGCTGGTCCGGCTTCCCCTCGACCTCTACCTCGGCGGTTCGGCGGTCAAGGCGCGGCTCGACCGGTTCTTCCCCGCCGGCACCGATGACGTCGAGGTCTGGTCCATCGAGGCCGGCGGCAGCGGGATCGGCGGGTTCCTCGATCTCGCCGCCGAGATCTCCGAGATCGACAAGACCGAAGGCAACCGTTTCAAAGAGGGCTACGGCAGGTACTTCTCGGCCGCGGCCTACATCGGCCCGGTCTCGATCCTCGGCGAGTACAAGGACTATTACAACTTCGCCTATCGCTACAACCAGCCGCCCAATGCCGGCAGATCAGACGAGGCTTACGAGCACAACGATGTCAAAGGCCCCCGGCTGCTGGTCTCGGCCGATCTCTTCGCCACCGGGACCCTGCTCCACGCGAGCTACGCGACCTTCAACACGCACAAGGAAACCACCTCGCCCGGCGGGACCGGGGGCGACGGTCAGAACGAGTGGTACGCCGGAATCGAGCAGACCATCGGGCGGGTCTATTTCGCGGCCAGTTACTTCGACCGCGACTGGGTCGACCGGAAGATCAAAGAGCAGCACACGCTGGCCGATTTTCACGTCACCGTCGGGCGCGCCGGCGAGCTCATCCTCGGTTTCGACCAGCGGCTCGAGACATCCGCCTACTTCAGCATCGACACCACCCGCAACACCCTCGGCTACTCGCTCTCGCCCTGGGGCTCGGTCTCGCTGCGCTACTCCTGGGAGGGCCGCAGCGGTTTCGACCGGGAGGATTTCTGGGGTGTCGAGATCCAGTACCTGCCGAAACCGAACCTGATCGTCACCGTCTTCGGCGGCGGCGACCCGGGCGGACTCGTCTGCGCCGGCGGCCAGTGCCGCCAGGAGCCCCGTTTCGAAGGCTTCAAGGCCAACTTCACGTGGAGATTCTGATGCTCCCCGAGGTCGCGTTTCGCCACACATCGAGATCGCACCTCGGCAGCCGAGGATAGGAGACGTCATGGTCGAACGACATCGATTCACCGAGATCCGACGATGGGCCGCGCCCGCGATTTTCGCTGCGGTCGCCGTCCTCCTGATCGTGTCCCCTGCCGGCGCCGCCGACCGGGTGGTCCTGGGTGAGTACTTCACCAACCTCTTTTGACTCAGCTGTGCGACCACGGGGCCCGTGGTCGAGCAGATCGCCAACGACTACCCGGATCGATTCGCACCCCTCACCATGCACGCCAACGGCGACGGCTTCGACGTTCCCTGGGGGCAGCATCGACTCGATGTCTTCTACGGCGTCGCCGGCGCGACCCCGACCTTCATGGTCGACGCCCTGTGGAACTGCCAGAGCTCGGACTACCGCTACTATGTCGAGCAGGAGCTCGCCCAACCCACCGATGTCACCCTCGAGCTCTCCGGCAACCCGGTGGGCGGCGCCGCCTGGGATCTGACGGCAAGGGTCTGCCTCGAAGGCGGCGCGTCCCGACCGATGCGGATCTTCATCGCCGCCACGCTGGACCACCACCCGGAGCTCCAGAGCTATTCGACCAACCTGCTCATGCAGAAGGTCGAAGAGACCGACATCACCGTCGCGGCCGCCGGCTGTGAGAACGTGACCAGCCGGATCAGCTTCGACCCGGTGAGCATGGCCAACACTTCGAACATCGTCATCATCGCCTGGGCTCAGATGCCGGCCGCGAGCGCGCCGACCACGGTCTACCAGGCCGGAATCATGCGCTGGCCCTTCCCGGCGGGGTCCCAGTTGACCACCATCGAGGTCTCGCCCGCCGACGTCACCGTGGCCGTCGGCGAGCAGGTCGAGTTCACCGCGGTCGGCAAAGACCAGTCCGGTGCGACCGTCCCGCTCGAGAGCCCGACGTGGAGCCTCGGCGGTTCGGGATTCGGCGCCGGGACCTTCGATCCCGGCAGCGGCAGCGCCACCACCACCTTCACCGCCACCACGCCGGGGAGCCGCCAGGTCTTCTGCGCCGACGGCGGGGTCAGCGGCGTGGCCCTGGTGACCATCACCGAGACCCCGCACCTCGCCGCTATCGAGGTCGACCCGGCGTCGGTCAGCGTCGATGTCGACGGCCAGGTCGGCTTCTCCGCAACCGGCAAGGACCAGTACGGCGACGATTTCCCCCTCGTCCAGCCGGTTTGGAGCGTCAGCGGCGCCGGCGACGGGACCTTCGCTCCCACTAGCGGCAGCGCCACGACCTTCACCGCCTCCTATCCCGGCGCCTGCACCGTCACCTGCGCCCAGGGTGGCGTCGCCGGCACCGCCGAGGTCGTGGTCACGGGCGAGGTTCCGGGGCTCGCGACCATCGTGTTGAGCCCGGCTGCGGCGCAGATCCGGGTCGGCGGCACCATCACCTTCACCGCCGCCGGCAGCGACCAGTACGGTCGGGCCTTCCCGCTCAGCGATCCGGTCTGGCGCGCCGAGGGCGCGGGCGACGGGACCTTCGATCCCGCAAGCGGGAGCGCCACGACCTTCACCGCCAGCGCCGCCGGGCCGACCCGGGTCATCTGCGCCGAGGACGGGATCGAGGGAACGGCCGAGGTGGCGATCTCGGCCGCGGGTCTGCCGGCGCCGCGCAAGGCCGGGGGCCGGGTGGCACCGTGAGGCACGAGACCGGTGTATCCACGCGGCACAGCGCCGCGATGAGTTTATTGAGGGGGGGCAGGGATCCGGAGGGCGCCGACGCACCGGCCGCCCAACGGGTCCATCGATTGGCCATTCTACTGAAAGGGGGACGAGAATGAAGAAAGCAGCGTTTCTGGTATGTCTGTGTCTCACTGCGGCGCCACTTCTGGCGCTGGATGCTTACCCGATGACCACAATTGCGGAGGCCGCCACGGCGGTTGGTTGAAGCTACTGCATCAACGCGTACTCGGGTCTCGAGATGGCGCACCAAAATTTTGATCACAGCGAATTCGAAAGCGTCCGTTACTACCTCGGCACCTATGGCTGCACGGGTTCCACCAATCGTGTCAACTACTACACCATCACCGGCACACCGACACTGTGGTTCAACGGAACCCACAAGATCGTCGGCGCCGGCACCGATGCAGCCACCGGTGAAGGCTACATGGACATCATCCGCAGCCGCTACTTCGACCCGTCACCGATCCGCATCGAGGTCGACGGCTTCAACCCGGCGTCGGGCGCGGTCAGCGTCACCGTCACCATGTACTCGACGACCTTCTCGATAGCCTCGGAAAACTTCCACATCGTTCTCATGGAGGACGACGTCAACACCGCTCCGGCCACGTATGACGACACCCACCTCACCCGCGACGTATTCAGCGACACCATCTCGCTGACCGGCCAGGGAAACACCGTAACCTTCAACCACACCTTCGTCATCGACCCGAGCTGGGACACGACCAAGCTCCGGGTCGTCGCGTTCGTCCAGCTTCAGGACAAGACAATCATCCAGACGGGATCGGGCGATTGGGTGCCCGATTTCAGAGTGCGCGCCATGGTCCCGACCTCGAGGAGCAAGATCGGTCCGTCCAGCGGGACCTACGAGACCGATGATGTGACCGTGATGAACGTCGGGCTCGGCGAGACCTTCACGGTCGATGTCGTCATCGACGAGGCGCCGGCCGGCTGGTCGGTGGCCTTCAAAGACAGCGTCGGAACGACGCACACCACTCCCCTCATGTTCTTCCTCAACGGAGACGAATCAACCACCTTCAAGGCGGTTGCGATGCCGAACTCACCGGGATACATGCGTTACAGCCTGGTTGTGAACTCTCCGAGCCTGGCGAAACCGCTGGTCGTTCCGTTTGTCTATATCAGCAACGACGTCGATGTCCTGGTCGTGGACGATGATGGCGGTGAGAGTTACGAGGACTACTTCACAGCCGCGCTGCAGAGCGCCGGAAAATCCTTCGGCGTGTGGGACCGTGGCACGAGCCAGCTGACCGCAGAGGTAGCGAACAACTTCAGGGTTCTGATCTGGAACGCCGGGTTCGCCTCCCCGACCCTCGATGCCGACGATCAGGCCTTCCTCGCCGATTTCCTCGACGACGGCAACGGGCTCTTCATGAGCGGCCAGGATGTCGGATGGGAGCTCAACGAGGCCAACCCGGCCGTGGCGTGGTACCACACCTATCTACACGCGACCTATATCCGGGACGACACCAACATCTACAACATTTTCGGCGTATCCGGCGACCCCATCACCGACGGGCTGGATCTGGTTATCCAGGGAGGAACCGGCGCCAACAACCAGGCCTACCCCGACGAGATCGCGCCATACGACGCCGACGCCACCATGATCCTGAACTATCAGGGCAACTACGGCGCCGCCATCCGCTCCACCGACAGCGTCTCCGGCGCCAAAGTCGTCTATCTCGGATTCGGTTTCGAGGGGATCGACAACGCCCAGGACCGCCACGATCTGCTGGTTCCCGCGGTGCGGTGGATCCAAGGGGTCGTTTTCGAGGACGGCTTCGAGTCGGGCGACACCTCGGCCTGGAGCAGCGTCACTCCGTGACCGCGGTCGCGAACACCAACCACCCGGCCCCCGCTTCGGCGGGGGCTTTTTTCACCGCAGAATGAACTCCTGGCGGAGCGCGTCGCCAGAATCGAAGACGAAGTCGGGCCGCGGCGGCTACTGCGCGGTCGCCGGCCGCAGGTGGGCGAACTCGTCGCCGGGCCGCCACTGCGGCACCGCACCGGCATCGGCGACCGCGAGCCCGACCATGAACCCGAGGCGCGCGTCCTCGACCATGCCGTCCCAGTTCCAGTCCGGCGCCATCTCATCGCTCGGCTGGTGGTAGTGTGCGGCCAGCCAGGCGTCTC
>JAHECW010000214.1 GCA_024641545.1 Acidobacteriota bacterium
GGCGGCGGGCTCGACCGTCTCGACCGCGAAAGCGGCGCCTTTGTCGCACACCGCCACGACCCGACTGATCCGTACAGTCTCAGCGCCGACCGAGTCTACGCGGTCTACCAGGACCGGTCGCAGGTGCTGTGGGTCGGCACCTACGGCGGCGGGCTCAGCAAGGTCGACATCTCGAGAAAGAGATTCCACCGCTACCAAAACGATCCCAACGACCCGAACTCGCTCGACCACAACATCGTGTGGTCGTTCTTCGAGGACCGGGAAGGCATCCTGTGGATCGGGACCGACAGCGGCGGGTTGAACCGGTTCGACCGCTGGACCGGCCGCTGGCGCCACTACCTGCACCAGCCCGGCGACCCATCGAGCCTCAGCCACAACACGGTGCGCTCCGTCGTCGGCGACCGCGACGGCGCGCTCTGGATCGGCACCAACGGAGGCGGCGTCGACCGGCTCGATCCGAAGACCGGGCGAATGACCCACTACCGGCACGACCCCGGCAACCCGAACTCGCTCAGTCACGACGAGCTGCGGTCGATCTATCAGGACCGTTCGGGAGCGCTGTGGTTCGGGACCTTCGGGGCCGGACTCGATCGATTCGACCCCGCGACCGAGACGTTCACCAATTACCGGCACGACCCCGAGGATGCGACGAGCATCAGCCACAACTTCATCCGTTTCACCTTCGAGGACAGCAACGGTGCGCTCTGGGTCGGAACCCAGGGCGGCGGGCTCAACCGCTTCGACCGCGAGACCGGCGTCTTCACCCACTACCGGCACGACCCGGCGAACCCCTCCAGCATCAGCACCGACCACGTGTTCGCCGCCCTCGAGGGCTGGGACGGCATCCTGTGGTTCGGCACCTTCGGCGGCGGCGTCAACCAGTTCGACCGGCAGAGCGGAAGCTTCCGCCGCTACCGGGTGCAGAACGGACTCGCCTCGGACTCCGTCTACGCGATGCTCGAGGACGACAACGGGATGTTGTGGATCAGCACGACCATGGGCCTTTCGCGGTTCGACCCGCTCACCGACACCTTCCGCAGCTACGACGTTCGCGACGGTTTGCAGAGCAACGAGTTCAACGGCGGCTCCGCCTATCTCAGCCCGCGCGGCGAGATGTTTTTCGGCGGCATCAACGGCTTCAACTCCTTCTATCCCGACGAGATCGCCGTCAACGAAGTGGTGCCGAGCATTGCCATCACCGATTTCCAGCTCTTCAACCATTCGGTCGCCGTCGGCGAGGAAATCGACGGCCGGATTCCGCTCGAGAGACCGATCACCTACAGCCAAGAGATCGAGCTCTCATACAAAGACAACGTCTTCGCCCTCGAGTTTGCCGCGCTGCACTTCAGCGCTCCGGGCAAGAACAAGTACCGCTACCGCATGGCCGGCTTCAGCAATGCCTGGATCGAGGTCGGCGCCGACCGACGGTTCGCGACCTTTACCGGCCTCGTTCCCGGCGAATACCTTTTCAGCGTGCGCGGCGCCAACCGGGACGGCGTCTGGAACAACCAAGGCGCCTCTCTGCGGATCATCGTCACTCCCCCCTTCTGGGCGACCTGGTGGTTCCGACTCCTGGCGACCCTCGTCCTGGCCGCGCTTGCCCTGGCCGTCATCCAGAGCCGGATGCGCGGCGTCCGCATGAAGACCCAGTTGACCGCCGCCCACGACGCGCAGATGGCGATCATGCCGCAGACCAACCCCGAGACACCCGGGTTCGACATCTCCGGCGTGTGCATCCCGGCCAACGAGGTCGGCGGCGATTTCTTCGACTACTTCTGGTTCGAAGAGGAGCCGAGCAGGCTGGGCGTCGTCGTCGGAGATGTCGCGGGCAAGGCGATGTCGGCCGCCATGAACGCGGTGATGTCCGACGGCATGGTCTTCTCCCGGGCGCGGCAGACCGGTTCGGTCGAAGAGATCATGGACAGCCTCAACCTCTCGATCCACCACAAGGTCGGAGCGCGGATGTTCACCGCGCTGTGCCTGGTCGTGCTCGAGCCCCGGACCCGCGGCCTGACCTTTGCCAACGCCGGGCTCTGCGAACCTCTTCACAGGTCCGGCAACTCCACCGAGTACCTGAGCTCGCCGGGTGACAGGTTTCCGCTCGGCGCGATTCGCGGCTCCACCTATCAGGGCAGGACATTGGGGTTGATCCCGGGGGACGTCGTCGTGATGTTCACCGACGGCGTCCCCGAGGCCCGAAACCGCGCGGGCGAGCAGTACGGGTACGACGCACCGCGAGACCTGCTCGCGCGGCTCGACATTTCGGCTCTCAGCGCCGACCAGATCAAGGAGGCGATCGTCAGTGATGTCTACCGGTGCTGTCGCGGGTCCCGGTTGAGCGACGACATGACCATCGTCGTGATCAAGGCGGTCGACGCAGAGGGCTCCGTGGGGGACCCGGGTCCCGCCGCGAGCCCAATACTCTGAGAGACTGGAGGTTCCGATGAGCGAATCCGGATGTGCGACGTGCTCGTTCCGCGCCAGGTATGACCAGAACCCCAGATCCATCCTGGGGCGGGTGTGGCGGTGGCACGCCAACTTCTGTCCCGGGTGGAGGTCGTACATGAAATCGCTTCCCGGCGACGAGAAGAAGGCGATCATCGAGAGCTACCGGTTCCCGGCGGGCAAGTTCGCCTGACCGGCTCGCCGCGGGCGCCGGCCCACCGATCCCTGCTACTCCTGCTGCAGCGCTTCGATGGGCAGCAGGCGTGACGCCCGCAGCGCCGGCCACATCCCGGCGGCGAGGCCGACGACGGTGCAGAAGAGCAGCCCGATGACGGCCCACTCGAGGGGCACGTGGACCTCGAACTCGGTGAAGACGGCCACCAGGTTGCCGAGCCCGAACCCGACGGCGACGCCGATCAACCCCCCGATGTTGCACAGGATCACGGCTTCGAGCAGGAACTGGATCAGGATTGCGCGGCGTTTGGCGCCGAGGGCCTTGCGGATGCCGATCTCACGAGTCCGTTCGGTGACCGACACCAGCATGATGTTCATGATGCCGATGCCGGCCACGACGAGAGCGACGATCCCGAGAACAAAGGCCCCGGTCTTGATCCCCGCCGATGCCTGGTTGAAGGCCCTGATCTGCGAGTCGCTGGTGAAAAAGAAAAAGTTGTCCGGGTCGCGCGGGCTCAGCCCCCGCACATTGCGGAGGACGGCGCGGGTCTGCTCCATGGCCTCGTCGAGGAGCTCGGGACTGCGGGCACGAACCGTGATGTTGATCGACCTCTCACGGCCGTCGCGATCACGGGAACCCCACTGCTTTTCGTAGACGGTGATGGGGATCAGGACGTAGTTGTCGAAGTTGCCCCCGAGGGCACTCTTCTTCTCCGCGAAGACCCCGGCGACGGTGAACTTGCGGCCGTCGACCTTGACCGTCTTGCCGACCGGGTCGATAAAGGGGAAGAGTCGGTTGGCGATGGCGAAGCCGAGGACCACCACCCGCCGGCCGACCCGGACGTCCTCCGGAGAGATATTGCGGCCGAGTTCGACGAAGTGGGTGTTGTTCTCGGGGTACTCCGGGGTGCCGCCGCAGATCATGCAGTTGGGCTCGGTCGACTCGCCCCGGTACGACACCCGGACGTTGTAGTGCCAGTGCTCGGCGCCGACGAGATCGACGGTGGGCACCCGCTCGCGGATGGCCTGCGCGTGTTCCACGGTGAGCGGCGGCCAGCGGCCGATCGTGCGGAAGTCGTACTCCTGGTTCTGAAACCCGCGGGGAGGGAACTTCTGAGCCTGGAAGACGGTGCTGCCGAGGACGCTGAGCTCGGACTCCATCTGGTTCTGCGCCACCGACACCCCGGTCATGGTGGCGATGATGGCCGCCACCCCGGCGATCACCCCGACCAGGGTCAGGGCCGTTCTCAGCTTGTGGGCGCCGACCGCCGCGAACGCCATCTTGAGTCCTTCGCTGAACCGCATGGAATGCCGGAGCTCTCCTCTCCTACTCGTAGCGCAGCGCTTCGATGGGGTTGAGGCGTGACGCGCGCCACGCCGGGATCAGGCCCGCGATCAGGCCGACGAGCATCGACACACCGAGGGCGAGGCCGACGATGGGCAGCGACAGGTTCGCCGGCATGAGCATCCGGTCGATCACCGCGGCCACCCCGACCGACAGCGCGACCCCGATGGTCCCGCCCACGAGACAGATCGCGGCGGCCTCGAAGAGGAACTGCTGCATGATCGCCCGTCGTTTGGCGCCGATGGCCTTACGGATGCCGATCTCGCGCGTCCGCTCGCTGACCGAGACGAACATGATGTTCATCACCCCGACCCCGCCGACGAAGAGCGAGATTCCGGTGACCGACATTCCGATCAGCAACAGGACGCCCATGACGTTGTTGAAGGCGTCGAGGAGCGAGTCCATCTTGTTGATGGCGAAGTCGTCGTCTTCGCCCGGCCCGAGGCGGCGGATCTTGCGCATCTCGCCGACCAGCTCGTACTCGAAATCGGCGAGATCGACCCCGGGCGGGGCCTTGACCGCGAGGTTGAAGTCCCGGAACTGCCCGCCGAAGACCTTGTTGAAGGTCGTGATCGGGATGAAGACCTGGCTGTCGAAGTCGGGGCCGCCGAAAAAGCCCGCGCTGCCCTGCTTCTCCATCACGCCGATGACCCGGAAGCCGTCGCGCCCGATCTTGAGCTCCTTGTTGACGGGATCCTGACCGTCAAAGAGCCGCTCGTGGATGGTGGTGCCGATGACGCAGACCCGCCGCCGGGTCTGAACGTCGAACTCGGTCAGGAACCGGCCGTGCTCCGGCACCGCGCTCGAGACCAGCATCTGTTTGTCCGTGGTGCCGACGATGCGGATGTTCTCGCTGGTCTCCGAGCGGTACTTGATCGGCCGCTGGGTCTCTGCGGTCGGGTTGACCGCCACCGCCGAGCGCAGGGAACGCACCAGCTTGTCGCTCTCCTTGAGGGTCAGGCGCGGCCGGTTGCGGAGCTCGAAGAAGGGTCCGTTGAAGATCCACGGGACCCGGGAGACGTAGAGCACATCCGTGCCGAGGATCGACACGTTGTCTCGAAAGCTGGTGGCGAGACCGTTTGCCGCCGTCATGGTGGTGGCGACCGCAACGATCCCGATGACGATTCCGAGGGTTGTGAGCACCCCGCGGGCCGGGTTGGCCCGCAGCGCCGCCAGCGCGATCCTCAGCGACTCGACGGCGGCGTGGGCCCGCCTCATGCCGCCTCGTCAAACCTGAGATCGCTCTCGATGAACCCGTCGCGCAGTCGAATGACGCGGCGTGCGTGACCGGCGACGCTCTCCTCGTGGGTGACCAGGAGGATCGTGTTCCCCTCGCTGTGGAGGCGGTCGAAGATGGCCATGATCTGTTCGCCGGTCGCGCTGTCGAGGTTGCCGGTCGGTTCATCGGCGAGGATGATCGACGGCCGGTTCACCAGGGCGCGCGCGATCGCCACCCGCTGTCGTTGACCCCCCGACATCTCGGTCGGCCGGTGTTGCACCCGATCGGCCAGGCCGACCGCCGCGATGGCTTCCATCGCGCGCGCTCGGCGGGCCGACGGCCGCATCCCGGCGTAGATCAGCGGCAGCTCGACATTGTGCAGCAGATCCGCCCGCGGCAGCAGGTTGAAGGTCTGAAAGACAAAACCGATCTTGGCGTTGCGAATTTCGGCCAACCGGTCGTCGTTGAGCGAGCTCACGTCGGTGCCGTCCAATCGGTAGCTTCCCGAGGTCGGAACGTCGAGACATCCGATGATGTTCATCAGCGTCGACTTTCCCGATCCCGACGGCCCCATGATGGCCAGGTACTCGTTGTGCCCGACATCGAACGACACGCCTTGCAGCGCCTTGACGCCGATGCTGTTCATCGCATAGGTCTTGACAACATCGTTGAGCACGAGCGGCATTTCTCAGCCCTCCGCCCCGCCTGCCGGGCCCGAGACGGTGACCGCCGCGCCGTCGGTGAGATCGCGGCTGATCGCGCGATAGCTTCCCACCACCACCCGATCGCCCTCAACGAGACCGCTGAGAATCTCGATGTGGGTCTCGCTCTGAATCCCGGTCCGCACCTGCCGGGCGACGGCGCGACCCTCCTCGATCACCCACACCACCTCGACAAACCCGTCGCGGTCGGGGACGAACCGCGGTTCTTCACCTTCGCCCGCGTCGCCGCCTGCGGCTCCCCCGAGCTGCTCAGGGGTCCGCACCGCGACGCACTGGATCGGCACGCTGAGACACTCTTCCCGGACATCGGTGACGATCTCGGAAGAGGCCGTCATACCGGGCCGCAGATTGCCGCCGGGTTCGGTGATGGCGACCTTGACCTCGAATTCCGTCTTCTGGTCGGTGGTCCCCTGTGCGCTGGTCTTGGCGCTCGACGCAATCTCGGTGACCTCGCCCGGGTAGCGGATTTCGCCCAGCGCGTCGACCTCGATCTCCGCCGCATCACCCAGGGCCACCGAGACGATGTCGTTCTCGTCGACGTCGACCAGCGCCTCCATCCCCTCGAGGTTGGAGATCTCGAGGATCACGTCCTCCTGGAACTGCGACCCGAGGGCCATCTCTCCGAGCTCCTTGTTGAGCTTGGAAATCGTCCCCGACATCGGCGCGAGAATGGTGGTCTTGGCGAGATCATCGCGAGCCTGACGGAGGCTGGCGCGCGCCTGCTCGACCTGTTCGAGCGCCGCCTGATAGCGAGCCACCTCGACCTCGGCGGCGGCGTAGGCGGAGTCGAGGCCGGCCTCGGACTCGAGCTCCTTGTTGTACAGCTGGGTGCTGCGATCGTGGTCCTTGCGGGCCTTGTTCATGTTTTCCCTGACCAGGTTCGCGTTGGCCTCCGCGGCGGCGAGGTTGGCCTCGGCGGACGCCACCGCAGCCGCATAGCGCTCGCGGTCGAGTTGCAGAAGCAGCGTTCCCTTGTCGACCCAATCACCCTCGGCGACGTCGAGGCGGGTAATCTTGGCGCTGACGTCCGCCGAGATGTTGACCTGGGTCATGGGCTGGATTCTGCCCGTCGCGGTGACGGTCTGAATCACGGTATGGCGCCCCGCCGGTTCCACGGTCACGCTGATCCCCTTGTCATCGCGTTTTCCCCGCAGCGAGACCGCCGCGACCGCGACGACGATGACGATCACGACCACCGGGATGATCACTTTCTTTTTGCTCATGCTTCCCGTTCTCCCGTTCCCGTGGTTTCCAGGTCCGGCGACTGCAGTTGGTGACATCGATCTCTGCTTCACCGAGTGGTACGTGGCTCGGGCGAACGGGTTGCGACGTTCCGGGTCGATCGCGGGCCCCGCCCGGCTTTCGATGCCCGGTGCGAAGGGCGGCGCCCACCCCGCCCATTCAACCGTTTCCCCATCCACCCATCGGGACAATGCGACAATGCGAAACATGGTTCCCCAGCGCCGCCGCCTCACCCCGGCCGTCACGACCGCCGTCTTCGCCGTTGTCTGCGCGTCGCGGGTCGTCGTCTTCCCGGCCTCGATCTGGGAGCAGGACGAGGCCTACTTCGCCGCCGCCGTGGTCGCGATCGACATCACCGACTCGGCGCCGCACCCGCCGTTCTTTCCGCTCTGGATCGGGGTCGGCAAGGCGCTGCACCAGCTCGGTCTCGAGCCGGCCGCGAGCCTCCAGGTCGCGAGCGCGTGCCTCGGTTCCCTCATGTTCCTGCCGCTGGTCGCACTCTGGTCGAGGTTGATGAAACCCCCGCTCGCGATCGCGGCCGCAGCGCTCGGGCTCGCCGTCCCCGGGGTGTGGCTGCTGTCGGGGCGGGCGTTCTCGGGGACGCCGGCAACCGCGATGCTGGTCGCGGCGCTCGCCTGCTGGACGAGACCCGACCCCGGTCGCCGGTGGCTGGCGGCGGGCTCACTGGCGGCCGGGCTCGCGATGCTGACCCGTCCGCACTTCGGTCTCGTGGTCACCGCCGTGATCCTCGCCATGCTCGCCGGGCCGGCCCGGCGGCACTGGCCGGCCCTGGTCGCGCCGACGGCCGTGGTGACGGTCGCCGGCGCCGCGGTCTTCGTCATC
>JAHECW010000215.1 GCA_024641545.1 Acidobacteriota bacterium
AACCCGTTGGCGAAGACGAGGTTTTCGAAGCCGATCTGACCACCGAGCGAAGGGCTGGTGTTCTGGACGCGAAAGACCGGGCGAGCGTTGCCGCCGTCGAGGGTCACCGTGGCGCCCGACGCGGCGCGGATGGTGAAGGACTTCCGGAGATTGCCGAAGAACCAGCCGCCGACCGGGACCGGGTAGGTTCCGTCGGCCATCTCGATGACGCCGCCATCGCCGACCTGGGAAATCGCGGACTCGAGGGTGCCCGCGTCGGCCGGCACGCGAAGAAGCTCGCCGGCGATAGCCGGAACGGCGAGCAACAAGGCGGCGAGGGCCGCCGGGGCGGTTCGGGTGATCATGTCGAAGTCCGGATCTCCCTTCATCGACGACACCGGAGCAGTAACCGCGAACCGGATGCGGCTGATGCCCCGACCCTTTGATTTTATCGTGAGTTCGACGATTCGCCGGTCGCGGGAGGGTGACGGGGCACACGCTCATGGGTGGATTTCTCGCTGTTCTCGACGGCCGACCAGCGGTCGGCCGAGCCCCGTTCGAAGTCGTCGGCGAAGACCGCGCGCCGACCCGACATCGGCCCCGACCAGAGAATCGCGGTCAGCTCCGCCGCCGCGAGCTCGTTGCCGCGGCGGTTCCAGTGGGTGTCCCGCGGCCGGTACAGCGCCTCGCCGCCGGGGGCCGCGCGAAAGACCGGGAGCAGATCGAGCACTTCGATCCCCGCAGATCTCAAGCTGCCGCCCAGGACGCGCTGGGGGCGTTCGAAGTCATAGTCTTCGCGCCGTCTCCCGGTGGTTCTCAGGACCTCATCGACGAGAGCCTGATCAACTTGAAATTGATCGGGAATCAACATCACCACGAAACGCGAACCCGATTCGCCGACCTCGGCTGAGAGCGCCTTGACGATCTCTGCGGCGCGCTCGGCGAGCGGCCGGAACGCCGCTTCCTCCGACCGCAGGCACAGCGCCATCCTTTGGTTCTCGATCGCGATGAACTGCTCGCGCCCAAAGGTCGGCCGACCGGGGTCGAAGGCCTCGCGGTAGGCGGGGACCGGTTGTCCCATGACCGGCTTGGTGCCGTCCGCGCCGTCCGAGCCCCGCCCGGTGGCCGGCTCGCCCCCGGCGCTCAACACCCGCCGCAGGTTCCTCGCCGCCCGATAGAGGGTGCTCACCGAGGCGAGGCGGCCCGAGAACCCCCGGTCGCCGCCGCCGAAGACCCCGCAGTCGCCCTGATCGTCGATGAAATCGTTGCCAATAAAAAACGCCATCACCACGATATTGGGCTCGAGGCCGGCGGCTTCAATCTGCCAGAGTCTGAGCTGGAACGCAGGACCGGTGTCCGGCACGCCGAGCCGCAGCACCTCGACCGGACGATCCGACCGGCGGTCGAGCTCCTCTTCGACCAGCGTCGTCCAGTGGTCCTCGTGCGGCAGCGCACCCGATGCAAAGGTGAAGGAGTCGCCGAGCGCCACCACCCGCAACCCACCCCGCGCGGGCCCCGGTTGATACTCGCGGGTCCTGAACGATCGCGAGTTGAGCACGAAACCGTACTCCACGCTCCCCGGGCTGAAACCCAGCATGGTCCTGTTCATGATCTCCGGCAGGGTATCCGCATCGGAGAAATCCGAGGCCCGCGTCGAGGCGCCGAGCAGCATCCTGAGGCCGCGATGATGCGGCGCCGCCAGGCGCACCGCAACCTCGCCGAGCACCAGCACCACAACGATCTGGATTGCTCCGATGACCACCCACCGGCGCCAGCCCCTCGACCTGCCCGCCGCCACGCTCATGAACCCGCTTCCGCTCGTCCGACGGCGATCATCGCCTCGACCTCACCCAGCGGCAGCGGCACTCCCCGCTTCGCTGCGTTCCGGCGCAGAATGTCGACCGCGGAGGGCAGCAACCGCAGCCACTGATCGGCTGCGACGGTCCTGCCGCCGTCGCCTCCAAACCGCGCCATGGCGAGTCCCCTGACAAAGCCGTACCTGAACAGCGCATGGAGCAGCGGATCGACGAGATCGGTCGCCGGCTCGTCGAGGAAGACCGCGAGGTCGATGGCTCGGCGTTCCCATGACTCGAGATCGGAGCGCACCCGCGCGATCTTCGCCCGGTAGGCCCGATCGGCGGTCAGCACCTCGAGTCGGTGCCACATGAGCGTGCGCAGGTCGATCCACTTGGCGAGCTGCGGGTGGGCGCGGAAGAGCACATCCGCCATCTCGCCGCATCTGACCTGACGTTGGAAAAAGCTCCGCGCGTCGTAGCGGTGGTGATGCCAGGCGAGGGCCGCCGCGCGATAGACGATCCGCATCCCGCGCCGCGACAGCCGATACGCGAGCTCGGCGTCCTCGAACGCGGCGGCGGAAAAATCAGTGCTGAAACCGGCCGGCTCGCTGTTGAGCAGCTCGCGCCGCAACGAGACGTTGGAGGTGTAGAAGTGGCGGAAGTCGTACTCGGCGCCGTCGGTGAATCCGGCGTAACTGAACTGTTGAGCACCGGGTCCGTCGATGTGACGCATGGTCGAGGTGAGCTCTTCGTCTTGCGGCCAACGGGTCAACCCGAGCACGGCGATCCGGGGATCACCGCGACGGTGGTGTTCGCGGACGTGCTCCGCCACCAGTTCGGGGTGGGGCTCGATATCGTCGCCGCCGAAGAGAACAAGCTCGCCAGAGGCGACTTTGAGAGCCCGATTTCGCGCTCGCGCCGGTCCGCCGTTCGATTGTCGGGCGAAGCGAAGCGGGAACCGCCGGCTCCGAAACGACGCGAGGACCTGTGCTGTTTCATCCTCGGAACCGTCATCCACCACCACGAGTTCGAAGGGCAGATCATGCGGTTGCTGCCGTTCGAACGCGGTCAGGACCCGCCGCAGCCCCGCCACCCGATTGAAGGTGGGCACCACCACCGAGACCAGCGGCGAGGCCACCTCAGGAGTTTTCCCGCTCGCCGGCGGAGACTCCGCCGAGCGCCTCTCGGATCACCTGGGCGGCGTTCGAGCTCCGCGTCCTGGCGGCGTTCCACGCTTTCTTGGTTGCCCGCGGTTTGCGGTGGTTGCCGAGCGCGTCGACCACCGCCGCCGCCAACGCGTCGACGTCGCCGACCGGGCACAGCACGCAACGGTCGAAATCGGCGGCGGCCGCGAGCTCGCGCACCCCGTCGATCTCGGTGGCGACGACGCTGCGCCCGAGAGCCAGGGCCGCGCCGACGGCGACCGGCCAGGGGTCGTGCTCCGCCGTGCTCAGCACGCAGTCGCTCACCGCCGCCAGCTCGGTCACGGTGTGCCCCGGGGGTGCGAGACAGAACCGCTCGAGCTCGAAGTAGCCGGCGAGATCGGAGATCGAGCCGGCCAACGAGCCCCGCCCGACAAGAAGGACATAGACATCCTCGAGGTGGCGCAGCCGCCGGGCGACGGCGGTCACGTCCTCGGGCCGCCAGCCGGGCTCGAGGTTGCAGACGGTCAGGACGAGCTTCCCGCCCTCCGGCACCCCATAGGCCGAGCGCACGCCGGCCGGCTCTCCGGCCGCAGGATCGTCGCCGGCCGACCCCGGCCCGGGAATCAGGGGCACGATCCGCACGCCGCGTTTGCCGGCCTCGGCGCCGATACCGCCGCCGAGCGCCAGCACCAGATCGGCGTCGGCGGCGACCTCCGACGGGTGCAGCGGGAGATCGACGACGAGGGGTCGGGGCTCGTCGAACTCCGGCAGGTCGATCGGGGCGCCGACCCGGACCACCGAACCCACGCGGTGCGCGCGCACCAGGTCGGCCACCAGCGACGGCCAGACCTCCGGCTCGAGAAAACCGGCGACCGGGTAGGCACGGTCCGCGAGCTCGGTCATGGCGCGCACCAGAGGCTCGCCGTCGGCGCCGCCGGTGAGCACCACCGTCAAGCGGAAATCCTCGGCCAGCGAGCGCAGCAGCCAGGCCGCGAGCTCGCCGCCGCGCCTGGACGCGACCACGAGCACAGCGGGGCGCTCGTCGCCGGGCGGAAACGGCGCGGCGACCCCGGACAGTGGCGCCACCCGGTGCACCACCTTGCCGGCGGTACCGGCCCGGGCCGCGTAGCCCCGGCCGTGGCCCGCGCCGACGATCTGCGAACCGGGGCGGTCGAAGCCCCCCCAGCGGCTGCCGCCGACGATCTTCACGACCTTCGGTTGCACCGACCGACCCCCGGTCGGCCCTCCAACCCAGTCGGCCGCCGGCTCGAGCCGCCAGCCGGGTTCCGAGCCCCCGATGTCGGCCACCACCAACGGCAGGTCCTCGCTCGCGACCGTCCACCGACAGCGCTCGAGGAGGGTCGGATGGATCCTCGGCACGGGAGACGGGAACTCGGCATAAAACCCGGCCGGCGCGGCCGCGGCCACGGCCGAACGGTCCGCCGCGCCGACCACAACGACGTCGGCGCCGGAGGTGTGAACCGCGGCGGTCGACATCTCGTCGTTCCACACCACCACGGCAAGATCGGGCTCGGTCTGCCGGCGCAGAGCCGACGGCAGCTCGACCGTTGCCGGGTCCTCCGAGGTTCGCACCACCACCGCAATCCGCGGCGCCTGCCGCGCCGGGGAACTCCTGAGCTCGATGTCGAACTCGAGGGCGGCGCCGGGCCCGCTCCGGCGCGGTCCGGTGAGCCGGCGGGCGGCGCCGACGGCGCCCTGGACGGTTCGCCGGGCCACCCGTCGGACGAACGACCCCGATCTCCGCAGGGCGCCGCGCCGGGCGGCGACAAGAGCCTCATCGCCGGCTCCGGCCAACAGCCGTTCGCAGCTCGACACCAGCTTGATCATCTGGTTGTGCAGATCGAGATTTCCCGCCGCCAGATCCGCCACCGCCTCGCGCAGCACGCCGAGCTCGGCCGCGAGCGCTGCCAGCCGGTCCCCCGACGGGGTCCGGCTGTCCTCGAGGCGGGCGAGGCGGCGCTCGATTGCGGACAATCGCGACTCGAGTTCGGATCGCGAAAGCCCGGCACCGAGGGCTCCGTGGGTGGTGTCGTTCATTGTCTGCGCTCCACTGGATTTCAGGGTACGCGGTCCTCACCGGGCACGCAACGATCCATCGCATCGAGAACCGCCCCCCGGAAGGAAACACGCTAAACTTCCCCCGTGCTCCGATCCAGCCTCCGCTCCTTCGGCGGCCTCATCGTCGCCACCGTCGGTCTCGCCCTCGGCTGCGCCCCCGTCGAGCCGCCGCCGGGCGACGTCGTGATGCGCTTCATCGAGACCGACCCGGAGACCCTCCTCGCAGCCTCGGATCTGGTATCGACCCGGTTCGCGGCAGACCTCGGCCCGACCACGCCGGCCGCAGCCGATCGCTGGCGCGGTCACGACCTGAGGATCCACGGTGTTCGCGACGGAGCGTTGGAGATCGAGCAGGACGGGGACGACCCCTGGCTGGCCGTCGATGCCACCCTCGACGCGGACGCCATCGTCGCTGTCGAGGTCGAGCTGGCCAATCCCGGTCCCGCCGAGGTGCAGCTCTTCTGGGCGGGCCGCTGGCAGCGCTTCAGCATGAAACGCATGGCGCGTCCGTCGCGCAGCCGGGTCCTCGATTCCGGATTCCTCCTCTACCGATTCGAGATCGCCGACCACCCCGAGTGGAAGGGCGAACTGCGGTCCCTGCGCGTCGATGTCCCGCCCGGAGCAAACGGGCTCATGCGGCTCGGCGCGGTTCGGATCTTCAACTGGGAGATCGACGACGGGAAGACGGCGGCCGCCGCCGCCCGGGCTTGGAAGATCAACCTCGGCAGCAGCGCAAGAAACGCCCTGCTGTCGCCCCCCGGCACGAACTGGGATCGGCGGCTGGTGGTCCCGGAAAACGCAACCCTGGTGCTGAGCCATGGTCTGCCCCGGACCGGTCGCGGATCGGTGGCATTTCGAGTGCTCGCCATGGAAGAGGGCCGCGAGCCTCTGGTGCTCCTCGACGACAGCGTCTCGGCCGGCGGCGCGTCCGCGGGCGCCTGGATCGACACCGTCGTCGACCTCGCCGGGCTGAGCGGCCGCGAGGTGACCCTGCGGCTGGACACCGAGGCGGCGCCGAATTACCTCCCCGGCCGCGGGCAGCCGGTCTGGGGAAACCCGGAGATCCTGGCGCCGTCGCCGCCGGACGACCGGCCGAACGTGGTCGTGGTCCTTCTCGACACCCTGCGCGCGGACCGCCTGTCCTGCTACGGCCACCCTCTCGAGACCTCGCCCAGAATGGACCGGTGGGCGGCCGAGTCGGCCGTCCGTTTCGCCAACGTCGTCGCCCCGGCGCCGTGGACGCTGCCGGCCCACGCCTCGCTCTTCACCGGTCTCGACGCCCTGCACCACGGCTTCAACTTCTGGGGCACCGCGCCGCCGTCCCTCGAGATGATCGCCGAGATCCTCCGTCGCAACGGCTACACCACCGCCGCCATCACCGGCGGCGGCATCCTCCATCCCGTCTTCGGCTTCGCTCAAGGCTTCGACACCTTCGACTACTGGGGCGAGCCGGGGTCGGACAAGGAGGTCGGGTGGGTCTTCGCCGCGGCCCGCCGATGGCTCGACGCCCACCGGGAACGCCGGTTCTTCCTCTTCGTCCACAGCTACGAGATGCACGCCCCCCACCGCCGGCGCCAACCCTACTTCGACGAACTGGCCCGCGCCGCGGGCGAACCGCCTCCGAGCTTCGATCTCGCGTTGCACACCCACCCGTGGCAGGACCTGGTCGCCCCGGGCGACTTCTTCGTCGTCGACCGGCCGGGCGCCGGGGGCTGGACCGCCGATCTCAGCGCCGCAGAGCTGGCGACGGTGGGTCTGATGTACGACAGCGCGGTCGCCACGGTCGACGACGAGGTCGGGCGACTCCTCGACCACCTCCGGTCGCTCGGGCTCTCCGGCCGGACCCTGGTGATCGTGACCTCCGACCACGGCGAGGCCCTGGGCGAAGACGGACACGCCGGTCACGCCTATCTCGAGGACTACAACCTGATGGTCCCGCTGATCATGGAATTGCCGGGAGCGAGCGCCGCCGGCGTCGTGATCGACACCCAGGTCCGACTCATCGATCTCATGCCGACCGTGCTCGACGTGGTCGGCATCGAACCCCGAGCGAGCCTTGACGGCCGATCGTTGCTGCCTCTCGTCCACGACCCTTCGACGGAGTTTCCCCACCGGGCATGGGCCTACGCAGCGTCCTCCAACCAAGGCCTCGCCATGCGGGTCGACAACCGGCTCAAATACCGTTTCCCCGACCCGGCCTGGGCGGAGCTCGCCCACCGCGAGGCCCTTTACGACCTCGAGGCCGACCCCGGCGAGGACCACAATCTCGCACCCGGAGACACACGGCTCGACGCGCTTCGCGCCGCCACCCGCGACACCGTCCTCGCCCAGCACCAGGGGATCAGGCTCGAGATCCGAAACGCCGGCGGCAGCGTCCTCGAAGGCCGCCTGGACGGGGCGTGGGCGGCCCACGATCGCGTCAAGACCGCCGATCATCAAGACGATGGAGTCCACTGGACGGCGGACGGTCATGCCGGCTTCGAGCTCGCACCGGGCCGACGGACGACGCTCCTCTTCACCCGGCTCGACGCCGCCGAAGTCGGAATCGAGGTCTGGGCTCAAGGCGCCGGCGGCGCGCCCGCGATCGCGCTCCGGACAACCGTCGATCTCGCCGTCCTCCGGACCCCGGCCGCTCTCCGCCCCGCTGAAGACGGCTGGAGGCTCGATGAGGAGTTTTCAGGCTCCCTCGAAACCGGGTTTCTGATCAGCCGGGTCGGCGATCTCGAGCCCATCGACGCCACCGGGCTGCCGTTGGACGCCGAGGTCATCGAGCAGCTCGAAGCGCTCGGATACGTTCATTAGTTTTGAATTATGAATTTTGAATTATGAATTCAGCCTCTTGCAAAAATCGATGTCGGCGTTGCGGGGTTGTTGTGTCCGGATCGACTTCCGGCCGGCGGGGGCGCCGGCCCCACAATGGATCTCAGCCTGTTGTAGCGCCGGCGCCCTCGCCGGCGTCACGACCTGGGACGTTGATTCTCCGAGGACC
>JAHECW010000216.1 GCA_024641545.1 Acidobacteriota bacterium
AAAAAAGGGGGCGGCAGCTCGCGCTGCCGCCCCGGATGGATGATGTTGATTGACTAGTACTTCATGGGGATGGTGGTCGCGTCGTTGGTCCTCGAGTCGATGACCGACGCCGAGGTGATGACGCCTTCACCCGAGGTGACCTCGACGAAGGCATAACCCCAACCCAGATCGGGCGAGCTTGCCCGGGTCCGGAAGGGCTCGAGATCCTGCGCCGCCATTCCCGAAGGAATGGTCATCTCGTAGCTGGTGAGCTCGGCGGCATTGGTGCCGAAGAGCGTGATCTGGACGACCGCGTCCGCCATCCCGGTGTTGGTCACCGATATGTTGGTGCGGAACTCACCGGTCATCTGGCGGAGCGCGTAGAGCCGGCCGGTGTCGCCCTCGTCCAAACCGGAGAAGTTGATGCCGTTGAGGAACTGGCCGAAGGTGCCGTCAGGGGACACGTTGTAGATCCGAGCCACGACCTCGAGCGGACGGTCGGAGCAGATCTCGAGAGCGCCCTTGTTGCCGTCGGCGCCGATGAACTGGACAACGTCCTCGAAAACACCCTGGGCGCCGGCATCCACCGTCGCAGGGGCATCGAAGAGAGTCGAGTCGGAGTGGAGGTAGAACGTGAGGTTCGCCATCGCGTCGGCGTTGTTCTTGGCGACGACGTCGGTCCGCCAGACGCTGCCGGCCGTGCCGTTGAGGCGAGCGGCGATCTCGGTCCAGTAGACGTAGGTCGAGGTGCAGGCCACGGCGTTGGCGCTGCCGCCGACCCCGCCGCCGCCGACGATCTCGGCGAGGGCTGCCTCGGTGGTTTCGAGAACCTCTTCGGCGTAGTCCGGGTTGTGCACGCCGAGGCTGCTGTCGGCCTCGATCATGAGGAAGTTCCAACCCGACTTGAGGAGGTTGTCCGGGGCGATGGTCAAAAGGGCGTAGGGTTCGCCCTCGGCCGGCACCACATCAATGCTGCCGACCCCGGTGGGGCCGTAATCCATGGAGTCGCTCAAGGTGAAGATCAGCGCCTGGCGGCCGCGGGTTTCGGAGAACCCGACCGCTACGATCTCGGAGGCGTCTTCGATAATCACGCCACCGCCGATGTCAATCGTGTTGCCGCCGGCGAGCGCGCCCTCGGCAACCATCTGCCAGGCCTCGCCGAGCTGGTGGTGGATCTCGGTCAGCATCATCTCCGTGGGTCCCTGGACATCCTCGGCGATGATCACGCTGTGGCAGCTCGAACAGATCGTCTTCGCGGCGAAGAAGGTGTGGTTGGTTCCACCGAGCTGGTAGGCCAGATCCGGCGGCGGCGGGGTCTCCTCCATGTGGCAGGTCGCGCAGCTGTCTTCGAGCTGCGAGTGGTAGCTGCGCTCGCCGGTCTCGACGAGATAGAAGTTCTGCCCCATCAGGAGGTCGGTCTGAGCACCGAGGTGGGGCGCACGGTCCTTGTCGGTGGTCGCGTCCCAGGTGCTGTCGTTGCGCAGGCCGCGCCGGGTGTTGTGGCAGGTCATGCAGATCGCGCCGCGACCGACATCGGTGGCGACGAAACCGGCGAGCAGTTCCGGCGTGTCACCGGCGATCCAGACGGTTGCGTTGTTGTCGTTACCCGAGACATCGCCGGCGGCGTGCGGGTTGTGGCAGGTGACGCAGGTCTGGGGGTGGGTCTCGTCCTCGGTCCAGGTGACCTCGACGTCATCGTTGACGTCGCCGGGAACGGCGCCGGTGAGCACCGGCAGCCAGGCCATGAAACCGTTGCCGGTGTGGCACTTGGAGCAGGTTCCGCTCTGGCCTTCTTCGACCGCGAGCTCGTAATTGGCGTGCCTGGAAAGCTGCCACTGCTGGAACCGGGCGTGCCGCAGGGGCTCGCCGTGGCAGGTGGCGCAGGAGTCGGACGAGATGTTCACCCGGGGGCCGTCGCCGCCCTGCATGTGGGCTGCGCTGTCCTGCGGACCGTGGCAGTTCTCACACTGGATGTTGGTGTGCCGCGCCGTCACCGGGAACTGCGCCAGCACCTGGGCATACCCGGTGGGGTCGGCGGCGTTGATCAGACCCGAGTCGAGGAACGCCTGGTAGTCCGACGCCTCGTCGATGCCGCCGTTGTCGGCGTCGGGATCGAAACCTACGGTGTGGCAGGCGAAACAGCTCTCGCCGTAGTGGGTCGAGGTGTTGAGGTTGTCTTTGAAGATCTCGGCGTGGCCGGTCTGGGCCCAGGACGCCACCGTCGCGCCGTGACAGGCGGTGCAGGTCGCATCGACCGTCGGATTTCCGGCCGCATCCTCACCGATGATGATGCCCTTCCAGGTGCCGGCGTAGATCGTGAGGGTCACGGCTTCCGTGGTGGCCTCGTCGGTCACCGTCACCGTGTACATCCCCACGACATCGGGGGTGAAGTCGGGGCTCTGGCCGGTGGCGTCCATCAGGGCTGCCGTGGACCCACCGGGAGCGGTCAGCGCCCAGTCGTACGACGCCTGCTCTTTGCCGTGCAGCAGCACCGGAATGTTGGTCGGGATGTTGGACAGGCCCGTGGCCACCTTCCACCGGAGGGCGGTGTGGACGGCGTAGTCGGTCTCGTAGCTGCCCGAGTCGGTGGTCACCGCGACGTGGAGTTCGACGAGAGCGCCTTCCTCCAGCGCGAACGGATTGACACCGACCACCTGAAAGCGATTCTGCAATCCACCGAAGAACTCCTCGCCCGGCGGCGGGACGTTGGGCGGCAGCTGGTCGGGGCCGATGGGCGGCTCTGCGAGCACGTGAATCAGGTGTGCCCTGTAGGCGCTTTCGGCGCCGAGTACGGCGGTCACGGTCGACGTTCCGGCGCCGGTCAGGACAGCCTCGACGCCGTAGGCCTGCGACCAGGCGACGCTCTGGATGGCTGAGCCATCGGTGGTGGCCACCGAGACCATCACGCTGCCGCCGGGAACAGCGTCACCGGTCTGGGTGAATTCCAGCGGTGCTCCCTGTGCGGCAACACCCTGGGTGAGGCCGAATACGGCCGCTATTACAATTGTCGTTACAAGGTAACAATTGAGACGAATTCTCGAACTACTCATTCGCGACTCCTCCTTCTTCTTTTCCTGCCTGGTGCACGGAGCAGCTGGCATTAAACGAAAGTTGCTCATCGGTAGAAATATAAAAGAAAGCCTATTGGAATGCAAGCATATTGTAATAGTTGAGACAAGCTTTCAGGAATCTTTCTTGTTTGACCCGAATCTCCCGATCCTCTTGCCGTACCGAGTGCTATCCTCGCGGTTGCACCGAAAGAAGCGGAACCCCAACAATGACCCAAGATTCTCCACTCACCCAACGCCGGGTCTTCTTCTTCTGGCTACCGCTGGCGGCCACCTGGTTGATGATGTCGGTGGAAGGCCCGTTCCTGACGGCGATCATCGCCCGGCTCGGCTCGCCGGAGTACAACCTTGCCGCCTTCGGGGTGGCCTTCAGTTTCGCCCTGCTCGCCGAGTCGCCGGTGATCATGATGATGAGCGCCGCCACCGCTCTGGTCACCGATCGAGGCTCATACCTACGGCTTCGCACCTTCGCCCACGCCCTCAACGCAACCGTGACGCTGGCGATCGGTGTCGTTCTGTTGCCACCGGTATTCAACCTTGTTGCGAGAACGCTCATGGGCCTACCCGAGGAGATCGCGGGACGCACATGGTTGGCTTTGCTGCTCCTCCTGCCGTGGCCTGCCGCCATCGGCTTTCGTCGGTTCTTCCAAGGCGTCCTGATCCGACACGGGCAAACCCGGCGGGTCGCCTACGGCACGATCGTTCGCTTAGCGGCCATGTCGGCGGTCGCCCTGCTCCTTTTCCGCCACACCAGGCTCGAAGGGGCCATCATCGGCGCCGCCGCGCTGTCGTCCGGCGTCATCGCCGAAGCGCTCGCGAGCCGGGTGATGGCCGATCGGGCGGTTCGGTCGCTCATGGCGGAGACCTCCGAAGACGCCGGCGCAGCGCTGACGTACTCGGAGATCGTTCATTTCTACGTTCCATTGGCGCTGACCACGGTGCTTGCCCTGGGCGTCCATCCGCTCGTGACCTTCTTTGTCGGTCACGGCCGCCTCGCGCTGGAGTCGCTGGCGGTGCTCCCCGTGGTCAACTCGCTGGTCTTCGTCTTCCGCAGCCTCGGTCTGGCATATCAAGAGGTGGGGATCGCTCTGATGGGCAAGCACGGCGAGAACTACCTCCCCCTGCGCCGATTCGCCGGGACCCTCGGTCTGGTCGTTGTCGCCGGTCTCGGCCTCATCGCCTGGACACCCATCGGCCGGATCTGGTTCGAGGTCGTCTCCGGTCTCTCCCCTGAACTCGCAGGTTTTGCCCTGACTCCATCCCGGATTCTCGTTCTGATCCCCGGTCTGGCTGTCGTGCTGAGCTTCCAGCGCGCGGTCCTGGTCCACGCCAAGCGCACCATGCCGGTCACTGCAGCCACGGTCATCGAGGTCGCCGGAATCGTTTCGGTCATCAGCCTCGGGATCTTCCTGTTCGACGCGGTCGGCGCTGTCGCCGCCGCCGTCGCCCTGCTTCTGGGAAGGATCGGGGCCAACCTCTATCTCCTCCCGATCCTGCGTTCGCCGCTGCATCGATAGAGACTCTTGATCTCAAAAAAAATGGTTGGTAGATAGGGATTGTTTCGAAACCGATGGTGTAGAATGCCGCGCCAAGGAACCAAGATCAGGGGGGTCTTGGCCATCGCAACCGAGGCGCCGTGGCGATCGCCCGGGCCTCCAACACCATCCGGGGGGAGAAACCAATGAGAACCAAGGCAGTACTCGTCATCATGATCGCAATGCTCGCCATGCCGGTTGCCGCCGACGCCGGGGACTGGATCGTGCGGCTGCGAGGAATCAGCGTCAACCCGGACGACTCGAGCGAGGAGATCGGTGACACCGGAACCAGGGTCGCGGTCGACTCCGCAGCAACCATCGAGGTCGACGTGACCTATCTGTTCGCCAAGAACTTCGGCTTCGAGCTCATCGCCGCCACGACCGGGCACGATCTCGCCGCGTACGGCGGCGCCCTCGGCGGCGCCGACCTGGGCTCGGTGAAGGTCCTTCCGCCGACCCTGGTCCTCCAGTGGCACCCGTTCCCGGCAGGTATGTTCGACTTCTATGTCGGGGCCGGCGTGAACTACACCTACTTCTACAGCTACGACCTGTCCGACGACCTCGCCGGTCTCGGCGTCACCGACATCAAGTTCTCGAATTCCTTCGGTCTTGCCGGAGATGTGGGCCTGAACGTCTACTTCGGCGACCACTTCCACGTCAACGGCGACATCAAGTACATCCAGATCCAGACCGACGCCGACATCAAGGTCGGCGCCGACACCCTCGACAAGGTCAAGACCGACATCAATCCCTGGGTCATCGGTCTCGGCGTGGGTTACCGTTTCTAGGATCAGCGCGACATTCGATAATGAGGGCCACCCGCGGGTGGCCCATTTTCTTTCCGCGCCAGGGGCAGGGGCAGCGTCCGCGTCCGCGTCCGGAAAGTACGACCCCAAGACCTCAAACCCTCAAGCAAATCAACCTCAGACCAATGTAATCTTGTGGCTCCACAGGGAGGATTGAAATGGAATATCGCAACCTCGGCACCTCCGGCCTCAAGGTCTCGGCGCTCTCCTACGGCTCCTGGGTCACGTTCGGTCCGCAAATGAACACCGAGATCGCGGCTGAGTGCATGCACCGCGCCTACGATGCCGGCGTCAACTTCTTCGATAACGCCGAGGTCTATGCCGACGGGGTCGCAGAAAAGATCATGGGCGCAGTTCTTGCCGACTCCGGATGGAATCGATCGAGCTACATCGTCTCAACCAAGATCTTCTGGGGTGGTGAGGGCCCCAATCAACGGGGACTGTCGCGCAAGCACATCGTCGAAGGGACCGATGCCGCCCTTGCGCGTCTCGGGCTCGACTATGTCGACCTCATCTTCTGTCACCGCGCCGATCTCCACACCCCGGTCGAGGAGACGGTGCGGGCTATGAACCACGTGATCCAGCAGGGCAAGGCGCTCTACTGGGGCACCTCGGAGTGGCCCGCCAACCGTATTCTCGACGCCTATCATGTGGCCCGGCGCGAGCACCTCATCCCACCGACCATGGAGCAGCCGCAGTACCACCTCTTCCACCGCGAACGTTTCGAGAAGGAGTACGCCCCGCTGTACGAGACCATGGGGCTCGGAACGACCATCTGGAGCCCACTCGCGGGCGGCCTCCTGACCGGAAAGTACAACGACGGGATCCCCGAGGGATCGCGCGCTGATCTCGCGGGTTACGAATGGCTCCGCCCTCGTTTTCAGGGCGACGAACCGGGGCGCAGGATCGCCAAGGTGAAGCAACTCGAACCCATCGCCGGCGACATCGGCTGTTCCCTGGCCCAACTCGCGATCGCCTGGTGCCTGACCAATCCGAACGTCAGCACCGTCATCACCGGGGCCTCGCGACCCGATCAGGTCAGCGAGAACATGAAGGCCATGGAGGTCTTCGAGCGACTCACACCGGAGATCCTCGATCACATCGAGTCTATCGTCGACAACAAACCGGCGCCGGAGCAGGACTGGCGAAGCTCCTAGCTTCGCAATTATGAATTTTTTGATTTCGGACCGAGGCTCCAGAATCCCAGGTCCGTCTGCGATGAAATCAATAATTGAGAACCGAGAATAAAGAATTGAAGTTGCTTCTCTTCGACATCGATGGAACCCTGATGTTGTCCGGCGGCGCGGGGCGACGGGCCATCGATCGCGCTTTCTTCGAAATCTACGGGATCAGGGATGCCTTCGGCGCCGTCGTACCGGACGGCAACACCGACCCGGCCATCTTCCGCGAGATCTTCGCCAACCACGATCTCCGCACAGCCGATGATTCGCCGGCCTTCCGTGAAGTGGTGCAACGCTATGTCCGCCATCTGCCGGCCGAGATGCGGAATTCCGACCAGGCACACCTGATGCCGGGGGTCGCCGCCCTCCTCGAACACCTGGCGCAACCCGACAACCCGGCTCTCGGGCTCCTGACCGGCAACTTCGAGGAAACCGCCCGAATCAAGCTCGATCACTTCGGGCTCAACCGATTCTTCCCCTTCGGCGCCTTCGGGTCCGATGACGGCATCCGAACGCGGCTCGTCCCCATTGCCGTCGAACGAGCCGAAGCCCATCTCGGTCGCACGATCGGCCTCGGCCCGCAGGTGGTGGTCATCGGTGACACACCCCAGGATGTCGAATGCGCCCTGGCTCACGGAGCCACCGCCATCGGAGTCGCCGCATCGCGTTACTCCGTCGCCGATCTCGAAGCCGCCGGCGCGCACCACGCGATGCCCACCCTCGAGGACATCCCGACATTCCTGAACGCGATCTCGCGTTCATAGTCGAGTGGCCTGCAACGGCGCCGACCAGCGATCTCACCCTCACTTCCTACTTGATCACCGCAGTCACCCTGACGGCCAAACCGAAATGCTGCGCCGCTGAAGGGCAGGCTGGAACCGCCCCCACACTCATCACACCGTCGAAGGGTTGCATCGCAAAGAGCGCCAAGACAATCCATCGAAAGGACGCGCGAAGCCATTGCCATCGAGAATGGGGGAGACGGAACTTGAGTCGTATCAGGCTTCGTTGGGCCGAGCCTCTGACAAGAACGAGCCGATGGGACAGGTTATCGCCCGCCCTTCAGACGTGTTCCAGCGACTCCGACGTTCCCGTCAGACGCCGATCACCTCAGGCACCCAAGCCTGCGATGAAATTCAAAATTCAAAATCAATAACTAGCGTGCGATGCTCGCCTTTGCCTTGTTCGGGTATGCCGGCGGGGCATCGGGCACCGGCATGGGTTCGGCGGCCGTCTTCTCCGACAAAAAGACCAGCGCGGTCTCGAGCTGCGCATCGCGCCCGGCGAGGACTTCACCGGGTTCGTTCTGCACCTCGAGATCCGGCTCGACGCCGCGGCCCTCGATGAGCCACCGGCCCTCGAAG
>JAHECW010000217.1 GCA_024641545.1 Acidobacteriota bacterium
CTTCTCTGGAGCCGTCGTCGGGACCGATGATCGAACCCGAGGTACTCGCCGTCATCACCACCGTGCTCGAGGTCGAGCGCCGGCTGAACCGCGTCCGCGGCGCCGGCGCCAGGGAGACCGTCGATGAGTGACTACGTTCTGAAGATCGGTGACCGCGAGTACCGCGCACGGGTCCGTGAGATCACCTCCGACCGCGCGACCATCGTCGTCGACGACACCACCTACGATGTCGATCTGCTGGAGATCGGACGCCGCACGGCGCCGTCATCGGTCCACCGTCCGGCGCCGCGTTCGGCGGCGGCGCCCGCTCCCGCCAAGACCACCCTCCGGCCGGCTGACGAAGCTCCCGGAACCATCCTGGCCCCGCTGCCCGGTCTCATCCTGCGCATCGCGGTCAAGGAGGGAGACGCCGTACAGGCGGGCCAACCGCTCCTGGTGATGGAGGCCATGAAGATGGAGAACGTCGTCGCCGCCCCCCACCACGGCACCGTGCGCAGGGTCTTTGTCGCCGAGGGCGCCTCGGTGAGCGAGGGCGATCTGCTGATCGCGGTCGCACGGCCCGAGATGACGACGCTGTAGGCGATCGTATGCCGGCGAAATCTGCACCCCTCTGCCTTCTCATCCTGATCGGCGCCGTACTGCTGGTCGCGGCCCCGATCGCCGGCGCCGCCGAACCCGACTTCGAGATCCGCTTCGACGACACCAGCTACATCCGGCTGCCCGAGGGCAGCCGCGCAGGCCTCGCTGCGAGCCGACGCGGCGAGGACGGGGCAATCCTGCCGCCGACCCGCGGCGCGCTTCGCGACCCGAGCGGCACGATCGTCGCGCGTTTTTCCGTCATCTTCGCCGGCGAGCTCGACGCCGTCGCCCGGGTCGATGAAATCGCCCGCGGCAGGAGTCTCGGCGACGCCGACCACGCGGCCGTCGCCGATCCCGACATCGATTTCCTCACCTTCGAGGAGCTCTCGAGCGACCGCTACTTCGTCATTGCGCGCGGTTGGAGCCACGGCGTCGAAGGCCTGGCGCCCGGCGGCAAGGGCGAACTCCTCGACCCCGCCGGTCGTCGCGGCGCCCTCTTCCGGGTGGTCGGCGTCGGCGAGTCCGACAGCGTCGGCGCCGTCATCGAGTACGAGCCCGGCTCGTTCAACAAGGACCTTCGAACCGGCCGGCTCCACGGCTATGTCGAACAGGTGGTCGCGGGAACCGGATTCGCCAACCTGTCGTGGCTCAACCTGGTGATGATCTCGATCGGCTGCGGCTTCATCTACCTCGGCACCGCCAAAGAGTACGAACCACTGCTGCTGGTTCCCATCGGATTCGGCATCCTCATCGGCAACATCCCCCTGCCGCTCCACATCTTCAATGCGATCTCGGTCTATATGATCGACCCCGTCACCCACGAATACGTCTTCAACACCACCACCTCCTCCGTCATGGGACTGATCTACTTCGGCGTCCGCACGGGGCTCTTCCCGCCGCTGATCTTCCTCGGCATCGGCGCGCTCACCGACTTCTCCGCCCTGTTGTCGAACCCCCGATCGGTCCTTCTCGGCGCCGCCGCCCAGATCGGGATCTTCGTCACCTTCCTCGGCGCCATGCAACTCGGCTTCTCGCCGGCCAACGCCGCCGCAATCGGCATCATCGGCGGCGCCGACGGCCCCACCGCGATCTTTCTCTCATCGCGGCTGGCGCCGTCCCTCATCGGCCCCATCGCCATCGCCGCCTACTCCTACATGGCCATGGTGCCGGTGATCCAACCACCCATCATGCGGCTGCTCACGACCCGCAAAGAACGCCTCATCCGGATGAAGCCCGGCCGCAACGTTCCGAAACGCGACAAGATCCTCTTCCCCGTCGCCGGTCTCCTGGTCACCGCCCTGGTCGCCCCGGGCGGGCTGCCGCTGCTCGGGATGCTCTTCTTCGGCAATCTTCTCAAGGAATCCGGCGTCACCGGCAGGTTGGCCAAGACCGCATCGACCTCCGTGCTCGACACCGCGACGATTCTGCTCGGCGTCGCCGTCGGCGCCTCGACCACGGCGCAGGTTTTTCTGACCGAACAGTCCATTCTTATCTTCGTTCTCGGTTGCCTCGCCTTCGCGGTCGCCACCGCCGGCGGGGTGCTCTTCGCCAAGCTGATGAATGTCTTCTCGACGACCAAGATCAACCCCCTCATCGGCGCCGCCGGGGTCTCCGCCGTACCCGACTCGGCACGGGTCGTCCACCACGTCGGCCAGGAAGAGGATCCCACCAACTATCTCTTGCAACACGCCCTCGGGCCCAACGTCGCCGGGGTCATCGGTTCGGCCATCGCCGCCGGCGTCTTTCTCGGCATCTTCTAGCGACCCGCAGGTCAGGAGCACACCATGGACCAGATCATCGCCGCCATCCCGAACATCTGCGAAGGCACGGACAAGGCCTTCATCGACGAGCTCAGCGCCCGTCTTTCCTCGATCACGAACTTCATCATGCTCGACGTCGCCATGGATCACGCGCGAAACCGGACCGTCTTCAGTTTCACCGGCACCAGGGAGGCGATCTTCGAAGGCGGGATGGTGCTCTATGAGCAGGCCCTCGACCGCATCGACATGCGCCACCACATCGGTGAGTTCCCGCGGGTGGGCGCCGTCGATGTCTTTCCATTTGTTCCCCTGAAGAACGCCACCATCAAGGACGCGAAAGTGTGGGCTGACGAGTTCGCCGAGCTCGTCGCCAAACGCTTCAATCTCCCGATCTACCTCTACGCCGAGTCCGCCCGCTACCGCTACCGGCGCGACATCGACAACATCCGCCAGGGCGAGTACGAAGGCTTCGAAGCCAAGATGCAGGACCAACGGTGGAAGCCCGATCTCGGGCCCGACCGTTTCTCCACATCGTCGGGTGTGACCATCATCGGCGCCCGCTACCCGCTGCTCAGCTTCAACGTCTTCCTCGGCAGCCGGGACGAGTCCATCGCACGCGCCGTCGCGCACGAGATCGCCGACACCTCGGGCGGCATCGTCCGCGCCCACGGCGCCCTCGATCCCGCGACCGAACGGGCCATGCTGTCGGTTGCGATCACCAACTTCAAAGCCTCGCCGCTCTACCGGACGGTCGAGAACATCCGCGTGGAAGCCGACCGGTACGGGGTCAACATCCGCCGGATCGAGCTCATCGGTCTGGTCCCGGAGCGCGTGCTCATCGAGGCCGCCGAGTACTACTTGAGAATTCACGGCTTCGACCACAACGATCTGCTCGAAAAGAACATCCAGCGGCATATCGACAGGAGCTTCACATTCGGCGACTAGGCGGACGTTGAAGACGGCCAACCCCGCGTCCGACCCCGCGTCCGAGTCCGCATCCGATGCGACAGAGTCAATAGCCACTCCCCGACATAGGACGCACCCGGATGCAGCCCGGATCAAGGGGTCGGGAACGGGCGCGGACGCGGGCACTGGATTGCGCTACAATCTCGCCGCTCAGCAATACCCTGATTTTCAGGAGGTCGTCCGATGCCCAACGTCACCCGCACCATGGCCGAGTGGGCCGCATCCCTGACCTACGAAGACCTGCCGGCCGAGGTCGTGACCGAGGCCAAGAGGTTTCTCATGGACTCCGTGGGGTGCGCCCTCGGCGGCGCCCAGCAGCACGACGTCCACATCGCCCGCGAGGTCCTCGGCGAATGCGCCGGATCCGGCAACGCCACGGTCCTCGTCACCGGCGAACGCTGGGACCCGGTCTCGGCATCGCTCCTCAACGCATTGATGATCCGGGTGATGGACTACAACGACATCTACTGGAAACAGGACCCGTCGCACCCTTCCGACATCATCCCGGCCGCCATGGCCGCGGCCGAACGGGCGGGCCGGTCGGGCCGCGATCTCATGGTCGGCATCGCGATCGCCTACGAGTTCGAACAGCGACTGTGCGAGGTGAGCTTCCCGGGGGTCCGCGAGATCGGCTGGCACCACGCGACCCTGACCGCCGTCGCCTCGCCGATCGCAGCCGGCCGGATGCTCGGGCTGAACGCCGAGCAGATCCAGCACGCAATCGGGATCTCGGCCTCGCGCCACTGTACGACGGGGTCGGTCACCGCCGGCAAGCTCACCATGATGAAGAACACCGTCGACCCCATGGCGACCCAGTCCGGAGTCATCGCCGCCCTCCTCGCGGAGAGGGGCTACACCGGACCCGAACACGTCCTCGACGGCAAGGAGGGCTTCAGCCACGTCTTCGACAGTGAATGGAAGTTCCCGATCCTCACCGACGGCCTCGGAGAGAGCTGGCGGATCCTCCAGTGCGGGATGAAGTTCTTCCCCACCGAGGCCCTGACCCACGCGCCGATCTCGGCCACCCTCGATCTGGTCAAGGAGCACGATCTGGCGGCCGACGAGGTCGAGACCATTACCATCTACTCGCTGGCTCGAGCAGCCGACATCCTCGCCGACCCGTCAAAATACGACCCACGCACCAAGGAAACCGCCGACCACTCGCTGCCCTATGTCATCGCCGCGGCGGTCGCCGACCGCCAGGTGACCCCGATCCAGTTCACCGAGGCCAAGATCATGGACGAGAAGATCCGCGCCCAGCTGGCCAAGGTCAAGGTCATCGCCGACCCCGAGATCGAAGCGGTCTTCCCGAAGCTCCAGCGGGTGCGGGTGGTCATCAGGACCACCGACGGTCGCGAGCTGGAAAAGCGGCTCGACTATCCCAAAGGGGATCCGCGCAACCCGCTCACGAACGAAGAGATCTCGGGCAAGTTCAATGCTCTCGCCGCGGGCATCGCGACGACCGCGGATGTCGAACGGATGCAGGACGCGATCAATCGAGCGGAACAGTTCGACGATGTTCGAATGCTGATGAGCGAACTCACGGTGAAAGATTGACCCGAGAGCGCGCGGCGGAGGTGCCTCAACGTGCGGCGGCGGTGCCTGGCTCCGACTTTGTTTGTCGCAAACAAAGTTGCGTGCCTGGCATCCGCTCGGGAACATCGCTGAAATAACCAAGTTCGGTACGATAATTGGGCACGGACTCGGAAGCGGATACGGACACGGATACGGTCGCGGACACGGATACGGACGCGGGAGAGGGAGTAGACAATGGCACAGACCATCACCGAAAAGGTAGTTCAGGCGCACGCCGTCGGGCTTCCCAAAGGCGCCGAAGTGCTCGCGGGCGACATGGTCACGGTGCGCCCCGCGCACGTGATGACTCACGACAACACCGGGGCGGTGCTGCCCAAGTTCCGCACCATCGGCGCCGAGCACGTGGCGGATCCCCGGCAACCGGTCTTCGCCCTCGACCACAACGTTCAGGATCGCTCCGAGGCCAACCTCGAGAAGTACGCCAGGATCGAGGCGTTCGCCCGCGGAGAAGGCATCGTCTTCCACCCGGCGGGTGCCGGTATCGGTCACCAGTTGATGATCGAGAACGGCTTTGTCCACCCCGGCGCACTGGTCGTCGCGTCGGACTCGCACTCGAACATGTACGGCGCGGTGGGCGCGATCGGGACCCCGGTGGTCCGCACCGACGCGGCCGCGATCTGGGCCACCGGTGTGTCGTGGTGGCAGGTGCCGCGCTCGGTCAAAGTCGTACTCGAGGGGAAGCTCCGAGCGGGGGTCACCGGCAAGGACGTCATCATCACCCTGTGCGGACTCTACAACTCGGGCGAGGTGCTCAACGCCGCGGTGGAGTTCCACGGCCCCGGCGTCGCCACGCTGTCCATCGATGACCGGATGACGATCTCCAACATGACCACCGAGTGGGGCGCGCTGGTCGGCTGGTTCGGCTACGACGAAACGACCTCGCACTATCTGCGCGGGCGCGCCTCGATCCTCGAAGGCCTCGAGGTCGAGGACCGGCTGACCGGCGAGATGATCGCCGGCTGGGATGCGGACCCGCCGCTGCCCGATGCCGACGCCGCCTACGCCGCCGAAATCGTTCTCGACCTCCGGCACGTCTCGCCCCATGTCGCCGGGCCCGACAGCGTCAGCGTGATCCGCGCCGTGGCCGACCTCGAGGAGGAGCGAGTTCCCATCCAGAAGGCCTACCTCCTGTCGTGCGTCAACTCCCGCCTCAGCGATCTCGCCGAAGCCGCCGACGTGCTCCGCGGCCGAAGGGTGGCGGACGAGGTCGAACTCTACATCGCGGCGGCATCCGCCTCGGTCCAGGCCGAGGCCGAGGCCAAGGGAATCTGGCGCGACCTCGTCAAGGCGGGGGCGAAACCGCTGCCGCCCGGTTGCGGCGCCTGCATCGGCCTCGGTGTCGGCCTGCTCGAGCCCGGCGAGGTGGGGATCTCGGCGACCAACCGCAACTTCAAGGGCCGGATGGGTTCACGGGAGGCCGAGGCGTATCTGGCCAGCCCGGGCGTGGTGGCGGCATCGGCGTTGGCCGGTTTCATCACCGGTCCCGACGACCTCGGCTCATCGCTGCCGAAATACCGCTTCACCGATCTCGGCTGGACGCCGCCGCCGCGCGAGGTGGCGATCCTCGACGGCTTCCCCGAACGGATGAATGGGCGGGCGCTGCTGCTGCCCGTCGACAACCTCAACACCGACGGCATCTACGGCAAGGACGTCACGTACCGCGACGATCTGACGCCGGAGCAGATGGCGGGCCATGCCATGGCCAATTACGATCCCGGATTTCAGTCGATCGCCGCCGAGGGCGACATCCTCGTCGCCGGACGGAACTTCGGCACCGGCTCGTCGCGCGAGCAGGCCGCCACCGCCCTCAAGCACCGCGGCATCCGCATGGTGATCGCGGCGAGCTTCTCCCAGACCTACCTGAGGAACGCATTCAACAACGCCTTCATCTGCATCGAGTCGCCGGCGCTGGCGAAGGCCGTCCGCGCCGCCTTCGAGGCTGAGGCCAAAGCAGGGACCAAGACGATTCCGGCAGCCGGGTTGGTGGTGGATTTCAAACGCGCGATCGCCACCTGGAACGGCAGGGAGTACCCGCTCTCACCGGTTGGCCCCGCGGCGCAGGACCTGGTGTTGGCGGGTGGGCTCGAGGCGTTGACGAGGGCGCGGCTGAAGGGCTGAGACCGCGGCAGGGACAGCGGCCGGGACAGAGGCCGGGACAGCGGTAGTGTGGCAGCGGCCGGGACAGCGTCAACGGCAGCCTCCCGGAAAACCCTGCACACCGGGGCGGGCCGGGTTTGACAATGTGCTCCCCCGATCCGTCCGGCCGGGCATGCCCTCCCGCACATTGTCGTACCGGGCAACCCACGGCGATAGCGTTGTGAGCATCTCCGCCGGCCCGCCATGAGGCCGCCGCTCGCGCGGGCAGCGTGGTCTCAGTCTTTCGGGTCTCCCTCTGATGACCACGTTGCTCGGGCGACGCTGGGACGCCGGAGACGGGCCAGAAGGCCGGGGCTGATTGACGGAACGCCGGTGGCATGTTCAACAGGAGTCTTCGTGCGGGCGAGCCGCCCGCACCACAATCGCCGCCGCTCGCGTGATCAGCACACTGGTCGTGCGAATTCGGGAAGAGGCGGGCCGGCCGGCGTGCGTCAGACCGACCGGCCCGGGGGGAAGGTGAGGAGCAGGGGGCTACTCCTCTTGGAGGATCAGGATCTCGACGTTGCGCGGGTCCTCGAAGGTGATTTGGACCGTCACCGCACCATCGAGCATGGACGCGTAGGTCAGCAGGTCGTCTTCAATCATCCGTTCGACCGACACCAGGGTGACTTGACCGATGGTGATTTCGGTCATTCCGCCGCCGAGATCGTCGAGGGTCATCTCGCCGTGTGGCGTATCCGCGACGAGTGCGTCAATCATCGCGTAAATGTCCTCGTCGACGATTCCAGCGGCTGCGTGGTGGGCAACGGCAACCGCTGCCACGGTGAGAACCAGCGAAACGGTGATGAGCGCAACATACCTTTTCACGATGGGCCTCCATTCACCAATCGTCGAAGAATTCGGATCGCAGACCGGGAACA
>JAHECW010000218.1 GCA_024641545.1 Acidobacteriota bacterium
GGATCGATCTCTACGAACTCGCCGGTCGCCTGCCGGTGATCTGGGAGGCCGTCAACGAGCTTGTGGCCTGGATGGCGGAGAACCCCGAGCACGAGGTCGCGAGCTATGTCCGCGACATCGGGCTCGGCCGGGCGCCGGACGGCTGGCTGGATCGCCTCCTCGGGTTCGTCGCCGACCGCGAACCCGATCATCCCGACGGCAGCGCGGAACAGCGGATCCGGTTCCTGATCGGACTCGCCATGGTCGATCTGCGCGGCAGGGTCCCGGCCGCCGAGGTCGAAAACGCCATCCGCGGCGAGATCGGAGCAGAGAATGGTTGAGTCCGGAGTCGATCCCCTCAAGGGATACCGTGGTCGCGCGCGAGCCCGGCTCGAAGAGCTCGGGATGCGGGTCTGGTCCGATGTCCGGCTGGTCAACACCGCGGGCAGCGTCTTCGAAGGCGTGGTCCTGCCCCGCTCGGGCAACTTCGACGACCTCCACATCGTGCTCAAGCTCAAGACCGGCTACAACGTCGGAGTTCACATCGACCGGGTCGAGTCGATGGAGGAGCTCGGCTACAAGGAGGCTCATTACAAGATCCCCGAGCAGGAGTTCCCGATCAGCCCGGATCTGCCGAGCGTCACCCTGCTCGGCACCGGCGGCACCATCGCGTCGCGTCTCGACTACCGCACCGGAGCGGTGATCCCGGCCTTCACGCCGGGCGAGCTCTACGGCGCGGTGCCCGAGCTCGCCGACATCTGCAACCTGACGACGCGCAAGATCTTCGGCGTCTTCTCCGAGAACATGGGCTGGGCGCAGTACCGGGAGCTCGCCGAGAACATCGGCCGCGAGATCTCGGGCGGCGCCGCCGGCATCGTCATCGGTCACGGCACCGACACCATGGGCCACACCGCGGCCGTGCTCAGCTTCATGGTCCAGGATTCGCCGGTGCCCATCGTCATCGTCGGCAGCCAGCGTTCCTCCGACCGGCCGTCGTCCGACGCCGCCCTCAACCTCATCCACGCGGTCCGAACCGCGGCCCACGGCGACATCGCCGAGGTCCAGATCTGCATGTTCGGCCCGACCTCGGACCGCTACGGCCTGCTCCACCGCGGCACCCGCTGCCGCAAGATGCACTCGTCCTACCGCAGCACCTTCCGCACCGTCGGCGACATCCCGTTGTGCATCGTCAGTCGTGACAGCTTCTCGATCCTCAACGACGACTATGTCCGCCGCGACCCTTCGCGACGGGTGAAGATCGACACCGCCTACGACGACCGGGTCACCATCCTGTACTACTACCCCGGGATGAAGCCCGATCTCGTGGACGCTCTGGTGGAGAAGGGTTACAAGGGAATCGTCATCGCCGGCACCGGGCTCGGACATGTCAACAGCCCGCTCTACCCCGCCCTCGAGCGCGCCGCCGCCGCCGGAGTCCACGTGGTCATGACGGTCCAGACGCTGTGGGGATTCGCCCAGATGTATGTCTACGAGACCGGCCGCGATCTCATGGACCTCGGGGTGGTGCCGCTCGACAACATGCTCCCCGAGACCGCGCTCATGAAGCTCGGCTGGGTCCTCGGCCACACCGACGACCACGGGCGGGTGATGGAGATGATGCGCGCGCCGATCAGCCACGAGATCACCGAGCGCGAGCCGCACAACGGGTATCTCATCCTCCAGGGCGGCCTGCCCGAGACCGAGGAGTTCGTCAAGTCGCACTGGAAGTAATTCTCGGCCGTTTCTGTCGCTTCGCTCCAGCTCCGGCCGAGAATTACTATTGAGGAGAAAATCCGGACGCCGCCACCGCATCCACCCACGGGATCCTCTATGATCAATCCATGACGCGTTCGACAACCGAAGGCAGTCCGCCGGCGGTGAACCGCATTGCGCGGTACCCGCTGCACATCACCCTGGCCGCCGTTTTTGTCACCGCGCTCGTCGTCTTCGGGGTGGCGCTGATCGCCTACGGATACCTCGAGGGCCGCCGGATCGAGGTCGTCGGCGCCCACGACCAGATGGACCGCATCGGCCGCCAGCTCAGCGCCGAGATCGCCCGGCTCTACCTGCCGGCGCAGAATCTGGTGGACATCATGTCGAAGAGCGGGATCTGGGCCGGCGGCACCCTCGAGGAGCGGCTCACCGCCCTGCCGCCGGTGAGCGAGGCTCTCCGCCTCAACCCGACCATCTCCGCCTTCTTTGTGGGTACGACCGAAGGCGATTTCCTCCTCATCCGCGATCTCGACCAGGATTCGGCGGCCGGCGAAGCGCTGGAAGCTCCCCCGGGCAGTGTCTTTGCGGTCCAGAGCATCGAGCGCGCCGGCGGACTCGCGCCCATGCAGACCCTGCTTTTCTTCAACCGCAGTCTCGATCTCCTCGAGCGTCGCCAGCCCGAAAGCACGGGCTTCGATCCCCGCGAACGCGAGTGGTATGAGAAGGGCATCGCGTCCGACGGCCTCATCGGCACCGGTTTCTACGTCTTTTTCACCACCGGCGAGGTCGGCCTCACCTTCGCCCGCCGGCTCGTCGACGGGGGCGGTGTGGTCGGCGCCGACATCACCCTCGAGGCGCTTGAGACCGGCCTCGCCCGTGAACGGATCACGCCGTCCACGCGGATCGCCGTCACCGACCGGTCGGGACGGATCATCGCCCTGTCAAACCCCGAGCTCACCGCAACGGTCCCGAGCGGATCGACTCCCGGGTCAATCGCCATGCCCTCGCTCACGGCGATCGACGATCCCCCCTTGCGGGCGGTCGCCGAAAAGCTCCCCGGCATCGACCGGTCGAGTCATCTCGATTTTGTGGTCGACGACGAGGTCTGGCTCGCGTCCGTGACCACCCTACCGACGAGATCGGGCGATGCGGTCCTGCTGACGACCGCGATACCGCGCCGCGAGCTCCTCTCCGATGTCGACCGAATCCGCAACCGCAGCCTCGTGATTTCGGGAGTGATCCTCGCCCTCGCCATCGCCCTGGTGATGTGGATCTCCCGCAACGTGGCGAAGTCCCTCCGCTCCCTCGCGGCCGAGGCCGCCGACATCCGCCGCTTCAAGCTCGGGCGATCGTTCACGGCGACCTCGCGCATCACCGAGGTCGCGGAGCTCGCCGAGACCATGGCCGTCATGAAGGACTCGCTGGAGCAGTTCTTCGAGATCTCGCGGGCGCTGTCGGCCGAGAAGGACCCGCGCCGCCTGCTCGAGATGATCCTCCGCGAGACCTGCAAGGTCGCCCACGCCGACGGCGGTGCGATCCTGATGTTGACCGACGACGAGCTCTCACTCGAGGTCGCCATCCTCGAAGTCGATCGTGTCGGGGTCCACTTCGGCGGCACCAGCGGGGTCGAACCGCCGTTCCCACCGGCGCCGGTCCATTCGGATCACGATGTCGCCGGCCGCCCCAGCCTCGACAGCGAGACCGCACGCGAGCTTGGGACGATCAGTATCAGCGACACCGCCGACGACTTCCGCTTCGATCTTCGCCGGATCCACGAGCGCTTCGATCACGACGACTACGAGTGCCGCTCGGTGATGAGCGTGCCTCTGGCCGACCAGAAGGGCGACCTCGTCGGGCTCATGCAGCTGGTCAATGCGAGGGACGCATCGGGGGCGATCGCCGAGTTCGACCCCGAGGTCGTGCCCTTTGTCGAGGCTCTCTCATCCGACGCCGCCGTCGCCCTCGATCTGCGGCGCCTGCTCAAGGCCCAGAAGGACCTCCTGGAGTCGTTCATTCAGCTCGTCGCGGGCGCCATCGACGCCAAATCACCCTATACCCACGGCCACTGCCAGCGGGTCCCGGTGATCGCCAGACAGCTCGCAAGACGGGCGCACGACTCGGCGGAACCGCCGTTCGACGGCTTCCGCCTCAACGAGGACGAGTGGTACGAGCTCCAAATCGCCAGCTGGCTGCACGACTGCGGCAAAGTCACCACCCCCGAGTACGTCGTCGACAAGTCGACCAAGCTCGAGACCCTCTACGACCGTATCCACGAGATCCGCACCAGGTTCGAGGTGCTGTGGCGCGACGCCGAGATCGAGTACCTGAAGGTGCGCGCCGATGGGTTGCCCGAAGATCCGGCGGCCCGCCGGCGCCTCGAAGACCGGTGGGAGGAAATCCGCACGGACTGGGAGTTCATCGCCGAGTGCAATCAGGGTGAGATCTTCATGATCCAGGAGCGGATCGAACGCGTCGACCAGATCGCGTCCCAGACCTGGGAGCGCCACCTCGACGACCGCCTCGGGCTGGCGCACGAAGAGCTCGAACGCAAGAACCGCGTGCCGGCGGCGAATCTGCCGGCCACCGAGTACCTCCTCGCCGACCGGATCGAGCACCTCATCGAACGGCCGGGAACGGTCCCGGTTTTCGGCGACAACCCGCACGGCTTCGACATGGATGTCCCCGAGTATCTCTACAACCAGGGTGAAATCTACAATCTCTGCATCCAGCGGGGGACCCTCAGCAGCGAAGAACGCTTCAAGATCAACGACCACATCGTCCAGACCATCAACATGCTCGGCCGCCTGCCGTTTCCGCGCGAGCTCAAGCGGGTCCCCGACTGGGCGGGCAACCACCACGAGAAGCTCGACGGCACCGGCTACCCGCGCAGACTCGGTGCCGAAAAGCTCTCAGTCCCCGAACGGATCATGGCCGTCGCCGATGTCTTCGAAGCCCTCACCGCCACCGACCGGCCCTACATGCGGCCCAAGACCATGAGCGTCGCGCTCAAGATCATGGCCACCATGCGCGACAGCGGCCACCTCTGCCCCGACCTCTTCGAGCTTTTCCTCGATTCAGGGGTCTGGCGCGAGTACGGCGAGGCGTATCTCCAGCCGGAGCAGATGGACGAGGTCGACATCGAGCAGCTCAAAGGCGCTGCTCGAATTATGAATTCTCAATTATGAATTATGAGTGACGTCGCACCGGACTGCGACTGCGGCAGCAGGGCGGGTGCAGCGCAATTCATGATCCATGACTCGTGATCGAGCCGCTTGCGAACACCTTCGTCTTCTGATCGCCAGTGGTCTCTGTGCCGGCGAGACGCCGGCACTACAAAGAGCGAGGATCCCTTGTAGGGCCGGCGTCTCGCCGGCCTGATGTTGCCGAGGGTCGGGAAACCTCAATGGCCATTCCCTGAATTCTGCACGAGGCTCGTTTCTCAATCATGAATCATCGCAACCCATCCTCGGCGTCATGCGATGCCATTCATAACTCATAACTCATCATTCATCATTCGAGAAGCTCCACCAGAGCGTCTTCGAGGTGCTCGATCTGATCGGCGCCGAGCTTCTGCCCGGTCAGGCTCACCAGATAGAGCGCGCCGCCGAGGACGCCTCCCAGCGGCAGGCTGAGCAGCGCCCACGGTGTCTTTTCCATGGCCCACTGGGCGTATCCCCAGGTCACCCCGACCAGGAGACTGAAGGCGAGAGCGAAGGAGAGGAACATGTACAGCGTCCAGACGTGCGGATGGGGGGCGAACCTGCCCCGCACCACCGATCCGCCCTCTTCCGACTCTTCGGCGGTCACGCTGAGCCAGGGCGACCACACCCGCTGCTCCGCTTCCGGCACGAAGAGCTCGGCGTGGCGGCCGACCGAGACCCCGGTGCAATGCGGACACTCGGGCAGCCTGGCGCGCAGCTTCTCCATGACCCGGTCGGGGTCGTCGGCGAGCGCGAGCTCGAATCGGGGGCGAACGCGTGGCGCTGTCATCTTAGATACGAGATCAGGAATCAATAGTAGCGTATCGCGGTCGCCCACAGATCACACAGAGAGTCGGTCAAGCGTTGCGTGGAGGTTGTCTGACTTCGTGATGACGACATCTCGGCTGGAGCGTGCCTGAAGGGCAAGCTGGAAGCTCGCCCCTACAATGCGCCCGTGGAGAGCAGGGGCTTGTGATGGTTGTAGGGGCGGGCATCCTGCCTGCCCTTCAGACGTCTTGAAGGAGTCCGGACATCATCACGCGGACAGACCTTCGTCAACTCAGCCATCGCCCGCTCTCGGTTGCGATGGTGCGATGGGTCAAAAATGCGCTGCCCTTTGCGATGGTCATTGCGCCCTTTGCGGTCTTTGCGGTGAAACCGCGATGTCTCGATGAGCCGTTTGTGTCCTCGAGTGTTCGTGTTTGCCGCAAGATCCGCGCCGATCAGCATCGTCTGTGAGCAATTGATACGACGCCTCCGCGCCTCTGTGGTGAGTCACGATCGCGCCGGTCCGTTACGGTAGGACGTAGAAGAGAATCGCGAGAAAGTGGAGTAACGTGCCCGCGAGGACGAAGAGATGCCAGATCGCGTGGCCGTAGGGCAGCCTCCTCCAGACGTAGAAGCCGATCCCGGCGGTGTAGGCGAGGCCGCCGAGCACCAACAGCACCAGCCCGCCCGTGGGCAGCACCGCCAGCAGCGGTTTGACCGCCACGACAACCACCCATCCCATGGCGATATAGAGCACCAACGAAAGCGCCGGCCAGCGGCGGGGGGCCGCGATCTCGAGGATGATCCCGGCGGCTGCGAGGCCCCAGACCGTGCCGAAGATCGACCAGCCCCAGGGTCCGCGCAGGCTGACCAGGGTGAACGGGGTGTAGGTGCCGGCGATGAGCAGGAAGATCGCCGAATGGTCGACAACCCGGAGCACGCGCTTGGCCCTTGGGGCGGTGATGCCGTGATAGAGCGTCGACGCGGTGTAGAGCACCACCATGGTACCGCCATAGATGGCGCAGGAAACCACGTCCCAGGCATCGCCGTGCAGCGCGGCCAGGGTCACCAGCACAACCAGGCCGGCGATGCCGAGCACCGCACCGACACCGTGGGTGAGGCTATTGGCGATCTCCTCACCGACGGTGTACAGAGCGGACCGGGCGTGCGGCTTCATCGAATGATCTCCAGAATCTCGCCGAGCTCCCGGATCTCGTACGTCGGCGCGACACCGTGGCCATTGGGCGTTTCCTTCGGGTTGTACCAGCAGGTGTCGAGACCGTAGTTGGCGCCGCCGAGGATGTCCGATCCGAGGTTGTCGCCGATCATGAGCACCCGTTCCCTGGGCGGCCGGCCGATGCGCTCGAACGCGAAATCGAAGATCGCCGGGTCCGGTTTGGCGAGGCCGATTTCTCCCGATATCACGATCTCGGCGAAACAGTCGCGGATCGACGATGCCGCGAACCGCGGCACCTGAACCTCGGCCAACCCGTTGGTGAGCAGCAGCATTCCGACCCTGCCCGTCAGGGCGCGCACGAGCTCTTCGGCGCCGTCGAGGAGGGCGGTCTGGGCGGCGAGGATCTCGAGATAGCGGCGGCTGAGCTCCGCCGAATCCGCCTTCAGCCCGACGGCGTCGAAGAGACGGTCGAACCGCACGGTCTTGAGCGCCTCCTGGCTGATCGCGCCGAGCTCGAAGTCGCGCCAGATTTCGTGGTTGATCTTGCTGTAGCGCCGACCGATCTCGGGTGTGTATGACAGCCCGCACGCCTCGAACGCCCCTTCGAGCGCGGCCGCCTGGCCGACGTCGTAGTCGAAGAGGGTGCCGTCGGCGTCGAAGAAGACCCAGTCGTAACTCACTGGACGTAACCCAGGGCCCGGAGGTGCTCCTTGGTTTCCGCATCGAGCTCGACCTCCTCCGACTCGGCCGACCGCGAGGTTCGCTCGATCCACTCCACCAGACGGGCTCGCAGCCGGGCCTCCTCAGGATCGCCGCCGCCGATGAGGTTGCGGGTCTCGCGGGGATCGGAGCGCAGGTCGAAGAGATACTCGGGGTCGTGCGATCGTCCCAACCCGAGCCCCATTCCGGGACCGCCGTCCGTCCGCGGCGCGAACACCAGTTTGTGCGTCGCCGACCGCACCATGGTCATCCCGCCCGGCAGGGTGGGCACCGACGCGAAACGCAGCTTGGGCCGGAGAGCGTCGGGGTATCCGCCCATGATGGCCGGCCACAGGGGCCGGC
>JAHECW010000219.1 GCA_024641545.1 Acidobacteriota bacterium
GTGGGCTTGAAGGCCTTGCGAGAGGACCTCTTCCAATCCGAGCAGCGGCTTGAGCTTCTTCGCCAAGAGGTCCGCGCGGCCCGTGAGGTGGTCTCGCCCAACGTCTGCCGGATCTTCGATCTCATCGAGATCGACGGCCGCGAGCTGGTGTCGATGGAGTACGTCGACGGCGCGACTCTGCTCGGCGTGCTCCAGGAGCGCGGGCCGTTGGAGCTGAAAGAAGCCCAGGACATCGCGTCGCAGTTCCTCTCGGGTCTCGAGGCGATCCACAAGGCCGGGCTCGTCCACCGCGATGTCAAGCCCGAGAACATCATGCTCACCCGCGCGGGCCGGGTGGTCGTCATGGACTTCGGTCTGGCGCGGGGACCCGAGAGCGGCGCGGGGTCGGTGTCGGGCACCCCCGCCTACATGGCGCCAGAACACGCGGCCGGGCAGCAGGTCGATGCGAGAGCCGATGTCTACTCCGCGGGCGTCGTCCTCGCCGAGATGGTGAGCCCCGAGGGGATCAAGAGCTACCAGTCACGCCAGAGCGTGTGGGAGGGCGTCCGCTCCGAGCCCGCCCAGATCCCGGATTCACCCTGGGCGCCGGTCATCAAACGAGCGGTCGCCCGCGACCGAGAGCGGCGGCAGAACTCCGCGCACACCCTGATCCGCGAGCTCGAGGACGTGACGCTGCGCGTCGAGGGCGCCGACGACCTCCACCCCTACCCCGGTCTCGCGTCCTTCACCGAAGACAACGCCGAGTTCTTCTTCGGCCGCGAGACCGAGGTCGAGGCCATGTGGGCCAAGCTCGATGGACCCGCCAGACTTCTCGGTCTGGTCGGTCCTTCGGGAGCCGGGAAGTCCTCCTTCCTCCAAGCCGGCGTGATCCCTCACGCGGCGTCCGACTGGGGCATCGTCCGGTGCACCCCCGGTACCTCCGCAATGGCCTCGATCCGCCAGGCGTTGGTGCCGGCGCTCGGTGGCGATACCGAAGCCCTCGGCGCGCTCGCCGGAGGTGGTGACGAGGCCACCCTGTCCGCCTGGGCCCGCTGGCGCAGCTTGCACGGCCGGGCGCTGCTGATCGTCGACCAGTTCGAGGAGCTCTTCACCCTCAACCCAAATGATGTGCAACGTCGGTTGGCCGATCTCCTCCGGCGTCTTCCGCTCAAGGCTGATATTCACGTCGTCGTCTCCATGCGCGATGACTTTCTGATGGAATGCAATCGTTTCGACGAACTCCGCCCGGTGGTAGCGGATTTGACCCTCCTCGACAGCCCTTCTGGCGGCAACCTCCGGCGCGCCCTCGTCCAACCCGCGACGAAATGCGGCTACCGCTTCGAGGATGACGATCTCGTCGAGGAGATCCTCGCCGAGGTCGAGGGCGAGCGCGGGGCGCTGCCACTGGTCGCGTTCGCACTCGCCCGCCTGTGGGAGAAACGCGACCGCGACAGTGGCCTACTGACCCGCCAGGCCTACCACGACATCGGCGGCGTCGGCGGCGCGCTCGCCCGCCACGCCGAGGCCACCGTCGACCGCATCGGCGTCGAGCGGATCCCGATTGTGCGGGAGCTTTTCCGCAACCTCGTTACCGCAGAAGGAACCCGAGCCGTTCGCGAATGGGACGAGCTGCTGTCGGTGTTTGAAGCGACCGAACCCGGAACGCTCAAACCGCAGGCAGGGATGCCTGCGGCTACAATTCGCCGGGATGTTGTAGCCGCAAGCTTCCAGCTTGCGTCCGTCCGTGATGCCGCTTCGGATGTCCTCCGCAAGCTCATCAACGCCCGTCTCCTCACCTCGTACGAGGTCCGCGAGGACGAACACGAGCCCACCCGCCGCGTCGAGATCATCCACGAGTCCCTCCTCGCCAACTGGCCCCGCCTCTTCCGCTGGCAGACCCAAGACGCCGACGCCGTCCAGCTCCGCGACCAGCTCCGTCAAGCAGCCAGGACCTGGGACGAAAACGACCGCACCGATGACATGCTGTGGACCGGTTCCGCCTACCGGCAGTACTCGGTCTGGCGGGAGAGCTATCCAGGAGGGCTTACAAACGTCGAGGGGGCGTTCGGGGTGGCGATGACCTCCCTTGCCACTCGCCGGAAACGGCGCCAGCGGGTCGCAGCGACGACCGCGTTCGTCACGCTTCTAATTGTGCTTGTCGTGGTTGGGGCGTTCTGGCGCCGCAGTATTGTTGAGACCCGCCGAGCACAGGCGGCAAGCCTCCTTTCAGGAGCGCAGCTGCAGCTCGAATCGTACCCGTCGGCATCGCTCGCGTACGTAACCACCAGCCTCGAGCTCTCGGATACGATGGCTGCCCGGCAGCTCGCACTCGAGGCCCTGTGGAAAGGACCGACGGCCTTCGTCGTCGACGACGGCCGCTCATGGGAGATCGAATTCACGCCCGACGGCCACTGGCTGGTTCAGACGATGGATGAACCCCCGTTTCAGATGACCGTATTCGGCGCTGACGGAAGTACCACCCCATTGCAGGACATACACGATGACTGGGTCGATCTCGTGATGGACTCCACCGCGGGTCACTTCGCGACGTTGCCGTGGGGCAACGACGAACCCTGGGCGCTGTGGTCGGCGCCCGAGAAACGACTCCTCGCACAGATGAGTCCATCGGGGTCCTCCGACCGGTGGGGTGCGGTTGTGGATTCAACCTCGCAACGACTCCTCATCATCATTCGAGATGGCGAACAAATCCATGTCGAGACCTTTGGTTTCAATGGCGAGCACAGACGCCTCGGAACACTCCCATTCACGACGCGGCGTGACGACGCCGGGAGGTTTTCGACCATCGCGGTCCTCGAACCCACGACCGGCAGGCAGCTTTTTGTGCTGCGGGATCACGGGGTGTACGTGGCGGAGGTTGGTGACGAGAGATTGGGGCCACCCAAACGGCTTGATCACATCGAGGCGACCGTCGAGGACCACGGCATTGCCATTGATCCACGCGGGCGCTTCATCGTGGCTCGGCACCAGGATGGCTGTATCAGAATCTGGGACCTGGACGGCAAGGTACCACCAAAGGTCATCCAGGAGCCGCCCGGTGCGTCGAGCGTGGATCTGTCACGAGACGGCTCGCTTCTCGAAGCCAGGGATTTCGCAAACGGCCAGGTCACGACCTGGGTCTGGTCGCTTGATGGTTCCCAACCGGGGCTGTTGCGGCGAAACGATCTCGGTAAGAACGGGGCCATTGCCGGCTGGACTCTCGATTCCGTCGGCCGCCGGATCGTCAGCATCCTCAACCCCGACTCGAAGATCCGGCTATGGCCGTTATCGGTACCCGAGGACGCCGCGCCCATCGTCATGCAGCGCGGCAAAGGGGCCGGCGGTGCACGGCGAGTGAAGATTCATCCGAACGGTCAGTGGCTGGCCACCTCGTTCACCAACGGTCTCGCCTTGTGGCCGCTGTCGAAAAAGTACCCGATCGTGATCGATCGATACGAGGATTGGAAGGTGGAGGCGGCGTTCAGCCCGCGAGGCGAGTGGCTGGCAACGAGCAGCATCAATTCAGAGGGCACTGTTCGACTTTGGCAGCTCGAAGGGAACAATCTGCCGGCGGGCAGGGTGCTGCACGAGGTCGGGTCGTATGCCTATGGGCTCGCCGTCTCGCCGGACGGCACGAGGCTCATCGTCGGCAGCCACTCCAAAGGTGCTCACCTGCTATCGCTCGACGGGGAGCCGGCACGCCGGCTACCGGGCGACGATGATTACGCGGGGTCGGTAACGTTCAGTCTGGACGGCACGCTTGCGGCCGCGAGTTCTGTCCAGGGGGGCGTGGGTCACATTCGGGTTTGGGACCTCGAGACGATCGAGACCTACTCGGTCATGGAGCTATCGTCGGGAATAGGAAATGAGGCGCCGTTGATCCACTTCGCCGGTCAGCACCAGTTGCTGGCAGGCTGCAACGACGGATTGGTGAGCCTGGATCCGGAGACCGGCAGGAGTGAAACGCTCGATAACGGCCGTATTGGGCGATTGGACGTCAGTGGCGACGGATCGCTTGTGGTCATTGGTCGCGCCGGAAACGAATCCGCATCGGGGACCTTGGGTCCTCTCTGTCGGGCAGTTGTGCTCGACCTAGAGACTCGGGTCTCTACGACCCTCGAGGCTTACGGTGACCGCAACACGGCCGCTGCACTCGACCCTGCCGGAAACTTCGTCGTGACAGGGGACGTTGACGGCGTGGTTCGGGTCGGCCTCTTGGACGGCAGCGAGCCGCACCTGCTGCTCGGGAGCCCAGGTGAGATTGGTTATGTCGCCGTCGATCCCAAGGGCAGCTGGATCGCATCGACATCGGGCACCGAACTCCGTCTCTGGCCCATGCCCGATCTCACCAAGCCGCCGCTTCACACCCTGCCCCACGACGAGCTCATCGCCAAGCTCAAGACGTTGACCAATCTCCGCGTCGTCCGCGATCCGGAGTCCGCCACCGGTTGGAAGCTCACCCACGATCCGTTCCCGGGGTGGAAGACGGTGCCGACGTGGTAGGCACTGCGAATTATGAATTTTGAATTATGAGTTATGAATTCCATCTCAGTCGTCGCCGCCAAGTACTCAACAGTTTTTCGGGGTGTCGCGAATTCTCAGTTCTAAATTCTCAATTCTTAATTCAGGACTCGAATCTGAGGCACCTGCAAAATTCACCGGTCTTGGCGAGTTCGTGGTCTGTGGTCTTTGTGCCGGCGGGGGCGCCGGCGCCACATAAGGCAACGAACAACTGTGGGGCCGGCGCCCCCGCCGGCCAGGTGCCGATCTGGGTATGCCGAACGGACACTCCCAATTCTGGTTTTTGCAAGTGACTTTTTTTGCATTGGTTACGCCAGGATAGGCTCCGGCTTCAAACCCGGTCGCTGGTCATCAGATCGACAACCCACTTTGTGAGATCGCGCTTCACCGTCTCCCAATCGATCTCCACCAGATAGCGCAACGGCGGCTCGAGCTCGGCGTCGTCGAAGTACGTCAGCGCTCGGACCACGTGGCCGATGTCCCGTGCCTCGAACTTTCGTTCGAAGAACCCGAGACACCGTTCGAGAGTCCAATACCTGGAGACGAGCCACCACAGATCGACGAAGTCCTTGCGGCTTCCTCGCGAGGCGATGGCCGCCAGCTTCATGGCCGCAATGTCCTCTCGACTCGCGAAGGGCATCAACCCCGAATCCGGTGTCAATTGCGGTTCGATGACGGGGTATCCATAACCCATGAAGCTGACGCTGACGCCCGCGATCTCCAGATAGAGCGTACGCGGGGCCACCAGGGTTGTTACTGCATCGGGAAACACGTTCGTAACGACCGGGAGCAGCGATTCAGGGTCCTCGAACGTGGGCGAGAAGAGGTCGAGATCGACCGACAACCGGTGCCCTTCGAGGAGCGCCAATGCGGTTCCGCCCGCGAGGTAGAAGTCTGAATCGACCAATGTACACGACAGCCCGTGCAAAACATCGCCCATGGCGTCCGGCGCCGAGGCCCAGTGCAGCGTCATCCCCGCCACGCGGCGCTTCTCAGTCGGGCGTCACTCACCCATTCGTCCTGTGTCGAGCCCGGGATGCCGCAGATGTGCGACCAGAATCGGAGCTCCCGAGGCGGAAGTACCTTCCGGCCTCGCTCCTCGAGAAACGACCGAAGATGGGGGCCGTCGAATCTCCGCAAGAGCCACTTCATCTCGTTCCAGCCGCCACGTTCCATCGTCCGCTCGACCACCGCCCTCTCGAAGGACTCATCGATCGACTGATCATCGATCGAGAACTCCCACATCAGTGCGCGGACGCCAGCCGGAATCTCCATAACCATATTATATCAGAGTATTTTCCGACACTTTCGAGCCTCTCGACTGCGACCCGCAATTCCCACCGCAAGCTGGAAGCTTGCTACTACAAACGCCCGAGCATTCTTGTAGTAGCAAGCATCCCTGCTTGCGGTGATCGCGCACCTGTCTCGTTGTACAATCAAACAGAACTCGAGACGACACAATGGATGACAAGTTCTCTCCGGATGAGCCGTTGGCCACCCTCACCGAGGCGGAGGGGGCGACGGTTGATTTGCCCGAAGGTCTCGGTTTTTTCACCACCGGGCAGGTGTTGGGTGAGCGCTACGAAGTCCTCGAGATGCTCGGGCGGGGCGGGATGGGCGAGGTCTGGCGCGCCTTCGATCTCAAGCTCCGGGTCGAGGTGGCCCTGAAGGCTCTTCGAGATGATCTCTTCCAATCGGAAAACCGACTCGAAATGCTGCGTCAAGAGGTCCGCGCCGCTCGCGAGGTCGTGTCGCCCAACGTCTGCCGGATCTTCGATCTCATCGAGATCGGCGGCCGCGAGCTGGTTTCCATGGAGTACGTCGACGGCGCGACGCTGCTAGGAGTGCTGCGGGAGCGCGGTCCCCTCGAGCTGAAAGAGGCCCAGGACATCGCCTCGCAGTTCCTCTCCGGGCTCGAGGCGATCCACAAGGCCGGGCTCGTCCACCGCGATGTCAAGCCCGAGAACATCATGCTCACCCGCGCGGGCCGTGTCGTCGTCATGGACTTCGGCCTGGCCCGTGGACCAGAGAGCGGCGCGGGATCGGTGTCGGGCACGCCGGCCTACATGGCCCCCGAGCACGCCGCCGGGCAGGATGTGGACGCCAGGGCTGACGTCTACTCCGCAGGGGTCGTCCTCGCCGAGATGGTGAGCCCAGATGGCATCAAGAGCTACGAATCGCGCCAGAGCCTCTGGAAAGACGTGCGATCCGAGCCCGCGCAGGTGCCCGACTCGCCGTGGGCGCCGGTGATCAAACGCGCCGTCGCCCGCGACCGTGAGCGCCGTCAGAACTCCGCCCACACGCTCATCCGCGAACTCGAAGATGTCACCCTCCGTGTCGAGGGTGCAGACGACCTCCACCCCTACCCCGGTCTCGCGTCCTTCACCGAGGAGGACGCCGAGTTCTTCTTCGGCCGCGAGGCCGAGGTCGAGCGGATGTGGCGCAAGCTGGAAGGGCCGCCAAGAGTTCTCGGAATCATGGGTCCCTCGGGCGCAGGAAAAACCTCGTTCATCAGAGCGGGGGTGATTCCGAAAGCCCCGGTCGGTTGGACCGTCCTCCGATGCACCCCCGGAAACGCAGCGATCCCCTCGCTCCGCAGTGCGCTGACTCCCGAACTCACCCGCCGCCCGGAGCTGCTGCAGGCGCTCATGGCCGAGCCCGACAACGAGGATGTGATAGTCGATGCCGTCGCGGGCTGGCGCGAGGGTCACACTGGAGCGCTCCTCGTCGTCGACCAGTTCGAGGAGCTCTTTACGCTCAACTCGACACAGGATCAGCAGCGCTTCGCAGCCCTGCTCGGCCGGCTGCCTCTCGAGGACGATGTCCACGTCATCGCATCCATGCGGGACGACTTCGCCGCTTCCTGCAACACCCACCAGGCGCTACAGCCGATCTTCTCTGAGCTCACCGTCCTCAACCCACCGATCGGCGGCAATCTTCGCCGCGCCCTTGTCCAACCGGCGACAAAGTGCGGCTACCGTTTCGAGGACGACGAACTGATCGAGGAAATTCTCGCCGAGGTCGAGGGCGAGCGCGGCGCGCTGCCGCTGCTCGCTTTCGCCCTCGCCCGGCTGTGGGAGAAGCGCGACCGCGAGACCGGCTTGCTCACCCGCCAGGCCTACCATGACATCGGCGGCGTCGGCGGCGCGCTTGCCCGCCACGCCGAGGCCACGGTGGACCGCATCGGCGTCGAACGCATCCCCATCGTCAGGGAGCTGTTCAGAAACCTGGTCACCGCAGAAGGTACTCGAGCCGTCCGTGAGTGGGATGAGCTGTTGTCGGTGTTCGAGAGGTCAGCGCTCCCTTCGGTCGCTAGTAAGACGTTAGGAGTAAGACGTCTTACGTCTCACAGCGAGCAAAGCGAGCGCTCACTCCTCACCC
>JAHECW010000048.1 GCA_024641545.1 Acidobacteriota bacterium
TCGCAGTTTTTCGAGGTCACGGGGCCGCTTGATAAAGTGTGGAAATGTGGAGGCCAGGGGTTAGCGGTTAGGAGTTAGGAGTTAGACGTTAGACGTTAGACGTTAGACGTTTCACAGCGAGCGAAGCGAGCGCTGACAGCGACCGGAGGGAGCGCTGACCTCCTCACAGCGACCGGAGGGAGCGCTGACCTCCTCACAGCGACCGGAGGGAGCGCTCACTCCTCACTCCACCCTCGGAATCCTCACCAGCAACGCCCGCTCGTCGGTCTCGGGTGGGTAAAAGTCATCGATGACACCGCTGACCGCGTTGTCGCCGATGAGCCAGAGCGCGCCATCGGCCGCGATGGCGATGCCCTCGACGTTGTTCCCCCACCCCGCGGCGCGGACGCCGCGGAGATACTCGGTGAGATCCTGGATGACTTCGATCGATCCGCTCCCCCGATCGATTTCGACGATCTCGTAGCGCTCTCCGGGGTACTGGGTCTTGAGGCCGAGGAGGCGGCCGTCCATCCAGGCGAGTCCGGTGAGCCGCCAGTTGCAGTCTTCGAGGGCGATGTCCAGGGGGGCGCCCGCGGAGATCAGCTCGTCGCCCTCGATCCGCAGCAACCAGAGGCGAGACACACACCCCGACGACGGGTCCCAGGAGCGTTCGAGGAGCAGGTGGAGGTAGCGCCCGTCAGCGGAGACCTCGATGCCTTCGACACCGATCTTGCCACCTTCGATATCGATCCCTCTCAGCGCCATCTCGACGGCGGCGAGCCTCGGCACAAGAAGCGTCTCCTCGCCAAGCCCGACCCGATAGACGGTCGCGTGGGCCTCGTCGCACAGGTAGAGCGAGCCGTCGTGCCACGCGACGCCTTCGAGCTCGGCGTGGGGGGGGACACCGAGCTCCACCACCCGCGCCTCGAGCGTCGGGCTGAAGACGAGGAGCCGGCCGTACTTCTCGGACGGGGCAACCATGGCCTCGTCGGTGAAGGCGAGCCCGGATGTCTCGACCGCCCAGCCCTGGGTGAAGTGGCGGTCGTCGGCGCTCCACGCAAGCGCTTGCGCACGGCTCGGGTCCCATGGCCCCGGCCGGGGCCGTTCGGCCGAGGGTGGTGTCGACGCGCAGCCGGCGACCGACAGCAATCCGGACGCGGCGAGCGCGATCGCGGCGCCGTTTCGCATCCAACCGGTGACGGCCTTCATTCCGCCTCCTCCTCCCGGACATCCGATTCCCACTCCGGGAAGAGCCCGAGGAGACCCTCGAGGGAGGCGTCGCAGACGCCGCGGTCGGTGATGAACCCGGTCACGAGCCGCGCCGGGGTGACGTCAAACGCATAGTTCGCCGCCGGGCTCGACGGCGGCGTCAGCTCGACTTCGATCACCCGGCCGTCGGGGCCGAGCCCGCGGATGAAACGGACCTCTCGCGCATCGCGTTGCTCGATGGGAATCTCGGCGACACCGTCCCGCGCGTGCCAGTCGATGGTGGTCTGGGGGAGCGCGACGTAGAACGGAACACCGTTGTCGCGCGCCGCCAGGGCCTTGAGGTAGGTACCGATCTTGTTCGCGACATCGCCCGCTGCGGTGGTCCGGTCGGTGCCGACGATGCAGACATCCACCATGCCGTGCTGCATGAGGTGACCACCGGCATTGTCGACGACGACCGAGTGCGGCACGCCGTGAGCGCCGAGCTCATAGGCGGTGAGCGACGCCCCCTGGTTGCGCGGCCGGGTCTCGTCGACCCAGACGTGGACGTCGAGCCCCTCGTCGTGCGCCATGTAGATGGGCGCCAGCGCCGTGCCCCAGTCGACGGTGGCGAGCCAACCGGCGTTGCAGTGGGTCAGGATGTTGAGCGGCCCCGACCCCTTCGCGGCGGCCAACCCGCGCAACACGGCGAGCCCGTGTTCGCCGATGCGCTTCGAAATCTCGACGTCCTCATCGCAGATCCTCGCCGCCCGCCGGTAGGCGGCGGCGACCCGCTCATCCTGTGGGAGAAAGCGTACGGCCTCGTCCATGATCTCGAGCGCCCAGCGCAGATTCACGGCCGTCGGCCGGGTCGCGGCGAGCACCTCGAGGGCACGGTCGAGCGAGCCGTGCATCGGGTTCTTCTGCAGAGCGAGACAGACGCCGTAGGCGGCGGTGGCGCCGATCAGCGGTGCTCCCCGAACCACCATTTCACTGATGGCGTGAACCGCCTGCTCGACGGTCGCCAATCGCATGATCTCGAAGCTGAACGGCAGCGCGCGCTGGTCGATCACATCCACCGACCGGCCGTCATCGGCCAACCAGATCGTCCGGTACCATGTCTCGCCAATCCGCATGGCCCGAGTCTACTCGATTTCGGCCGGCTCTCCCTTCGGGATCTCCGCCCGGGATCGAGGAAGGGCCGGATATCTTTCGTCGAAGTGACTCCGTATACTCCCCCGTGTGTTCAACCGTCGAGAAGTTCTCGATGGACATCAAAGGAATGGAGGACGGAATGAAGCGAATACTTATTGCCGTCGGGCTCGTCGTCGCGCTCGGCCTGTTGGGCGCGTGCTCAAAAGCGCCTCCGCAGGACGCAGTGGATCCTGTCGAACAGGCATGGAGCGACTTCCGTGCGAGCTACGACGCGGCTGAAACCACCGCGGAAAAGCTCCCGCTCATCCAGGCGTTCATGCGCGAGCACCCGGACACCGAGTACGCGGGCAGGCTTGCCAGCTCGGTCGCCTACTACCAGGGCGAAGAGATGGATGATCCGGAGGGCGCCTACGGCTTGCTCGCCGAGACGCTGGCAAAGAACACCGATCCTGAGGCCCGCTACCAGATCGGGACCGCCATGTTCCCGCTCGCGATGGATCTGGGGAAACCCATGGATCTCGGTTCGGTCGCGGAGGAGTTGGCGGCGACGCGCTCGCTCGATTTCAGCGAAATGACCGACATCGCCGATCTCGCCCTCGCGCACGGCCAGTGGGAGGTCGGCGCGGCGTACGCCGATGCCGCGTTCAAAATGGCCACTCCCGAGGCGTTCCTCGCAGACTATCCCGACGATGACTTCACAGCCGAAGAAGCGGCCGCCAAGGCCGATCGCCGGAAGGTCGTCAGCCTCGCCGACCTCGGCTGGGCGTTGTGGAATCTCGGTCAGCCCGACGAAGCCATGGCGGCCTTCGAACGGGCGGCGCCGTTGAAGACGGTCAACTATGTCGGCGCCGCCGACACGCCCCTCGACACCTACCACGGCAAGGCCATGCTCGCCGCCGGAGATCCCGCAGCCGCCATGAAGCTGCTCGCCGCCGGTGCGGTCATGGGTTCCGACGACGACGCCATGACCGCCGTCCGCGAAGCCTATGTCGCGGCCAAGGGCAGCGGCGAAGGTTTCGACGAGTGGATCTGGTCCCAGCGCGAGACGCTCGCCAAACCGGTCGACACCTTCACGCTGGCCGACTATGAAGGCAACCCCCAGGACTTCTCGGCCCTTGCCGACGGCAAGGTGACGCTGCTGGCGTTCTGGTTCCCCACTTGAGGCGGCTGCCGCGTGGAGTTGCCACGCCTGCAGCCCCTCTACGACACCTACAAGGACCAGGGATTCAATGTCGTGGTCGTGGATGGCAAGCGCCAGACCGATCTCGCGAAGAAATTCATCGAGAAGCACGGACTGACCTACACCGCGCTCGAGAACGGTGAAGACGAGGCGGAAATCGTCAAGAGCCTCTTCAAGGTCCAGGGCTACCCGACGTCCTTCCTCATCGACCGCGAGGGCCGCGTGATGTACTCGCACCTCGGTTTCGAGGCCGGGGACGAGGAGAAGATCGCGAAGGAGATCGAATCGCTTCTGTAATTCTCAATTCTTAATTCTCAGTGCTAAATTATTTAGACGCCCCCGCCTTTCGGCGGGGGCTTTTTTGTCACGGACACGGAAACGGGAAAGGGAGAGGGAGAGGGAGAGGGTCGGACACGGACACGGGAACGGACGCGGACGCGGACGCGGACGCGGGGTATGATCGGGCCATGCTTCGGATCAACGACGACCTCGCCATCGATGAGTCAGAGCTCGACTACGAGTTCGCCCGAAGCTCGGGCCCGGGCGGGCAGAACGTCAACAAGGTCGAGACCAAGGTCACCCTCAAGTTCGTCGTCGATGCGTCCAGCGCCCTCTCCGATGACCAGAAGCGGCGCCTCAACGAGGCCCTCGCCAACCGAATCACCAAGGACGGCGTCCTGCGGGTCACCTCGCAGCGCCACCGTACCCGTGAGGCCAACCGGCACGCCGCCATCGGCCGGTTCATCGAGCTCGTCGACGACGCCCTGTCCGAGCGCGCACCCCGCAAACCCACGAAGATCAGCCGAGCCGCCAAGAGACGGCGGCTCGAAGGGAAGAAGCGGCGGGGTCAGGTCAAGCAGATGAGAAAGCCACCCAAGATCGACGGCTGAATCGGAGTATCATCTCAGCAGAGGTTCTGATGGTGAGATTTCCGAACGCGCGCCGCCAATGGCCCTGGTTGTCGATCGTTCTCTCGATCCCCCTGTTGTGGCCATCCCAAGCCGTCGCCCTGAGCGGCTGCCTCGATCCTGGTGGGCAGTGGCCGCTCGGCCCCGCCGGTGTCGTGGCCTCCGCAGGCAACCTCGCGATCTACAGCCGGGGCGTCACCATCGAAATCGCGGATGTCTCGGATCCGTCGAATCCGGCCGTTCTCGGCGCAACCGAGATCGGCGGCTCTCCGGCCGCAATCGCCGTAACGGGTGCGCTGGCCTTCGTGGCTGCGAACGATGAGGGTTTCTTCGTCATCGACTTTTCCAACCCGTCCACGCCATCGGTTGTCGGCCACTGGGGCGGCCCAACGAATCAGGCGTGGGACATCGCCGCATCGGGCGACCATGTCTATGTCGCCTATGGTCGGCTCATCGTGGTCGACGTCAGTGATCCGAGCAACCCTGTGGAAGCGGCGCGGGAAAGCACGTGGCCTATCCGTCAACTCGAGCTGGTCGGACACCACGTGTACGGGATTGGCACGAGCCTCTTGGTTGTGTACGACATCGTCGATCCCACCACCCCATCGGTCGTCTTTCAGAATTCTCTCAACAACAAGAGCCATCTGGCCGCGAACGAACAACGGCTCATGACGACGTACGGGGGAAGGCTCTCCGTCTACACCATTGAGGACCCGGCCTCACCCGTGTTCGTCACAGAGTACGACGATCCGACCACCGACTTTCAGTCAATGGCCCTTGATGGCCCCCGTGCCTACCTCACGACGTATCACGATGAGTTCGCCATCGTCGACACCACCGATCCGGCCAGCCCGATCACAACAGCGATCATCACGCCACCCGGAAACCCGCGGTATGCGGCCGTCCACAACCAAACGGCATATCTCACCGCCGAGGAGGGGGGGCTGCGCCTCATTGACGTAGCCGACCCGGAGGACCCGATCGAGGTGGGTTTCATCCCGGCGGAAGGAGCTTCCAACGACCTCGCCGTCGACGGCAACCACGCATTTGTTGCGCAACGCAGATCCGGTCTGCGAGTCTTCGACGTCTCGGATCCGGACGAACCCCTTCCGATCGGTTTCCTCGCCCTTGCCGATGCCGTCTCCGTGACCCTTGACGGCACCCGGGCTCTCGTCGCCGGCGCCGAGGCCGGCATTTTTGTCGTCGATGTCAACGACCCGACCGACCCAGCGCTCCTCGGCGCCTTCGACACACCCGGCAGAGCATGGACCGCGGAGGTCGTCGGCGACCTCGCCTATGTGGCCGACGGGGACAGTGGTCTGAGGATCTACGACATCTCGAACCCGTCCGCCATCATCCAGGTCGGCGCCATGAGCGGTGTTGATTCCGCAACCGATGTAGCCATCGCCGGCCATGTGGCCTATCTCGCCGATTGCTATCGCGGTCTTACAACGGTCGATGTCACCAATGCCTCCATGCCTGTCAAGCTGTGGGACAACGACTGGGACAACTTCTGCGCTCAATCCGTCGTCATCAGGGATCATCTCGCGATTCTGGTCGAAGGATGGAACGTCAACGCCCATTGCGGCATCCGGATCTATGATGTGATCAATCCTGCAGCCGCGAGCTTGATCACCGACTTCGAACAGACGACCACCAAGTGGGTCGGATGGGATTCGGTCATGGATGGTGACGTCCTCTACGTCGCTTTCGAGCGAGCTACCGTGGCATTCAATCTCAGCAACCCTCTCGCGCCCGCCCTCATCGCCCGCCACTACGTCCCGGGCTTCTCCACCGGGGTCGATGTCGAGGACGGGAGAATTTTCATCGGTTCGTACAACGGCGGTATCGCATCGGCTGGCTGCACCGAGTGCGCGGACGCCATTTTCGCCGACGGCTGGGAGGACTCTGATTGGTTCTACACCGCGTGGTCGGATATCGTCCCCTGAAAAAACGTCGTTGAAGACGGGACAGCGGCCGGGACAGCGACAGCGGCAAAATCGGTCCGGACGGTCAGACAGGCCGGCGGGGGCGCCGGCCCCACAATGGACCTCGGGCTCCCGGTGTGGCCGGGCAAGCGGCAGCCCGATACGCTTAAGCCCCGAGGAAGCGAGGCTTACCCCCCATCGGGGCGTGCCGGGCGCGGCATTGTGCAGGAACAAGCTTCCGGCAGCTCCTCACGTCCCGCACAATGCCGACGCCGGGCAACCCTCGCGGCAAACCGTTCCAGTGCATCCGCCCACGTCGACATGAGGCCGCCGGCGTGCGGGCGGCGCGGTCAACGCTCCTCCTCCAGCCCCTCATGACTGCGCTGCCCGCGCGACGACGGGCCGCCGGAGGCGGCCCGGAAGGCCGTGGCTCCGGGAAACCGCTACAGCGTCGTGATCGCGGCGTAGACCCCGGTCACCACATGCGCCATGCGCTCGTAGTCGAGGGTGTCGGGCGTGTCGGTAGGCTGGTGGTAGTTGGGATTACGATAAAAGGCGGTGTCGGTGATCATCACCGCCTTCCAGCCCTGCTTCCAGAAGTTGAGGTGGTCGGAGAAGTCCACCCCGGGCGCGAAGGCCGGAGCGTTCATCGACCGGACCGGGAGTTCGCTCGAGCCCGCCATTCTCGCCTTGACCCGTCGGGTGAACCACCACGACGCGGCATCACCCACCACCACGATGGCATCACCTCTGGACGAGTAGAGCAGGCTCATCCCCGGGGCGGGAAACGTCTGCGATCCGGGGTCGTCGGAGAAGAACCCGATCATCTCGAGACTGATCATGCCGCGCACGTCAACGCCGCGCAACGCCAGCGAATTCGCGTGGATCGCCGAGCCCATCGCGGGTGTCCTGAAATTGGGCGGTTCTTCGAGGGGCCACAACGCCAACTCGAGGCGGTGTCCGATCACCGGCCGATTCCGGTGCAGCAACCGCGCCAACTCGAGGAGTCCCGCCACCGCGCTCGCGTTGTCGTCGGCGCCGGGCTGCTCGCCGCAAACGTCGTAGTGAGCACCGACAACGAGAACGGGCCCCTCGGAGGCACCGTAGTGAGCGACGAGGTTCGTGAAGCTGAGATCGCCGACCCCGAAGCTCGATTCCTCGACCGGAAGTCCGCTGGCCAGGAGCTCGGTTCTTGCCCAGTCGGCAGCGGCCCCGAGATCATCGGGCCGTTCGAAGCAGCGAAATCCCGGAAGCCCGGTCAACGCCCTGACATCGGCTTCGAGCCGGGCCGGGTCCGCCGAGGCGCCGGGGGCGAAACGGCGGACCCTCACCGGATTCGTCACCAGGACCACACCGACCAGGAAGAAAACGGCGGCAAGGATGACAAACGGGAGCAATTTTCGGACGATATCCACTTGATTGAAGAATAGCACTGGATGCTGGTTTGAATGTTCGTCAATACCCACGGCAGGGGCAGGGACAGCGACGGCGGTGGGGCCACCGGCAGCAACCGGGGCAGCGACCTCTCCAGCGGGAGCGGGAGCTCCAGGGGCAAACCCCGAAGCACGCGCAAGACCACCCTCCACCGGGGCGTGCCGGGCGCGGCATTGTGCCGAACGACAACCCCTCCGGCAACCCGGAACCCCGAGCACAACGCCGAAGGCGGCCCGGAAGGCCGGAGCCGAAGGGAGCCTCTACCCTGCCCGCCGGAAGGCCGGCGCTGAGCGGCGCCGACCATCGCCCCGCTACTCGAGCCCGACCTCGCCGAAGCTCGACGAACCGCCCCGAAACCCGATCGAAACCCGCTCGTGGTCGACAATCACCGGCAGGCGATGCTCCCAACACAGGCTCCGCAGACGAGCCATCTGCTCGGGTTCCCGACTGAGGTTGATCTCACGGAAGCGGACGTTGCGGGCGCTGAAATCCCCGACGACCGCCCGGCAGTGGGGGCACCCGTCGGCGGTGAACACCAGCACGGGATCGACCGGACTCACTTCTCAGGTTCCTCGGTCGGAACCTCCCAGATCCCCTCGTCGATGATTGCGGCCCCGGGATCCATTTCCCGCAGGACCCGCACGTCGTCCCGCCATCTCGGGTGGACCTTGACGTGAAGCTCGAGGTAGATCTTGATCCCGAGCAGGCGCTCGAGCTCGATCCTCGCATCCTGGCCCACGGCCTTGATCATGCTGCCGCCCTTGCCGATGACGATGCCCTTCTGGCTCTTTCGCTCGACATAGATGACCGCGTCGATCCGGAGCAGGTTCTCGCTCTCGTCGAGGTGGTCCACCACGACGCCGGTGGTGTAGGGCAGCTCGTTGCGGGTCCTGTGGAGTAGTTTTTCGCGGACCAGCTCGGCGATGAAGAACCGTTCGCTCTGGGTTGTCGTGACATCAGCGGGGTAGAGCGGCGGTCCTTTCGGCAGAAGACCGAAGATCTCGTCGCACAGAGCGTTGAGGCCGTCCCGCTCGGGCGCCGAGATCGGCAGCACCGTCGCTCCCGGTCTCTTGGCATTGTATGCCTCGATCATCGGCAGCAGTGCCTGTTTCGGCCGAACGAGATCGATCTTGGTGAGCAGACCGAGCACCGGCGGTTTCACGTCCTCGAGGAGGTTGAAGAGAAACTGCTCGCCTCCACCCCAGGGTTGGGAGGCATCGACGAGGTGGAGAACGAGATCGACCTCCTCGAGGGCGGATTGCACCTCCGTCATCATCCTCGAGTTCATCTTGTGCATGGGACGGTGGACGCCCGGAAGATCGAAAAACACGACCTGACCCCGCGCCTCGGTCAGGATGCCGATGATCCTGTTGCGGGTGGTCTGCGGTTTGGCTGAGACAATGGCGACCTTGTCGTCCATGAGCGCGTTGAGAAGGGTGCTCTTGCCCGCGTTCGGCCGCCCCACCAGAGCGACGGTGCCCGCGTGTCCCGCGAACCCGTCATCCGCAGCAGCGTCATGCGATCCAGCAGCCAAGGTGCCTCATTCCTCCGGCTTGGGTGCCGGCTCCTCAGCGCGCCGGACCGTCACGCTGACGATGCGACGTTCATCCATTTCCTCGACGACAAAGACCAGGCCGTTCAGCGGGTCCTGGACCAGCGTCCCGGCGTCGGGCACCGTACCGTGACGGGAAAACACCAGACCACCAACGGTGTCCATGTCTTCCTCGTTGATTTCTTTCGCGAAGAGATCGCCCAGTGTCTCGAGGGAGGCCCTTCCCTGCAGACGAAAGACCCCCGGCTCCAGCTCCTGCGACTCGGGAGGTTGTCTCGGATCGTGCTCGTCCTCGATCTCGCCGACGATCTCCTCGAGGATGTCCTCGAGCGTCACCAACCCTGATGTGCCGCCGTACTCGTCGACCACGATCGCCATCTGCTGTTGGTTCTGCTGGAAGTCGCGCAGCAGCTCGCCGAGCGGTTTGCTCTCCGGCACAACGAGGCACTGGTTGACCAACTCGTTCATCGCCGGCCGGCGGCCGCCGATGGAGTATTGGACGCAGTTCTTCACGTGAACCACACCGATCACCTTGTCCACGGTTTCGTGGTAGATCGGGATCCGGCTCTTGAGGGAGTCGGCGAAGACCTTGAGCAGCTCGTCGAATGAAACCGTGTCGGGCAGGGTCACCATCTCGGTCCGCGGGGTCATGACCTCGCGCACGACGGAGTCGAAGAAGTCCACCAGCGATTCGACGAACTCACCCTCCTCGCCTTCGAAAATCCCCGCCGCCTGCCCCGCCTCGAGATAGGCCTGGATCTCCCGCTCGGAGACCTCTTCGTCCTCGTCGTCCTCGGCTGCCGTCGACTGTTCGGCGGTCGACTCGCGGCCGAAAACCCGAAGCACCGGCCCCAGAACAGGAGAGACCAACCGCAGCAGACGCGCCACCGCGTCCTCGCTCAACGACCCCGCCGAAACCCGGGCCGCGAGGACCATGACTCCGGTCGCCACGATGGCGGCGGCGACCCTCTGCCAGTTCTCCGGCCACGGGAACTGGCCGATCACGAGCCAGAGACAGCCGAGCGCGGCGATACCGAGCCAGCGCAGAATATCCGTCACCCTCGAAAGATGGGTGTCGTGGTCGACGACGGTCGTCAGGACCGTCGGGTGGTCCTCGATGATCCCCTGGAATCGGACATTCCCGAGACGGGCGAGGCGGGATAGAAGCAGCTCCACCACAACGAAGAACCCGCTGATCGCCACGGCCGCGAGCGCAAGGGTCACTGGGTTGACCAGCCATGCGGTCAGGGTCACCTTCACGACAACAACTCCTCGCGGAGACCGATTTCCAGCCGGTTCATCTCCCCCCGATCGCTGGCATGATCATAGCCCAGCAGGTGCAGGGTCGCATGAAGGACCAACTCCTGGAGTTCGCGGAGTTCGGAGTGGCCCTCGACGTCAGCCTGCCGTCGGGCGGTATCGAGCGAAACGACAATCTGCCCGACCAGCCGGCGGCCGTCCGGCAGCATGTCGCCATCGGGAAACGACAGGACATCGGTCGCGGTGTCGCGGCCGAGGAAATCCCTGTTGAGATCGCGGATCCTGCGGTCGCCGGTCACCAGAACGTGGACCTCGCAGGGACCGCAGTCCAGGCGCTCGAGGCAGGAGTCGATGGTCGTCCGCAGCGTCTCAGCTGCGGGGTGTGACGGTCGCCGTTCCCAGTTGAACTGAACGCGGTTCACTCGGTTGAAGCCTCCTGTTGAAATTGAAACCCGGGTAGTCGATTCGGTGATGGTACATGTTGGTCAGCACCCACAGAAACGCCGACGCCACCTTGTCGAGCTCGGCAAACGTCATTTCCGAGTCATCGAGCTGTCCGTCCTCGAGGGCATCGTCGATGATCTTCTTGATCATCCCCTGGAGCCGGGTGGGTGTCGGCTGCTCGATGGTCCGCGCCGCGGCCTCGACCGCATCGGCGAGCAAGAGGATCCCGAGCTCCTTGGTGTGAGGTTTGGGACCCGGATACCGATAGTCGCTCTCCCGAACCTCGGACTTCCCCTCGACGGCGAGTGCCTGGGCTTTGTGGAAGAAGTAGCGGATGAGCTTGGTCCCATGATGGGTCGCAATACCCTGCCGGATGGGCATCGGGAGTTTGGCCTCGCGTGCCATTTCGATACCTTCCTTGACATGGCTCTGAATCACCAGCGACGACATCGAGGGTGAGAGGTCGTCGTGCGGGTTGACGCCTCGTTGGTTCTCGACAAAATATTGAGGTTTCACGACCTTGCCGATGTCGTGGTAGTAGGCGCAGACCCTCAGCAGCAACGCGTTCGCCCCGACCGCGTCGGCGCCCGCCTCGACCAGGTTGCTCACCGCCAGGGAATGCTGGTAGGTGCCCGGCGCCTCGAGTGAAAGACGTTTGAGCAGAGGCAGATTCTGATTGGACAGCTCGAGGAGCCGTTGGTCGGTGGTCACTCCGAGCAGACTCTCGAGCAGAGGCATCAATGAGGTTACAACGGCGACGGACAGCAGGCCGCCGACGAAGGCGCACCCGGTCGCGAAAAGAATCGTCTCGGGCTGCTGGGGCATGCCCCCTCGGTAGAGCTCGAGTATCAGATAGGCGACGGCGTTCGCCAGCCCGACAGCAAGGCCGACGTTGCTGATGGCCGAGCGTTCGGTGAACCGCCGAGATGCGAGAACACCGGCGATCCCGCTGACCAGCGCGAAGATCATCATCGTGAACTGACCGTCGAGCAGGATCCCCGCCATGACCGCCGCGCCGACGGCAAAAATCAGCGCCGGAGAAAGACCCATGAGCAGGAGAACCATGGCCGGCCCGGCGGCGAAGGGCATTCCCCAAAGGTACGAATCGAGGTTGGAGAGGGTCTGACCCTGGACGCTCCTCGACACCGCCGCGGCGAGAAAGACCACCAACCGATTCAAGGCGGTGAAGAGCATCAGCAGGATGTAGATCATGGACAACCGCTGCCGGACCTCAGCCGCAGCGCCGCCGAAGACCTGCTGGATCGGCCACCACGAGGCGACAACCAGGAGGGCCAGGAGGCCGACACCGAGCAATCGAGAGTACTCCGTCACTTCCTGGCGTTGCTCATCGATCACCCGGAGCGTCTGTGCGACCTCGGGCGAAACCCGGTCGCCCCGGCGCACGAGCACCTGGCCGCGACGGAGAGTCCGCGATCGCGGCACCACCTGTTGTTCGGCAGCTTCGATCCGGTTGTTCGTCTCATCACGATTGAGAACGATGTCGGAGAGCATGATGGCTGCGAGGAAATCCATCGACGGTTTGACCCAGCGGCGGGCCACCGCCTCCCGCGCGAGGAGCCGGGCCTGCAGGTCACTCTCGAGCTCCGACCGACCGTCGATCGCATCGGCCATCTCGTCGAGGGTCGCGCTGCGTTCCGTACCGTCGGCGAGATCCCGAATCACCAGCCCGACGGCGCCGCGCCGTTCGAGCTCGCGCCGGTCGTCGACCACCCCGCGTCGGTAGATCTCATCGATAACCTCACCGAGGGCATGCTCGAGGCCGGATGAGCACTCGGACTCCGCCATCACGTTGACCATCGCGGGGTCGATGGCCAGGATGCTCGATTCGGCAGGATCGCCACCGCTCGCCGCCTCGTCAGCCAACCAGACGCGGCAATCGGTGAAGATCTTCTCGATCTCGGCATCGAGGTCGACCCTGATCCTCGATTCGTAATCGAAGACCGGCAGGACCGCGGCCCGCGCCTCTGCCCTTGCCGCCGCCGTTGCGACCTCGTCCGGCAGGCTCAGGTCGCGCGGCACCACGACATCGAACGCCGCCACGTCGCCCGCCGGCCAGGTCGGAACATCGGTATTGAGGCGGGGCATGAGCAGCACGGTGCAGACGACGACCGCCAGCGTCGCCCACACCAGCGGCATCTCGAGCACCCTCTCCCACACCCCGCCGCGCTCCTCGAGCCCTCGGCGGATACGCAAGGTCGACCGACCGGGGTTCTTGTTCTTCGGCGTGCTCACCGATCCTTCTCCACTCTCGCTGCATTGGCCGCCTCCCAGCGACCGTAACAGTCCACGACCTTCTGGACCAGGCGATGCCGCACGACATCGTGGAACGTGAAATTGACAAACGAGATGCCTTCGACTCCGTCGAGGATCTCGAGTGCCTCGATGAGGCCCGATCGCTGGCTGCCGGGCAGGTCGATCTGGGTGATATCGCCGGTGATGACGGCTTTGGAGTGGAAGCCCATCCGCGTCAGAAACATCTTCATCTGCTCCCGGGTCGTGTTCTGGGCCTCGTCGAGGATGATGAACGCATCGTTCAGGGTCCGCCCCCGCATGAACGCGAGGGGCGCAATTTCGATCACCTGTCGTTCGATGAATTTCGAGGTCTTGTCATAGCCGAGAATGTCGTAGAGCGCGTCGTAAACGGGGCGAAGATAGGGGTTGATCTTCTCGACGAGATCGCCCGGCAGAAAACCGAGCCGCTCGCCGGCCTCCACCGCGGGACGGCATAGCACCAGGCGCCGAACCTGCTTGTCGATCAAAGCCGCGGCCGCCATGGCGACTGCGAGATAGGTCTTGCCGGTTCCAGCCGGGCCGATTGCGAAAACATAGTCGTCGGCGGCCACCGATCTGATGAAGAGCCGTTGATTGAGGTTTCTCGGAGCAATGAAACGTTTGAGGGTCGGCGGAATGGAGGCGTCGAGAAAGAACTCCACGAGATCGATCTCGGCATCCTCCTCCAGGATCCTGACTCCGGTGCGGAACTCCTCTCGGCCGACGCCGCTGCCGCTCGAGAGCAGACGATCGAAGGCCTCAAGTAGGCGAACCGTGATCCGCTCCGACCGTTCCTCTCCACCCTGCACAGCGAGTTCGGCGCCGCGGGCGTTGACCGTGACGCCGAGGCGGTCTTCGAGATACCGGAGATTGTCGTCTCGGGTGCCGAAGAGCTTTTCGGCATTGGCCTCGTTGAACTTCAGTTTCAGCATGGAATCGGCGCTCCACGACCGGTTCTCAACCACGTTCGGTGGGAATCTCGGTCACGACCGACCCTGAGGTCGGGACTGGGGGGTTGTTCCTGACTATCCACGAAGAAAAAAGCCATGTACTCCTGTTCGCACATCCCAGTGCGAACGCCCGAGCGGTGTGCCTCCCCGAGTCATCGCGCCATTGTAGCAGGCGGTCGACTCTCGTCCCTCAAGGGTCAGCGGCGCGGCCGCCATTCGGGGTCCGCAATCCCGAACCGGGCATTGATCGCGCGCGCGAGGACGAAGAGGGAATCGGACAGCCGGTTGAGATACGGGACGATCCCGTGGTGGATCCCATCGACCGCGAGGACTCGCCTTTCGGCCCGCCGGCACACCGTCCGGGCCATGTGCGCCAACGCCGCTCCCTGACTGCCCCCGGGCAGGATGAAGGCGCGAAGTTCATCGAGCTCGGCGTCCATGTCGTCGATCCACTCTTCGATGGGTTCGGTCGCCCACGCCGACGCGTCCTGCTCGAGGGTGCCTTCGGCATCGGCAAGGGCGCTTCCGATGGCAAAGAGCGAGGACTGGACGGCGCGGAGCCGTTGCCCTGCGGCTTCGGTCAACGGTGTCGTCAGCAGCAGTCCGAGGACCGAATTGAGCTCGTCGACCGTGCCATAGGCCTCGATCCGGGGGTGGTCCTTACCGACCCGCCCCCCCGAGAAGAGCGAGGTTTCACCCCTGTCGCCGGTCTTTGTGTAGACCTTCATCGACGCATCATAACAGCCTGGTTTCTTGATGACCGCTGCGCGGCAAAAAAGAGGCCCGGCCCCGGACTGGAGGGTCGTATCGGGGCCGGGCACAGGGAAGAGTGGGGTCCCGCCGAGCTGCGAACCGGCGAGGGCCGATTTCGACGCCACAGTGACGTCGAATATCCCTTCGTGAATCTCCCAATTGCAAGGGTGATGCCAGAGTGCGGCGTGAAGAGAATCCAGACCGAAAAATCCAATCAACTGATTCGATTCAACTTAGTTTACCGGTCACCGAGACCAAACCACACCCTCGTGCCCAGCGGATTGGCGTTCTGCCAATCAACTGCACACGAGTGATTCAGTCTCCGGTCACGGCGAGGACCTCGGCGATCAAGATCCCCGGGAGCAGATTCGGATCGAGCTCCTGGGACAGCCGCAGAGCATCGCGGCGTGCGAGTCTGCGATCACCGGATTCGAACAGGGCCACGGCGCGGATGGCCCTGACCAGCTGGAGATTCTGGTACTCCCTGAAGTTGTCCTTCGACCACTCGCCGAGCAGGGTTGCCGCCGTGTCGCACTCGTCGATCGCCTCGGCGGGTCTGCCGTCCCCAAGCAGGGCTGCGGCGAGCGCCGCCCGGCCGATCCCGGCGGCGTCGGGGTTGTTTTCGATAAAGACCGCCATGGCGCCGGGATCGCCGGCGCGGCCGGTTCCCCTTCGCCAACGAACCAGACAGGCGACCGCATCGCCATCCTCGGCATAGTCAGTCGACCGGACGCGGGTGTCCGCGTCGCTGCCCTCGCCCCACCACAGTCGAGCCCCGGCCCACATGGCGTTACTGATCTCGACCCGCTCCGGAGCATCTCGAAAAAGGCTCGTGAGGAACGACACCGCCGCGCCGAATCGCTCGACGTCGCGTCCTTCGATCGCGACCCGAAGCATCAGCTGTGGCGCATCGAAACCGGCCCGCCTGGAGGTCCCCTGATCCATGAGAATGCGGAGCCACCTTGACGCCGAATCGAGCTCACCCCGGATGGCTTCGAGATTGGCCAGGCGGTAACCGAGATCGTCGTTTCGGAGCCTGTCGTACGCCTCGCGCAGCAGTTCCACCGCCCCATCCAGGTCGTCCATCCAGGCCAGCGCGCCGGCGACGGCGTCGAGAAAGATCGTTTCATAGGCCGGCTCGGCCAGAAGCGGTCCGCATGCTGCGGCCATCTCGGTGCGAATCCCGGCGATCACATCAGAGGTGAATTGATTGAAGCCCGGCCGGGCCGCGTACAGCAGGCGATAGTAGTCGACGCGCATGGTGTGGAGATCGCGACCCGCATTCGGGCCGGCCGTGGGATTGAAGCCGGCGTCCAGTCCGATCGACGGGCGGGAGGTCGTGATGGTCCACCCCTCGTCCGGCTCGAGACCGACGTCCCGACCGACACCGCCCGCAGTTACCTGCTGCGGGAACAGAGGCACGTAGTCGTTCAAACCGCCCGACGGACCGATCACGAGGTTTCCGAACGGCGGAGCCTCCATGCGGAGGGACCGGCTCTTGATGGCTGCGCCGCGTTGATTCGGCGGGACCAGCCAGATCTCGCCGAGGACCACGTACATGGCGAGCCGGTTGTTGACCCCGAGGAATCGAAAACCGGGTCGTGAGTCCTTTCGCGGGGGATAGACCTCATAGATCGAACCCGGATGGCTGAGGACCCGGTCCCAGACGTTCCAGCGCGGCCAGTAAACCAGGACCTCGGTGGGGAAATACCGTCGCTGCCGGCAGACGGCGATGACCTCGAGCCACCCATCAACATCGAGATCGAGCGCGTGCAGGGTCGGGTTGACCTCGAGCCGGTACCGATAGGGCCAGCGGCCGATCTCGCTTTCCGGGTCGAGTCGGGTGAGAATCTCGCCGGAAGCCCTGAGTATCAGCACGCTCGAGTGGCGGACGACTCCCGGGAGCGCATCCGCACCGTCATCGTTCCTGCCGACCGCAAGCACCTCGGAGCTGCCGTCCCCGTCGAGGTCGGCGCGCAGGACTTCCACCATCGGTTGCTCCAACCGGTGACGCCAACGCTCGAGTCCCTCGTCGTCGAACCCCACGACATCACTCCCGACGGCTTCCACCGTCACCGCCGGAATCCGACGGTAGGCCCGGATGGCGATCGACGAGCCGGCGACAGCGGCGGCGACGACGAGCGCCACGATCGCGTGACGTCGCCCGAGCCTGAACCGGACCGGGACCCGCCGATCGACGAGCGCAGACTCGACCTCCGCGGCGGTCGGCCGCTCGGCGGGGGTCGGGTCGAGCATCCGGCGGATGAGCCGATCGAGCCACCTTGGGCACTCGGCGCACCTCGACCGCACCTTCGGCGGGCGCGACCTCTGCCTCAGCATCAACGTCGCAACCGCGGTGTCTTCCTGGAGCGGGACCTCACCGGTGAGGCACTGGAATAAGGTCAACGCCAATGCGTAGACATCGCTTGCCGCGGTCAGATCCCCCGCCAGCGCCTGTTCGGGCGCCATGTAGGCCGGAGTCCCGACCACCATTTCGGTCTCGGTGATGGTCCCGCCGTGCATGGTCGAACGGGCGAGCCCCATGTCGCAGAGCTTGGCGCCGACACCCGGAGCCAAGAGAATATTGCCGGGCTTGACATCGCGGTGGACCAAGCCCTTGGCATGGAGATCGGCGAGCGCCGCTGCAATCTGTCGCCCGACGGCGATGGTGCGGTCGGCGGAAAGGCACTCGCCGCTCGCGAGCTCGCTGCTGAGGCTCCGGCCATCGATCAACTCCATGGTCAGAAACCGCCGGCCGCCGTCGTCAAAGAGGTCGTAGACGGCCACCGCATTGGGGTGCCCCGGACGCGAGGCGCGGACCTCCCGCCGGAGCCGCTCGAGCTGGCTTGGCTCACGGATATCCGCATGGAGGACCTTGACCGCGACCTTCTGCCCGACCTTGGTGTCAAAAGCCGAGAAAACGGTGCCGGCGCCTCCCCGCCCGATCTGCTCGAGAATCGAGAACCTGCCGGCGAGAAGGTCGCCCGCTGCGAGCTGCCGGGCACCCCGGCGTTCGGGGTCCTCGGTCCTCGCCGCGCCGTCGGTGGTCGCCCCGGTTGAACTGGAAGTCGACGATCGGGGATCGGAAGAATCAGGACTCGACATTGATGCCTGTCGGCATTCTAACCCGACCGTCTCGCCGAGGGTCGGTCGAGAACCCCCTCCCCGGACCGAGAAACGTCGACGACGGCATCGGCCGAGGCGACTCAACTGCTTCGAGACAAAAGCTTTTCGTCGCGACCCGATGTTGCCCGGATGAGGTGGCATCGACGAGTTGGTGTGCTAGAGTTATCACGAGTACGGGTCGCCGACGGAGGCGTACGGATTCACCAACGGGGAGGGCGCGTGGAGCTCAAAGAGCTGCTCATGTTCATGACAAAGAAGGGCGCATCGGACCTCCATATCAAACCGATGCGGCCTCCCCTGCTGCGCATCCAGGGGCGCCTGATCCCGGTCAAGTCCGCACCTCTCAAACCGGATGAGGTCGAGCAGATGCTGTGCTCGGTGCTGACTCCGAAACAGCAGGAGAATTTCGAGAAGTCGCTGTCGGTCGATCTCGGCTATGGCATTCCCGGGGTGGCGAGGTTCCGCTGCAACCTCTTCTGGCAACGGGGGACCATCGCCGGAGTGTTCCGACGGGTGCCCTTCGAAATCCAGAATGTGGCGGAGCTCAACCTGCCGGAGGTCATCGAATCCTTCACCGATTACCCCGGCGGGATGGTCCTGGTGACGGGACCGACCGGATCGGGGAAGTCCACCACCCTTGCCGCGCTCATCAAGAAGATCGCCAAAACGCGTTCCTGCCACGTCGTGACCATCGAGGACCCCATCGAGTTCCTCTTCTCCGATGACAAGGCCACCATCTCCCAGCGCGAGGTCGGCACCGATACTCCGACCTTCAAGGAAGCGCTCAGAAACTGCGTCCGCCAGGACCCCGACGTGATCATGGTCGGTGAGATGCGGGATCTCGAGACCATGGCGACGGCCATTACCGCCGCCGAGACCGGCCACCTGGTCTTCTCGACCCTGCACACCAACAACGCGGCCCAAACCATCGACCGCATCATCGACGCCTATCCCGTCGATCAGCAGCACCAGGTGCGCAGCCAGCTCGCGCTGGTTCTGCGGGCGATCGTCTCCATGCAGTTGATCAACCACGCCGACGGCACCAGGCGCCTGCCGGTGTGCGAGATCATGATCAACTCGCCGAAGATCTCCAAACACATCGAGGCCGGTGAGATCAAAGAGATCACCGAGGAAATGGAAAACTCGGTCAGCTACTACCGCATGCAGACCATGAACCAGTCGCTCATCGCTCTCCTCGCCCACAACCAGATCACCTACGAACAGGCCGTAGACAGCTCGATAGAACCCGAAGATCTCTCCCTCAAGCTGAGGAAGATGTTCCCGTCCATCGAAGAACGATTCAGGGAGGGCGAGATGGCCCCTTCACCCGCCGATTTTTCTGAAATCACCGGACTTCTCGAGACCAAGAAACTCTACGAAGAGGCCGAGGAGGCTCACCGCTCGAAAATGGCCGAACGCGACGAGATCATCTCGAATCTCGAACGCGAGCTGATGGAATTGCGGATGCGGGCCGAACACGCCACCGACGGGACCGAGGAGCTGCGCCGCGACGCCGAACAGGCGAAGGCGGAAGTCGCCCGGATTCGTGACGAATCGCAGGCAAAGATCAACGCGCTCAACGAGCGGATTCGCGACCTCAACGAAAAACTCTCCGGCAACGGAAAGGGTTTCTTCAAACGCTGACCGCCACCTCGAATCATTGATCAGGTTGCGGCCCCAGACCGGCGCGGTCCACCGCGTCGACTTGCGGGGCCCGGCCGCACGGAGGCATCGGTGAACGACCCCCAAACCGATCTGGTCCGCGAGCTCCAGACCCTCCTCGCTCAAGGCGAGGAGGATGCGCTGCAGATCTTCCTCCGTCTCGTCCGTCCCGAAGACATCGCCGACTGGCTGGACGACATCGGGTCCGATGATCGACAACGGATTCTCGAAGCCCTCGACCACGATGCCGCCGGCACCGTCCTCAACGAGACAACCACATCGATTCGAGCGGAGCTGGTCGAAGACATCGAACCGCGGCGGTTGGCCCGAATCGCCGAGGCGCTGCCCCCGGATGAGGCGGCGGATCTCATCGGCGAACTCGGGGCGCCCGACTTCGAGGAGGTGCTGCGGCATATTTCGGACCGGGACGAGGAGGTCCTGCGCGACCTTCTGACCTACCCGGAAGACACCGCCGGCGGCATCATGAACCCGGGCGTCGTGGCGCTCACCCCGGATTCCACCGTCGATGACGCCATCCGCTTCCTCCGGTCGGCCACCGCGGACACGGTGACGGCCGCTCTGTACGTCGTCGACGACGATCAACACCTCCTGGGATTCGTCCGTCTGCGACGTCTGGTCACCGCGCGGCCGACATCGAAGCTCGGCGACATCATGTCCGAGGATGTGATTTCAGTCGACGTCCGGGCGGACCAGGAGGAGGTCGCTGATCAGGTCGACAAGTACGATTTCATCGCCATCCCCGTGGTGGATTCCAACAACCGGCTCCTCGGCGCCGTCACCTTCGACGACGTGATCGACGTCATCGCCGATGAGGCAACCGAAGACATCTACAAGATGGCCGGGTCGTCAGCCGAAGAAGAGGAGTCGGAGTCGATCCTCCACGTCGCCCGGTTCCGCCTGCCCTGGCTCCTCGTCTGCCTCGCCGGGACTCAGCTGTCGACCGTGGTGCTGACCTTCGCCAAGGGCAACCTCGGGCTGTACGAGCAGATGTCGGTCTTCACCGCCGCCATCATGGCGATGGCCGGAAACACTTCACTCCAATCCTCGACGACCACGGTTCGGCGGCTCGCCCTCGATACGCTTCCCCGCGGGCGATTTCTCCGCCACGTCGCGCGCGAGATTGCGGTGGCGCTCCTCATGGGCGTCATCTGCGGCTTGGTGGCGGCGCTGCTGGCCATCACCTTCGGGAACGATCCGATCATCGGTCTCGCTCTCGGCTGCGCCATGGCCATGGGGATGTCGGCCGCGAGCCTGCTCGGCGCCGCCATGCCCCTCGGGCTCGACATGATGGGGATCGATCCTGCGGTCTCATCGGGCCCGCTCGTCTCGACCATCAACGACAGCCTGGCCCTGACCCTCTACTTCTCGGTCGCAACCGGAATCCTCTACTGGATGGGCTGATGCGCCCCGGCAAGGTATGTGTCGGGAGATTCCCTCAACTGCGATTCTGAGCGGCGGGATCCCCGGCGGGAATCCCAGCGCTCAGAATCGCTCGGGGTGCCCGAAATAGAAACCCTGCTGGAGCATGACCCCGAGATCGGCCAGAGCGAGCATCTCATCCTCGCGCTCGACGCCTTCGGCGATGACCACAGAGTGGATCGTGCTCGCAAAACTGGTGATGGCACGCACCAGATTCTGCTTGATGGGCTGACTCGTGAGGTCGCGGACGAGCATCTGATTGAGCTTGATGAAGTCCGGCTGAAGTTCGGCCAGAACGTGGAGGGCGCTGTATCCCGTGCCCATGTCATCGATGGCGATCCGGAATCCCGCCCCCCGGAGCTCTCTGACCCGGTGCTGGAGGGCGGCCTGGCTCTCGGCATAGGTTCGTTCGGTGATTTCGAGAACGCAACGTTCCGGCCTCAGAGTCGATCTTGAAACCAGATCGATCAGCCCGATGCCGAGGGAGTCCAGGTACTCGAGGCCATGGTTCGAGAGGTTGACGAAGAGCATCACATCGTCGGGCAGGCGTTCGGCCCGTTCAAGCGCGAGATCGACACACAGGTGTTCGGCCTCTCCCAGAATCCCGGATCGTTCGGCAAACCCGAAGAAGTTCTCCGCGGGTCCGAGGTAGCTCCCTGAAGGGCCCCGGGTCAGCGCCTCGTATCCGAGGACCTGCTGTTCGGGAAGACCGACGATGGGTTGAAAGAGGGTCGTCAGACTTCGATCGTTGAGGACTCTTCGTGCTTCGACCAGCCGCGCTTCGTCAAGGACCTCGCCCCGTTTGTGAAAATCCTGTCGAGCCTCGAGAATTCCGCTGTAGATCGCCCGCTCGGTCCGCTCCGCGGGGCGCCTCGTGATCAGCCCTTTGCCGATCTGGAGCGTCATCAGGGTGGAATCGCCGGAGTCCTCCTCGGTAATGGAGATTCCGCCGGCCAAGATCGCATACAGCCGTCCGGCTTCGACCCGGTCGGCGAGAAACATGATGAACACATCGCCTCTCACCGCCTCCTGGCAGAGAATGACATCACACCGGATCTGCCGCGCGAGAACATCGCCCAGATAACGGGAGACATTGACCAGGAGCGCGTCGTACTTCTCCCATCCCACCACCCGTTCGAGGTGCTGCTCGTGCTCGAGTCGGATCACGAAGGCCGGAACCGATCCCTTGTCATCGAGCAGGCGCCGAACTCGATCCATGACCACCGGGAGCGTCGGCAGTTGAGTCGAGGGGTCGAAGAGACTCGCCCTGTACTGCAGCAGGCGGGTCCGCAGTTCGACGAGGTCCGTGGTCTTGCGATCCTCAGTCACCGGGCGAACCTCTCCGCTCATCGAGAAGGTGGCGCACCTGTACGGCGAGTTCACGGGGAGAAAACGGCTTGTAGATGTACGCGTTGGCACCGAGTTGAAGGGTTTCGAGCTGGGCCCTGTGGCCGGTCCGGGCGGAAACGACCAAGACCACGACGTTGCGCCCTCGCGAGTCCAACCGCAGCAGTTTCAGCAGCTCGAATCCGTCGAGGTCGGGCATCATCAGATCAAGGAGAAGGAGATCCGGCGGCTCCTCGAGGACCCTCGCCAGGGCCACTCGGCCATCGGTATAGGTCTCGATCTCGTAACCCTCTCCTTTGAGCACGGTCGCGAGAAGTTCGACCATGTCCGGCTCGTCATCGACGACATAAATTCGGTTCACCCTCTGCTCCAACCGGCATTCAGTTGTTTGGAATAGCCGGAGAAAAGTGTATCAAAGCCCGCCTCTGTCATCCTTCCTCATGTCTTCGTTTTCGGCACGACACGGAAGCCAGACGAAAAAGCTGGATCCCGCCCCCTCCTCGCTTTCAACCCAAACCACGCCTTTGTTGGACTCGACGATGTGGTGAACCAGCGCCAGACCGAGTCCCATGCCACCGAAGCGCCGGCGAATACTCTGGTCGACCTGATGGAATCGGTCGAAGACGCGGATCAAGGCGCTCGACGGGATCCCGATCCCGGAATCGACCACCCGCATGAGAACGCCCGCATGGCCTTCGTGGTCGCACTCCTCGACTCCGATGAAGACGGTTCCGCCCGAAGGGGTGAACTTCACCGCGTTGTCCAGGAGGTTGAGAATGACTCTCTCGAGCTGATCCGGGTTTCCCGACACCGGCGGCACGTCTCCCGACGTCTCGAAGGTGAAGGCCAGTTGCTTGGCGCGGAACCTGGCCTCGTAGACTTCGGTGACCAGGGAAACCAGCTGGACCAGATCGACCGACTGGATCTCCGGGTCCTCGGGCCAGACCTTTTCCATCTGCGAAAGCTGGACCAGATCCTCGACCCGAAGCGCCAATCGATCGACGTTTCTCCGACACACACTCACCGCCCGGTGCGCCTCGTCAGCGAGCTGACCGAGCTCTCCCTCGTCGAGCAACTCGAGGAAACCCTTGAGCGCCGTGAGCGGCGTTCTCAGTTCATGCGACACGTTCGCAACGAGGTCGACCTTGAGCTGATCGAGCGCCTGCAGTTCCACGTTGGCCTGGCGGAGCCGGCCGATGCTCTGCTGAAGGTCTTCGGTCATGTCGTTGAATGCGTGGGCCAGTTCCTCGATCTCGTCTCCGGATTGAATCTCCACCCGCTCATCGAGACTGCCGGCCCGAATCCTCCTGACTCCCGCTTGCAGATCCGCGATGTTCTTGGTGATCCCTCGGGAAAGAACAAGGGCGACCCGATCGGCCACCACGAGGCCCAATACGAGCGTCACGACGATGAAGAGGAGGCCGCGCCGCAGCTGTTGATTGACCCGGTCGTAGTTGAAGGTCGCGACGAGGGTGAGCGCGAAGGACTGCCCTTCCTCGGCCCCGGGAACGACGATTCGGTAGAGACGCCGGCCGCCGATGCTGACCCGTTCGCCATCACCCGCCCGGATCGTGGACCCCGTGACCGGTGGAGGGATCTCGGTGAGCGACTCGGAACGACGCCTCGGCCAGACCCGTATCTCTTCGGGCGAGGCCGAGAACAGCAGCAGCCCGCCCTTTCGGTAGATCTCGAGCTTGTCGACATCCTCATTGAGCTGCAGGAGCGGTGCGACACGGTCCATGAGCGGTTCTTTGAGGCCCGGCTCGCCGTACATCTCGGCGACCTGCGCCAACGGAACGCTGACGAGCGCGGCAAAATGCCGCGCGGACGATTCGAGCGTCCGGCGCGTGGACTGGTAGCGGTAGAAGACGATACCGGAGGTACCGGCCACCAGGCTGACGATAACCGCAAAAGCGATGTGCCGGGCGATTCTGGCCTGGAGGCGGCCCCGTTTCCTCGGACCCCTAAGGCGCATGGCTCACCGAGCACCGATCGCAGTCGACGAAAAGATTCGTCGCCCGTCGCGCTCCCGCCTCACCGGCCCCGCGGCGCAACCCACCAATTGCCCTCCGAGCGTGGTTTCATCGTCAATCCTAGCAGATAGGAGGCGGTCTCACCGCCGCCCTATTCGAGGTTCTGCACCTGTTCGCGCACCCTTTCGAGCGCGGCTTTCGAGTTGACGAGTCTCTCGGCCACCCCAAGCTCCCGGCATTTCGACCCGAGGGTATTGAGCTCCCGGAGGATTTCCTGACACATGAAATCCAACGGCCGCCCAACCGGTCCGCCGGCATCGAGCCGATCGCTGAAGCTCAGGAGGTGCGACCTGAGACGGACGAGTTCTTCGCTCACATCCGATCGATCAGCGAGTAATGCGGCTTCCTGCACCTGGCGTTCGGGATCGACCGACGAGCCCGGCCCGATGAGCTCGGCCAGCCTCTCCTGGAGCCGGTTGAAAATCGCCCGCCGAAACTCCTCTCCCCGCGGCTCGAACCAGTCGAGGAAGGCCTCGATTTCGCCGAGATCGGCGCGAATCTGACGCTCGAGCGCCACCGCCTCCCCGGTCCTCATGGCCACCATGTCCGCAACCGCCCGCGCGGTCAGCGAACCGAGACCCTCGGCCTCTTCGGGCTGCGGGCTCACCGCCACCGACTCGATGGAGACCAAGCCGGGAATCCCTACCAGGTCACCAAGCGCCAGGGTTCGTCCGACGCTCTCGTCGAGATGAAGATTGGAGAGCTGCCCGACGATGTCCTCCAACGCATCCGCGCTGACGACCACGCGTACGGGTTGCGGAGCGGTTCGCTCGAAGTCGATCTGGACCGTCACCCGTCCCCGATCCAGGGGGCCGGAGACCGCAGTGCGAACCGCCGCTTCCAACTCGGGAACCTCATCGCGGACGTTGGTGCGCACCACGATGTCGAGAAACTTGTGGTTGACCGAACGGACCACCACCGCCGCGGAAAGTCGATCTGAGATCTCACCCTGCGCGCGGCCGAATCCAGTCATACTCGTCAGGCTCATCGCGTCTCCCTTGATCGCTGTTCTGCCCCATGATGGGCCGCTCGGGTCGCAACCGCAACTCCCGGCGGCTGCCGGCTAACGCGGCTCGAAATCGGGCGGCCGCCGGTCGAAGAAGGCCCGGGCGCCCTCACCGGGATCGCCCGAGGCGAAGAGCAAGCGAAAAGAGGCGAGCTCGAGCTCCGATCGCGCACCCGACGAGCTTCGCATGAGGTCTCGTGCGGTGGTCAACGCGACCACCGATGCCCCGGTCGAGACGAGCGGCGATTCACCTTCATCGAGAACTCGCTGCGCCAGCCCCAGGCGCACCGCCTCGTCGCCATCCAACCGCGTCGGATCGAGCAGGCCCCGAGCCAACGCCGCCCTCCCCGCCCGGCCGAGGGCCCACACCAGCCCGGCAGACGGTTCGCCGGCGGTCAGAACCAACTCGACACCTCTGCGCAGGTAGACCAGATCGGAACACAGCGCCACATCGAGCGCGGGACCCGCGATCGTCACCTCCACCTCGGCCACGGTGACCGCGCGGGATTGCGTCCAGGGGGCCAGCTCAACCCAGCCGACGGCCGTCGCCCCTCCCGGTCGAGCGAAGACCGCACGCAGGACGCCCGGGTCAGCGGCGAGCCCGCACCATCGTTTCAACTGGTTCTCGGCGTTCTCGCCCGGATCCCATTCCACGGTATTCACACGGCTAGTGTACCTGCAACGACCTCGCTTCGGCCGCCGGTTAGCAACCTCCGTGCCCGATCGCGCTCGATCACCACCTGAATCCGATGCCCAGCCGGTCTAAGCTTCTAGATCTCAGATATTTAGAAAAAAAATACCGGATATGTTAGAATGCGCGGCCGAGTTGTATGTAAAGGAGTGTTGAATCAACCCATGGCTGATCTTTATCAGTTCCGTACCGCACCCGAAGACCCCTTGGACTGTGTTTACTTCCTCCACACGACCGGTAGCGACCCGACCGCAAATATCGCGTTCGACGCGAAGGAGCAGCGTGCCCTCCGCGCGAAGATCAAGGGTCTTGCGCCGCGGGGCGAGGAGGGCGAGCTCATCTCCGGCGAGTGCCCCCTCGACACCGCACACCGTGTCACCTTTGTCGGACTCGGAGACGAGAACACCCTGACCCACGGAAAGCTCCGCGGCGCTCTCCTCACGGTGATGCGACAGGCAACCAAGAACCGCGAATACCAAATCGGACTCGCCGTATCGGCGCGAGTCCACGGCCTGTCCGAATCCGAATCGCGGCTCTTTGTTCTCCGCGAGGCATCCATCGCCGACTACACCTTCGATCGCTTCAAGTCGAAGAAGAACGAGTTCGACAAGATCGATGGCCTGCACATCTTCCCGCTGGCAAAAGAGACCGAGGAACAGCTCGAGGAGCGTCTCGACTCGGTCCGGATGCTCCGGACATCGGTCCAACTCGCCCGCGACCTCTCCAACCGTCCGGGCAACGACCTCACCCCCGAGACCTTCGCCGCGGCGGCGCGTGAAATGGCCGAAGGTCTGAGCGGGCTGCGGGTGACCATCCTCGGAAAGAAAGAGCTGATCAAGGAAAAGATGGGCGGGATCCTCGCCGTCAGCCAAGGATCCTTCGAAGAACCCAGGATGATCGTCCTCGAACATCGACCCAAGAAACCCAAGCGGTCGGTGGTTCTGATCGGCAAGGGCGTCACCTTTGATTCCGGCGGGATCTCGCTGAAACCGGCCAAGGACATGGGCGACATGAAGTCCGACATGGCCGGCGGCGCCACGGTGATCGGCGTCATGCGCGCCGTCGCCGAGCTCGAGCTGCCCATCAAGGTGGTCGGCCTGGTCCCCACCGCCGAGAACATGCCCTCGGGAACCGCCATCCGACCCGGTGACATCATCACGACCTCCAGCGGCAAGACGGTCGAGGTCGACAACACCGACGCCGAGGGGCGCCTCCTCCTGGCGGACGCTCTTCACTACGCCGGCCGCTTCAACCCCGACATCATCATCGATTTCGCCACTCTCACCGGCGCCTGCGTGGTCGCCCTGGGACACGAGGCGGCTGGAATCATGGGTAACGACCCCGAGCTATTGGCCACCCTCAGCAGCATCGGCGAGAAGGTCGGCGAGCGGGTCTGGCCGCTTCCCAACTACGACGAGTACCTGAGCTATCTTTCGAGCGATTGGGCCGATTTGAAGAACGCCGGCGGCCGCTGGGGCGGCGCCGTCACCGCCGGGATCTTCCTCAAGCAGTTCGTGCCGGAAAAGGCCTCGTGGGCGCATATCGACATCGCCGGGGTCGCCTACCTCGAAAAGGTCCACAACGGCCTTCCCAAAGGCGCGACCGGATTCGGCGTCGTGCTCGCGACGAACTTCCTGCAGGAGCTGTTGAAGTAGAATTTTTGAATTCTCAATTCTCAATTCTTAATTATTAACTATTCATTATTTAGAGCTACGGCCCGTCCTCGAAACAGCGAAGACGGGTCGTTGTATTCTTGGCTTGAAATGAGCAACAAGACGACCAAGATCGGTCCGATCGAACTGTCGCCGCCGGTGGTTCTCGCACCCATGGCCGGGATCACCAACTACCCCTTCCGCTCGCTCTGCCGCCGCTTCGGCGCTGCCCTGTTCGTCAGCGAGATGATCACCGCCCGCGCCCTCGTCGAGGGTGTCCGAAAGGCCCACAAGCTCGCCGACTTCGGTCCCGACGAACACCCGCGAAGCATCCAGCTCTACGGCGTCGACCCTCACTATGTCGGCGAGGCCGTCAGATGGCTGGCCGGCGAAGGCCGGGTCGACCACATCGACCTCAACTTCGGTTGCCCGGTCCGGAAGGTCACCAGAAAGGGCGGCGGCGCAGCCATCCCGGTCAAGCCGAGACTGCTTCGCGCCATCGTCCGGGCAGCGGTGGCCGGCGCGGGCCCGGTTCCGGTGACCATCAAGTTTCGGATGGGGATTGATGACGAGCTGTTGACCTTCCTCGAAACCGGCCGCATTGCCGAAGCGGAGGGCTGCGCGGCAGTCACCCTGCATGCGCGAACGGCGGCTCAACTCTATGACGGCCGGGCTCGATGGTTTGCCATCGCTGACCTCAAGCGGGCGGTGACGACGATCCCGGTCTTCGGCAACGGCGACATCTGGGAGGCCGAGGACGCCGTCCGGATGATGGCGGAGACCGGCTGCGACGGCGTTGCCATCGGCCGGGGTTGTCTCGGCCGGCCGTGGCTCTTCCGCGATCTGGCGGATGTCTTCGCCGGCCGCAAGCCCGGCCCCGGCCCGACCTTCGGCGAGGTCGCCGCCACCATGATCGAGCACGCGCGGCTGCTGGCGGACTGGTACGGCGATGAGAAGGTCTCCATGCTCTCATTTCGAAAACACGCGGGCTGGTACACCAAGGGCTTTTCCTCGAGCGCCCGTCTCCGCAACCGGCTCATGATGGTCGAGAGCATGGCCGAGCTGGCCGCAGCGCTCGACGACATCGACCGGAGCGAACCCTACCCCGAGAACGCTCACCTCTTCAGACGCGGCAAACGGCAGGGCACCCAGAAGGTCGTCCTGCCCGAAGGCTATCTCGACGACCTCGAGGACGACACCCCACCGGAAGAAGAGGGCGAGGCGTTTTCGGGGGGGTAGGCGAAGCGGCAGCGGCAGGGGCAGCGGCAGGGGCGGCGGCAGCGCCGAGAGCACGAGCAGGAACACCGCCCACCGGGGCGTGCCGGGCGCGGCATTGTGCCGAACGACTACCCCTCCCGAAGCCCGAAACCCCGAGCACAATGCCGACGCCGGGCAACCCTCGCGGCGAAACCTCCCGGTGCACCTCTCCCGGCAGCGAAACAGGCCGCCGCTCGCGCGGGCAGCGCGGTCATACCTCCCCGCAGCTCCATCGACCGCGCTGACCGTGCGACGCCGGGTCGCCGCAGGCGACCCGGAAGGCCGGCGTCGAAGGAAGCGTCTACCCTCCCTCCCCGCCCCCGCACACGATGGTGCCAAACATGAAGGCCGCCTGCGGGCGGGACGCCCGCACCACAGTGGGCCACCCGGAATGCCGGACAGGCCGGCGGGGGCGCCGGCCCCACAATGAACCTCGGCCTCCCGGTGCGGCCGCGACACCGCCCGGGACGCCCGCACCACAATGGCAGCCCGGAAGGCCGGGGCTGAAGGAAGCGTTCTTTGGGAGCTGACGCCCGGTTACCGGCCCGAATGGATCGGCAACGAAGAGGTCGACGGGGTCTTGGTCCCGCACTCGAGCACGTCCTTACCCTCGCGGGCGCACTCGCACGAGGGGCCGCCGCAGGAACCCTTGAGACTGCGGCCGCTGATCAGCACACCGGCAACCATGGCCAGGACCGCCAGAAGAAAGACGACGAAGGTGAGGATCAAGGTCGGCATCATCAACTCTCGTCACGGCCAACATCGACGGCGCTCTCGTTATTCTCCGCCGGCCACGCGGCACTCGCCCACTCGTCGAATCCACCGTCGTCGGCCCTCACGAGAAAGAAGGCGGCCAATCCCTCGCGTTCGACCAGCTCACGGCCCTCCTCGGGTCCGAGGACGTTGATGGCGGTCGCCAATGCGTCGGCCGTCATGCAGCTCGGGTGGATCACGCTGACCGATGCCAGCCGGTGGGTCACCGGACGGCCGGTTCGCGGATCGATGGTGTGCGAGATCCGCACGCCGTCGCGCTCGTAGTAGTTTCGATAGTCGCCGGAGGTGGCCATGGCGCTCTCGACCAACTCCACCGCCGACCACAGGCCGCCCCGTTCGATCTCCGGCCGCTCGATCCCGATCCGCCACGACTCTCCGGCCGCGTTCCTTCCCGTCGCCCTGACCTCACCACCGATCTCGACCATGACGTCGGCCAACCCGAGATCGCTCAAGCCCGACACCACCCTGTCGACGGCGTAACCCTTGGCGATGGCGGAGAGATCGCAGGCCAGCCCGGGATGTTCCTTGCTCAATGTGCGGCGAACGCGGTCCACGAC